>NZ_JBNPMZ010000015.1:0-73587 GCF_050314255.1 Sporofaciens sp. SGI.106
AATAATTAAAAATAATCAATGTTTGCGGTGACGTTGTGATATTTTCACTCAATTGGATTCCAAAATAATAAGCAAAAAAACCCATTCAGGCATGATTTGGGAAAGTTATGATCTGATGAAAGGAAAGAAAAAATGAGGATACTGGTAGATGCGGATGCCTGCCCTGTGGTGTCAATCGTAGAAAAAACAGCAAAGAAATATGAGATTCCGGTTGTTCTCTTGTGTGATACAAACCATGTTTTATATTCGGATTACAGCGAGGTGATCACAGTGGGAGCCGGTACTGATGCAGTAGATTTTAAATTGGTCAGTCTATGTCAGAAGGGAGACATTGTTGTGACACAGGATTATGGTGTGGCCGCAATGATCCTGGGAAAAGGTGCCTATGGTATCCATCAGAGCGGTAAATGGTATACAAATGAAAATATCGATCAGATGTTGATGGAACGTCATCTGGCGAAGAAAGCAAGAAACGCAAAGAAAAAGCATCATTTGAAAGGACCGTCAAAACGGACGGAGGAAGATGGTAAACGGTTTGAAGAATCGCTGAAAAAGCTAATAGCTAAATTAATCCCGCAAAATTAGTGAAATACGGGCTCCTATTTCTATATATGGACGGTGTATTTATTTGGGTGTGGAAAATATAATTGTCTTATAGAACAGTATTATTCATTTGTATTATCAGATGGGTGTGAAAAGAGAGGAGAAAACAATTATGAGAATTGTAAATCTTGAAAATGATAACAGAAAATTTATTAAGTCAGTGGATAATTTCCATGTGCTGGAATATGTACAGGATGCCAGTGTATCTCCAATGAATGCAATCGATGAATATTTTATGAGTAAGATGAATGTCAGAAGAAGACAGGTCGTGATTGATATCAGTAAAGATCATTCGGCAGTCATTCAGGTAGGTTCGATGCAATGGATGGGAGGAAGTGTTAAGGCAACATCCGGTGTAAAAGGAATAGGAGATCTTTTTGGTAAAGCATTAAAAGGTGCTGTTACAAAAGAGTCTGCTGTGAAACCGGAATATGTTGGAGAAGGATGCCTGGTATTGGAGCCTACATATAAATATATTATTCTTCAGGATGTGTCGAAATGGGGAGCAGTTGGAATGACCATTGAAGATGGAATGTTCCTTGCCTGTGATGCCCGTGTGAAAAGAAATGTCATTGCCAGGAAAAATGCTTCTTCTGCTGTATTAGGTGGAGAAGGGCTGTTCAATATGAGCCTCCAGGGAACAGGTGTGGTTGCGCTGGAATGTAATGTTCCGGAGAATGAACTGATAGAGGTCGAGCTGGAAAATGACGAGCTGAAAATTGATGGAAATCTGGCAGTATGCTGGTCATCCAACCTTGATTTTACTGTTGAGAGGACGACAAAGACACTGGTAGGATCTGCAGTCAGTGGAGAAGGACTTGTAAATGTGTATCGTGGAACAGGAAGAGTTCTGATGAGTCCTGTTGCGCCGACTTCTTCTCTGTTTGAATCGACAAATACGATCAGTGCAAAGGCCGCAGCGAAAAACAGTAACACATTAGGAAAATAAATCAAGATTTATAGGAGAATTGAAATATGGCAAAAAAAGAAGAAAGATTTGAGGTTGTCTTTGCTGATGGTTCTCAGTTAAAAGATGCGGGTATTCGTCAGATTTTAGTAGACCATGAAACTGGCGTGAACTATTTGATTTGGAAATCAGGATATGCAGGCAGTATTACTCCATTACTTGACTCCGAAGGAAAAGTTGTAATTACCAAATAATTTTCAGATTATAAACCTCATAAACTCAGAATCCAAAAATTTTAGAGGTGGTATATGATTTGGAAAAAGAAAAAAGGGAAGCAATTGATTCTGGTAACAGGGCATTGAAAAGCCTCAGGAATGCACAGGACAACCTGAACAGTGCAAAAAACTGGGGGCTCTGGGATATGTTTGGAGGGAGATTTACTAGATACTCTTCTTTAAATTTCCTTTAGGTGCATTCCCGGAATCCCTTGTATTTCCGCGGCTTTCCGCTTTTTTTCAAAAGGGGGCGGACCTGAACCAATCTGATCAGGAGCCTTACACACTGTAACAAAAGCAACAAAAGCCAAAATTCATGTAGAAAAACTAAACATGGAAATTTCATACCACATATGGTAACATATTTGTGAATATATTTCTAAGCACACAAATCATCCATAATAGTTTTTAAAAATATTATAAATTCAAAATAACAAAAGATTTATCGTTATTTTGGGCATTATAGAGAAGGATTGGAGGACCTATCATGAAAGAAAAGGAAGAAACAAAAAGAATGCTTTCGGATGAAGAATTGACCGGGGTTAGTGGTGGTCAAGAAGAAGTAGGATGGGTTTGCCCACAATGTGGCAAAGAGTATACAATTTACAACCCGTGTGGTACTTTTCCGAGTCAATGGAATTGCCCGAATTGCGGCTATCTTAATGAACCAGCAGGCTAATTTCAGAGGGACCAGGAACACTTGTATTTCGCAAGCAGGGAAATCACAAATTGACTCATCTGTATTAATAGGAATATAATATCAATAGAAAAGGACTACCGATAGACGGTTGACCTAGGAATATGATTAACTAAAAAGTAATCGCAACTTTGGACCGGGCGGTTACTTTTTTGCGTTAATCAATCCTATAATTAATCCAAGATTATTCACGGCACAGCCGTGTGAGTGGCTGAAAGCCACATAGTTACTGTATTTTAACTGAATATTGTAGATACCTTATCATTGGAAAGCAATAGACAGATTAAAATAAATTTTGATGGAGGAGATTTATCCTCCGATGCAGGCTTACTTCTCATCAAAGAATTCGTAAGCAAACCCTGAATGATTATTCGGAAATCCGTATTCTGCTTCGCGGTGACAGCGGTTTTGCTACGTCAGACCTTTATAAACGGTGTGAGGAAAATGGCACAAACTATGTGATTCGACTGAAGGAGAATGGAATCCTCCGTGAAAAAGCATCCCACCTTGTGGATGAGCTTGATGAGATCACCCCAAATAACAAAGTCGATTATGCGGTAGTTTATGGTGAATTCATATACAAAGCAGGTTCATGCTCTTGCATATAACATATTTAAAACTGCTGAAGATTGCTGTAAAAGTAGTTCGTTCAGCAAGATACATCACATTCAAGCTGTGTAGCAGCTGCCCTTATAAGAATGAATTCTATGTGACACTTTCAAATATCAGTAGGCTGAATGTTCAGCTGGAATAGCAACTATTAACGAACCTTGACAGCTTAACAACTGTTCTGAAACTCTGTTATAGGGATTTTATACCCTTTTGACGGGTTAATTGAATGATGTTATGGCTACAAGTATCTATTTTCAAATTCATGATGCAGTTATCAGTTCAGATATTGTTCCGTGAATAATTCAGAATTGTTTATCCCGGCAAACAGCATCTGATCTTCCAATCGCACACTTGGAATATAAGCAATCAAGCATATGATGAAAAACGGATGTAATGACATTGTGTTTACACGACGTGGGCATTGTGTTATGATTAAGAAAAAGGAGGTATGTCTGATGGATACAAAGTTAAATGTTGCAACAGCACCAAAGGATTCGACTTTCCAGGTGAGAATCAATTCAGAAATAAAGAAAACCGTTGAAGATATTTATGCAAAAACCGGAATGACGTTGACAGATGCATTTAATACATTTATTCAGCAATCTCTTAATGTTGAAGGTTTACCTTTTATTGTAACGAAGAACAGTAAAGAAGCACTAAAAGAACAGTCAATTGCAATGCTTATGCTTGATTTAAAACGAGCAGAAGAAAGAGCAGAGATTGAAGGCTGGATAGATGCAGATGATTTGGAAAAAGAATTGGGGGTACTTGATTGAAAAGATAAAATATACTCCTGATGCAGCGGATAAGCTGCGAGAGCTTAAATAGGTAATTACACAGCAATATGGTACAAATAGGGCAAAAGAAATAATCAAAATAATAACAGAAGCTATAAGAGGTCTCTTTGAGAATGAAAAGAAAGGACCGGAAGTATCACAGATGTTTGATGTTGTTACAGATTATAGATACTTATTTGTGTCTAAGAATTATGTGTTTTATCGTATCGAAGATGAATATATTCGAATAATCAATCTTTATCATGAAAGAGAGGATTTTATGTGGCAGTTGTTCGGTATTGATACCACTCCACAAGAAACGATTGATTATTGGGATGAGTAGAACGCTTTTGTTGTTCTCTTGTGTGATACAAACCATGTTTTATATTCGGATTACAGCGAGGTGATCACAGTGGGAGCCGGTACTGATGCAGTAGATTTTAAATTGGTCAGTCTATGTCAGAAGGGAGACATTGTTGTGACACAGGATTATGGTGTGGCCGCAATGATCCTGGGAAAAAGGTGCTTATGGTATCCATCAGAGTGGTAAATGGTATACAAATGAAAATATCGATCAGATGTTGATGGAACGTCATCTGGCGAAGAAAGCAAGAAACGCAAAGAAAAAGCATCATTTGAAAGGACCGTCAAAACGGTCGGAGGAAGATGATAAACGGTTTGAAGAATCGCTGAAAAAGCTAATATGAGAATTGTAAATCTTGAAAATGATAACAGAAAATTTATTAAGTCAGTGGATAATTTCCATGTGCTGGAATATGTACAGGATGCCAGTGTATCTCCAATGAATGCAATCGATGAGTATTTCATGAGTAAGATGAATGTCAGAAGAAGACAGGTCGTGATTGATATCGGTAAAGATCATTCGGCAGTCATTCAGGCAGGTTCTATGCATTATTCTCACGGATAATATCTTTGAGCGATTGCGGAATTTTCTGAAGTGCCTTTGTTGGTTTTCCCAGAAAATATCCCTGCCCGTAATCAACGCCAAGCCTTATGAGGGCAGTAAGTTCTTCTTTCGTTTCAATTCCTTCTGCAATCAGGGAAATATTTTCGCTGTGGCAGAATTTGACAAGCCCCTCCACATAAGAATTTTTCACACAATCCTTGTCTATATCGGTTATGAGCGACATATCGATTTTTACGTATTTCGGATGCAGGAAAAAGATGCGGTTAAAATGTGCGTGTCCTTTTCCGAAATCATCAATTGCAATCTCATAATTCTGCTTTTCATAATGGTTTACCGTCTTTTGAAATAGAGTAATTTCCTTAATATCCGTTCTCTCACATACTTCAAAAACGATATTCTCTGGTGAAATATCATAACGTTTCAGATAATCAAACGTCATTCCCGCCTTAAAACGTTCATCACGAAAAATATTCGGATCAACATTTAAAAACAGCTTTTTCTTTCCTATATCATTCCGTGCCCCTTTTAAAGCCTTTTTTCTGCAAATATATTCCAGATTCCAAAGATATTGAAATTCTTCCGCATAGGTAAACATTTCTTCCACATTAAAAGAACAGTTTTCCAGCGAAATGCGCGAAAGTGCTTCATATCCTAGAAGTTCTCCTGATTTCAAAGATACAATTGGCTGATATACCGGATACACTTTTTTCTTTTCAATGATTTGTTCCATCTGCTTCTTAAGTATAATACAATCTTCTGACATTTCTCTTCTTATCTAAGCTCCCTATAAAGTCTCCCAAAAATCCCGGATATCCCATAAAACCAAATGCCCGGATTTATGCACGTATTATAACAAGTGTATGTAAAGAATGATTGCACCAGTTTGTAAAATTCCTGAAAAAAGTTGGCAATCCTTTGATGTAGCTTTTTTGGTGTATGGGTTTTTCTTACAGATTTTACAGTGATTTTACATGGATGTGATATTAGAATTAACATAGCATTCCTATAATTATTAATGTCTATAGGTATGCATGGAATCGAACTGGCGTCCCTCCAGTTCTGTCTGTGTGACTTTAGTCCATCTCTTTACCGAGAATGTATTACAGAATAAACTTGAATTGGAGGAATGTAAATGAAACGATTAACAAGAGTTATGTTGGCGTTTGTTCTGATGCTTTCAATGGGTTCAACCGTGTTTGCTCAGGAAGGTGAGGCATTTCAGAATGAGAGCGACAGCACAGAGATCGTCTCTGCACAGCCAATCATTGAACAGATTTATGGAGGGGGAGGTAAAGGAGAGACACCTATTGCTAACAGCTTCATTGAACTGTACAATCCTTCTGATGCAGAGGTAGACCTGAAAGAATACACACTGTCAGATGGCACAAATACATTGCCGTTAAGTGGTATAATTTCTGCAAAGGGATCTTATCTTATCATTGGTGCAGCCGAGGAAACAACAGATGATTTCCTTACCTATGACTTGCCGCAGGCAGACTTGACTTGTGACTGGACAATCAATAACAAAAGTTACACCATCAGCCTGTTAAAGGGCAGCGAAGAGGTTGACACTGTGACAGCTGGCAACAGTCCTGAAACAAAGATTTCCAAACAGAAATCACTTAAGAGAACGAATCACGCAGATTTCGGACTTGTTGTATGGGAAAAAACTTCTGTGACAGTCGATGATGCATACGTAATGGCCAATGCGCCGAGAAACAGTAAGGGTGACTATGGCAAGGTTCATACCATTGAAGCTGAACCTGGTGAACCCGGTGAACCTGTTTATACTCCGGTAGTAACTGGCGATACCCGTGTGAAGGGATATTACGATTCTACAGGTTCCCTTCAGCTGGAGCTTGCAGGCCGTCATAACTCCGGGGCAATGAACGAAGATGGCGGCAGCCTTGAAATCGTAACCTACAATCCGGTAAATGGTTATGCCTATGCAGTAAGCGGTGTTAAGGGCAAGCTGATTGCCGTTGACTTGAATGGCAAACTGGACGGTGATGAGGTGGTAAGTCTTGCAGGTACAGAATATGATGTAAAGGCGCTGGTAGACGGATTTGCGTATGGGGATATGACTTCTGTAACAGTTTCTCCTGATGGAAGTAAACTTGCAGCTGCAATCCAGGCAGAGAATTATGCAGACAATGGTGTAGTTGCTCTGTTCGCTTGCAATACTGATGGTTCTCTGGAACTTCTCTCTACTGTTGCTGTGGGCGTGCAGCCGGATATGCTGACATTTACAAGCAATGGCACGATTTTGACGGCAGATGAAGGTGAGCCGAGAGAAGGTACTAATGCTGTGGATCCGAAAGGTTCTGTAACAATTATTACAATTGACAGTGCGAACAACATGAACGCAAAATCAGCATACTTTGACAATTTCGACGCAAAGAGGGAAGAACTTACATCCGCCGGTGTGCTTGTCCAGAAAGATAAGCAGCCTTCTACCGATTTTGAGCCTGAATATATCGCAGTAGCAGGAAATACAGCCTATGTTTCTTTGCAGGAGGCAAATGCTGTAGCAGTACTGGATATCGCTTCCGGAGAATTTACAAACGTATATCCGCTGGGATTCCAGAACTATGGTACGACAAAGGTGGATCTTGAAAAAAATGGCACAATTGAACTGAAAAACTATGAAAATGTCTATGGAATCAAGATGCCTGACGGGATATCAGTTGCTGAAATAGATGGTAAAACATATTTGTTTACAGCTAACGAGGGGGACAGCCGTGCTGACTGGCCAGGTTTTGACAATGAATATGAAAACAAAACCTCACCGACAGGCAACGTTACTTTGGATTCTAAGGTTGTCTGGTTCAACGCAACCATGTGGGACGGGCTGGACAATGAGAAAGCTTATGTATTCGGAGGACGATCATTTTCAATATATGAGGCAACTGCCGGCGGCTTAAACCTTGTGTTTGACAGCGGCAGCGAGTTTGAACAGGTAACTGCTGAGAAATTACCGGATTACTTCAATGCTTCCAACGATAAGATAAGTCTGGACAACCGCTCCGGCAAAAAAGGCCCGGAACCGGAGAGCGTGGTTACCGGCACGGTGGATGGAAAGACATATGCCTTTATTGCTATTGAAAGAATCGGCGGCGTGATGGTATATGACATTACTGACCCTGCAAATGCAAAATTTGCAAATTACATCAATTCCCGTGAATTTGATGAGGCAATCAAGGGTGATGTTTCCCCCGAAGGACTGTGCTTTGTGTCTGCATCAGACAGTAAATCGGGCAATGCACTTCTTCTTACTGCCTGCGAGGTATCCGGTACACTGGCCGTGTATGAATGCAGGTACAATGGGGCGTACACACCATCTGAGGAACCTGGGGATTCGGAGGTTGAAATAGCAAAGCAACAAACAACTGACCCGACTAATCCGCCAAAGTCGAGTAAAAACAATTCGAACACAGGCGCATCGACCAGTCCTCGAACCGGTGACAACAGCAACCTGCTTCTCTGGGCCGCACTGTTGCTTGTGAGCATTTTCGGCGTAGCCGGGGCTACGTTTTACGACAGAAAGAAAAAAATCAGATAAAACTTAACAGGGACAGGTTCCGTGACTCGTTAGAGTCGAGGAACCTGTCCCCGCTGACTACTCATCAAAAATACTTACGATTTCTCCGTCAAGAATACGGTTGGTGTTCTTGACTGCACAGAAGTTACCGCACATACTGCAGGTATCTTCTTTTTCAGGTTTTGCCTCAGCGCGGTAGCGGCGTGCTTTTTCCGGATCCATGCTGAGGTTGAACATTTCTTCCCAGTCCAGACGTTTTCTTGCCTCGCTCATCTTGTAATCCCAGTCGGCAGCCCCCGGAATTCCTTTGGCAATATCAGCTGCGTGTGCTGCAATCTTAGCGGCAACGATTCCTTCCTTCACATCTGCGGCATTTGGGAGACGCAGGTGTTCAGCCGGTGTTACATAACATAAGAATGCTGCGCCGGAAGCTGCGGCGATTGCGCCTCCGATGGCGGATGTAATGTGATCATATCCCGGAGCTACATCGGTTACCAGAGGTCCGAGAACGTAGAATGGTGCGCCATGGCAGAGCGTTTTCTGGATTTCCATATTTGCAGCGATCTGATTCATCGGCATATGTCCCGGCCCTTCGATCATAACCTGAACATCTTTTGCCCAGGCGCGTTTGGTCAGTTCTCCCAGTGTGATCAGCTCTTCAATCTGAGCAGTATCCGTAGCATCTGCGATGCATCCCGGACGACAGGCATCTCCAAGGCTCATGGTAATATCGTATTCACGGCAGATATCAAGAATCTCGTCATAGTGCTCATAGAACGGATTTTCCTCTCCGGTCATCTCCATCCATGCAAACATGATGGAACCACCGCGGGATACAATGTTCATAAGACGTTTATTCTGTTTGAAACGAGCGGCAGTTGCCCGATTCATACCACAGTGAATGGTCATGAAATCCACACCGTCTTCAGCATGCATTCTGACGATATCAAGCCATTCCTGAGCGGTGATCTGACCCAGTGGTTTGTGATAGTAAACAACGGCGTCGTAAATCGGAACGGTACCGATCATTGCCGGACAGTCCTGGGTGAGTTTGCGACGGAAGGTTCTGGTGTCGCCATAGGAACTCAGGTCCATAATGGCCTCTGCGCCCATTTCAACGGCAGAACGTACCTTTTCATATTCCATATCTACATCTTTCCAGTCACGGGAGACTCCTAAGTTGACATTGATCTTGGTTGTTAACTTAGCGCCTACTCCGCTTGGACTTAAAGATGTGTGGTTCTTGTTGCATGGGATGATGATTTCTCCTTTTGCAATCGCTTTGCGCAGTTCTTCTGCGTCCCAGTGTTCTTTTTCCGCAACGATTTTCATCTGCGGTGTGATGATACCCTGGCGGGCAGCATCCATTTGTGTGGTGTAACCAGACATAATCTTTTCCTCCTAAACAAAGTTTCTGAATGCAATGCGGCAGTGATGCCGCCATTCGTTTTATACCGCGGCAGAAGGTGGTGCTCCCAATCTGTCGCCGGGGTGAGTTGCTTTCAAGATTTGATCACCGCCTAAAGAGGCGGGAATCATCTCCCATCTGATATAAAAAGCGGTATGCAAAGGGAGCATACCGCAATCAATACAGACCTTATGTTCCCTACGTTGGCATTACCCAAATCAGGTTAATGGGTTAAAGCGGACTAGCTTACTCTCAGCCTGCTTCGGCAGGCACCCCTTTTACGTTTTTTATTATAACGCTATTTTTCTGATGATACAATATGAAAATCAGGAAATAAATCAGGAAAATAAGAAAGAAAATAAGAAAGAAAATAAATTTCTGCATGGACAATTTTAGCAGATTAAAGTACAATAGTGACTAAATTCACTTACTAATAGGAAGAAAGGAAGAAGAAAGATGAGTAATCTTACAGAAATCAGATGGCATGGACGCGGTGGACAGGGTGCTAAGACAGCTGCTCTTCTGCTGGCAGATGTGGCATTTCAGACCGGTAAATATGTGCAGGGATTTCCGGAGTATGGTCCGGAGCGTATGGGTGCGCCGATTACTGCCTATAACAGAATCAGTGACACACCGATTCGTGCACATTCCAATATTTATGATCCGCAGTATGTAGTAGTTGTAGATGAGTCTCTTCTGGAGGCGGTAGACGTGACCAGCGGATTAAAGAAGGATGGAGCGATTCTGGTGAACACAGAGCGCCCGAAGGAAGAGATTATTCCACATTTAAAAGGATATGAAGGAAAGGTTTATACCATTGATGCCCGTAAGGTGTCCATGGCAACAATCGGAAAATATTTTCCCAATACACCGCTGTTGGCAGCAATTGTAAAAGTGGCGGGAATTATGGATGAAGAGACATTTTTAAAAGAGATGCGTGCATCATTTTCTCATAAATTTGCCAGCAAGCCGGAAGTAATTGATGGTAATATGAAGGCACTTGAGATGGCACTTAAGGAGGTACAGTAATGGCTACAGATATCACAAAATTAGGTGTGAAAGCAGGCTGGAAGGATCTGACAGAAGGTATGGTGATTGCCGGAGCAGGAACTTCTAAAGATTTTAACACCGGTGAATGGTCTACCAATAAGCCGGTATTTATTGAGGATAAATGTAAACAGTGTCTGCTCTGTGTTCCGGTATGTCCGGACAGTTCTATCCCTGTAAAGGATATGAAGAGAGGGGCATTTGACTATGATCACTGCAAGGGATGCGGCATCTGCGTAAAAGCATGTCCGTTCGGAGCAATCACAATGGAAGGGGTGAAGTAAGATGGCAAAGAGAGACAGATTATCAGGAAATGAGGCGGTGGCAATCGCCCTCAGACAGATCAATCCGGATGTATTTCCGGCATTTCCGATTACACCATCCACAGAAATCCCTCAGTATTTTGCTTCTTTCGTGGCAAATGGACAGGTGGATACAGAGTTTATCCCGGTGGAGAGTGAGCACAGTTCTATGAGTGCGGCTATCGGAGCTTCCGCGGCAGGTGCACGAAGCCTGACAGCAACCTCTTCCTGCGGTCTTGCTTATATGTGGGAAGAATTATATATTGCGGCATCTAATCGTCTGCCACTTGCACTTGCACTGGTAAACCGTGCACTGTCCGGGCCGATTAATATAAATTGTGATCATTCCGACAGTATGGGAGCAAGAGATGCCGGATGGATTCAGATGTATGCAGAGAACAATCAGGAAGCATATGACAATATGGTACAGGCTTTCCGGATTTCTGAGCATAAGGATGTAAGACTTCCGATTATGATCTGTCAGGATGGTTTCATTACCAGTCATGCGGTTGAGAATATAGAGCTTCTGGAAGATGAAGATGTGAAGAATTTTGTCGGAGAATATAAGCCGGAAAATTATCTGCTGAATCCGGAGTGTCCAATGGCAGTTGGCCCGTATTCCATTACAGATTATTATATGGAGGCAAAAAGAAATCAGGCAGAAGGCATGAAGAATGTAAGCCGGGTAGTAAAGGAAGTGGCAGACGAATTCGCCGCATTATCCGGAAGACAGTATGGTCTGTTTGAGGAATATTGTCTGGATGACGCTGAGGTGGCAGTGGTAATGATCGGTTCTGCAGCAGGAACTACCAAGGATGCCATCGATAAGATGCGTGCTGACGGAGAGAAGGTTGGTCTTCTGAAGATTCGTCTCTATCGTCCGTTCCCGGCAGAAGAGATTGCAGAAGCGCTGAAAAATGTAAAGGCTGTTGCGATTATGGACAGAGCAGAAGGATATACCAACCACGGCGGTCCTCTGGGAGCCGATGTAATGGCAGCACTGTTCCGTGCTCGTTCACAGGCGCTTGCAGTAAACTATATCTATGGTCTTGGCGGACGTGACGTTCGTGTAGAAGACATGGAAGGCATATTTAATACCCTGAAACAGATGGTTGAGACAGGTGACGCAGGTGAGACTTACCGTTATCTGGGAATTAGAGAATAAGGGGGAGACGAAGAAGATGAGCTATAATTTTAAAGAGACGATGAATAAGCCGGAACGTCTTGCTCCGGGCCATAGAATGTGTGCCGGATGCGGAGGTACCATTGCAGTTAGAAATGTACTTCGCGGACTTCATGAAGGAGATAAGGCGGTAATCGGAAATGCAACCGGATGTCTGGAGGTATCCACCTTTACCTACCCGTATACTTCCTGGGAAGACAGCTATATCCACAATGCATTTGAAAATGCAGGTGCTACCTTAAGTGGTGTGGAAGGTGCATATAAGGCATTGAAAAGAAAAGGCAAACTGGACGAGACCTATAAATTCATTACTTTCGGCGGTGACGGAGGAACCTACGACATCGGATTCCAGTCCCTCTCCGGAGCAATGGAGCGTAATCATGACATGGTCTATGTCTGCTATGATAATGGAGCTTATATGAACACCGGTATCCAGCGTTCTTCCGCAACACCGATGTATGCAGATACAACCACAACACCTGTTGGAACCAAGAGCAACGGAAAACCACAGAACCGTAAGGACCTGGCTGCTATCATTGCGGCACATGATGTTCCGTATGTGGCACAGACTACATTTGTGCAGAATTTTAAAGATTTACATATCAAGGCAGAAAAAGCTATTTATACTCCGGGAGCGGCATTCCTGAATATCATGGCACCATGTCCGCGTGGATGGAGATATAATACTCCGGACATTATGGAAATCTGCAAGCTGGGTGTAGAGACCTGTTACTGGCCGCTGTTCGAAGTGGTAGAAGGAAAATGGATCCTGAACTATGAGCCGAAGAAAAAGCTTCCGATTGAAGACTTCTTAAGACCACAGGGCAGATTCAAACATTTATTTAAGAAAGAAAATGAATATCTTCTGGAAGAGTTCCAGAAGGAAGTAGACAGAAGATGGGAAGAGCTGCAGTTCAGATGTTCAAGATAATGAAAATAATATAGTAGAAAGAAGAACCCCTCGCATTGGCTGGATGCGAGGGGTTCTTGTCTTTATTGTTATCTAAAAGGAATGAGAGTAAAGTGCGACACCGGGGAGTCTGGCTCCCCAGCGTGTGTACTTTAATGAGGGGGGAGATAGTTGAGCTCTATCAACTATCTGATTATAGTATATGAGATAAATGTGTCTAAAATATGTTGAAACTCTAAAAGAAAACGAAAATTTCTTAACCAAAGCTTAAGAAAATAAGAACTTTTTCTTTTGGTGGGTGTTAAACCGAAGATTCCTGGCGCAAATGGTTCACAATAATATCCAGGAATTCGCCGGTAGTAGGCTTGGATAATAGTGGATATAAAGAAATTTCATTTAACAGTGCTCGGTTACCGCGTTCCCAACATACAGTAATTACTGTTCGTAAATCCCGTTCTACACTACTGACACTTGCCTGGCAGATGTGAGCAATTTGGGGATATAGGAGTTTGCTGATTCCCAGGAGGTAATCTTCATCTTCCAGGCACAATTTTACTGCAAGTAGTAAATAGCGGTATCCGCGATAAGTAGCACCGATTCCAAGAGAGCGAATTAGATGTTGTACCTCGTTCATATTATCAGGGCTCCTTTCTTTTGTGATAGAGTACCTATAAATATCATAATCGCAAAGGAGAATAAAAGAAAGTTTTCGATAATATTCGACAAAAAACATCAAAATCAGACATAATCACATTTAGCCCGCACCATCATATATTAATTATAAGAAGTAAAAGTTCTGAATTGAAAAGTGGAGAATGGATATGGCGGTTATTCGTGTGAATGAAGAGTGGGGGAATGTTGACTGGAATAGGATGAAGGAAACTGCTACGGACTATGTCATGTTGAGAGCAGGTTATGGAGGGGGTGTGATAGATGTTCAGTTTCGGAAAAACGCTCAGAGTTGCAATGACATGGGAATTCCATTTGGCGTATACTGGCTTTCTTATGCGCTGACACCGAAAATGGCAGAGGAGGAAGCACGGCATTGCATGGAAACGATTGAAGAGTATAGAGTGTGCGGTCCGGTACAGATGGAATTTGATGAATCTTCTGCCCGGTATGTAAGGTCAAAAGGGGTTGTGGTGACCCCGGAATTCGTAGTATCTCTGAAAAAGTCATTTCAAAGAAAGGTACAGGAGACGGGATTAAAAAAATCTTAAGAAATTCCCTTGATAGACCTTAAAAATTCCCTGCTATTCTTGTATAGTAAGAGGGAGGTGATGAAAATGTCCAGAATACTGGTATGTGATGATGATAAAGAAATCGTAGAGGCAATTGATATTTATCTTACGCAGGAGGGATATGAGGTACTGAAGGCCTATGACGGTCAGGAGGCACTGAAAGTGCTGCGGGATGAGAAGGTAGATTTACTTGTGATTGATGTAATGATGCCGAGGCTGGATGGAATCAGAGCTACCCTTAAGATCAGGGAGGCTAACAATATGCCGATTATCATTTTATCTGCAAAATCAGAGGATGCAGACAAGATCCTCGGATTGAATGTGGGAGCAGATGATTACGTGACCAAACCATTCAATCCGCTGGAGCTTGTGGCCAGAGTGAAATCTCAGCTGCGCAGGTACACACAGCTTGGAAGTACGGTAGACCATGGAGGACAGGCTGTGTACGAGACAGGAGGACTGGCAATCAATGATGATCTGAAAGAGGTTACGGTAGATGGTGAGACCGTGAAGCTGACCCCGATCGAATATAATATTTTATTACTTTTAGTGAAGAATCAGGGAAAAGTATTCTCTATCGACCAGATTTATGAAAATATCTGGAATGAAGAGGCTATCGGAGCAGATAATACGGTGGCGGTACATATTCGCCATATCAGGGAGAAGATTGAGATCAATCCCAAAGAGCCCCGGTATCTCAAGGTCGTCTGGGGAGTCGGCTATAAGGTGGAGAAACTTTAGAAGGGAGTTTCTATGAAGAAGTGGTATCAATCCGGAATTACCAAAACAGTTTTGATTGCACTGGCACATGTAACGGCGATCATCATGGCCATCAGCCTGTTGTGGATTTCTGCTTATCCGGCGCTGGCGCGGAATGCATTATCCTCCGCTTCGGTAAAAAATTATGCAGATTCCGGAGAATTTACAAAAGAGGTTTATGATGAAAGTGCTCAGATTCTCACCAATGTCCGGGCAAAGAGCCAGATGGAAACAGATGGAAAATATGATGGCGGGAAAATAGTAGATATTAAAACTTATTATGACAGCGGAAAGATTGCCAATAAGAATGAAAATGGTATTGCTTACCATCTTGAAGATCTGGTGAAGTGGGAGGATGCATCCCATAATGATGAAATAAACAGCGGTGAGTACGGTACAGATATGAGAGATCCCATTATCGTATGCCGCAAAACAGACCGTACTTATGAGTATTTGTATTACAGTGAGATGAAAGCGCAGGTAGATGCCGGCGAACTGGCTTTTGTGCTGAACAGCGAGAACTGGACTGCAGATGATATTATGAGCCAGCTGCGGAATGGGGAATTCTATCGCGGGGAGACTACAGAAGGTTTTAGTGCTATCCAGGATGGAGAGGGACGTGTAAAGTATGTGGACTGCTGGACCTATGATGGCTATTGGATTGAAGAGATGTATGCTCCCATCGATGCAGAGAATCTGTTGGAAATCGTAAATACAAATCCGAAGTGGAACGGAAAGCTGGAACAGGCATTTAGTATGATCAATTATACAATCAATTCACTGTGGGATATGGTGAATAGCTATGAAAGCAATCTGAACCGCTGGAATGAAGGAGATACGAATCTGCTCTATCTTTATGCGGATAAGGAATCCAAAAAGATTTACACCAATCATGGAGCGTATGCAGAATATGAAAATCTGGAAGAAAGCCTTGCTGCTATTCAGAAAATGGGAAAACATCTGGAAGTGACACCGAAGCTGAAAGATTTTAATTCTGATATGAAGGGAATCTCAGCGTCAACCTGGAAGGATCATGTAAAAAATGAGGGGCCATCTGAGAACTTTGTCTTTGCGGTGGGTGTGGATACCACATTTCCGGTTCAGGATGAATTCTGTGTGCAGAATATGGCTTTTGAAAAATACGCTCCACAGATTCGGATGCTGGTTCAGGGCGGAATGGCCTCTTTTCTTCTGTTTTTGACAGTGTTGGTATGGCTGACGATAACAGCGGGAAGAAATGGCAGAGACGACGAGCTGCATCTGATATGGTTTGATCACTGGAAGACTGAGATATCTGCAGCACTTGTTGTGGGAGTGTGGCTGACAGGAATTTACCTTCTGGCCAGTCTGTGGCCATCCTTTAGTGTATCCTCTGATTATGAATACAATTCTGCAGGTCAGTTTGTGTTCTGCGAAGTGCCGGAGATGGTGATTGCAGGAATCGTTGCAGTTATTTCCTGTGCGGCATTTCTGATTGGATGGCTCAGCCTTGTGCGGAGAATTAAGGCTAAGACTCTGTGGAAAGACAGCCTCCTCAGATGGATTTTGCATCTGTGTGGGCAGGTTATTCATAATATTCGCCATTTGTGGCGGACAATCCTTGTGTTCTGCGGATTTATTCTGCTTCACTGGTTTGCACTTGGCAGCAGTTCCGGGGGAATTGTTATGCTGATGTTTGCGTCAGAAGCTCTGGCATGCGTTTACGTGGCAAGGAGAGCTTTGGGAAGACAGCGTATCCACGATGGTCTGAATCGAATCGCAGATGGTGAAGTGGATTATCAGATTCCGCTTCAGGGTCTTTACGGGGAACAGCTTGAGATCGCGGAGCGGATCAACACCATCGGGGAAGGCCTGGACGCTGCGGTGGAAAAAAGTATGAAGAGTGAGCGCCTTAAGACAGATCTGATCACCAACGTGTCTCATGATATTAAAACGCCGCTTACATCTATCATTAATTATATTGATCTTTTAAAACGGGAGAATTTTACCGATCCGAAAATACTGGGGTATCTGGATGTGCTGGAAGCAAAGGCACAACGTCTTAAGACACTGACAGAAGATGTGGTGGAGGCATCCAAGGTAAGCTCTGGAAACATTTCCCTGGAATATATGAATATTAATCTGGTGGAAATGATACAGCAGACCAGCGGAGAATTTGAGGAGAAGTTCCGGAAACGGAATCTGAAAGAAATTTTAAGTCTCCCGGAGAAAGAGGCTGTAATCCGCGTGGATGGACGTCGGATGTGGCGGGTACTGGAAAATATTTACAACAATGCGGCGAAATACGCCATGGAAGGAACCCGCGTGTATGGAAATCTGTCTGTTACAGATAAGGAAGTCATCTTTTCTTTGAAAAATATATCGGAGCAGCCATTGAACATTGATGCGGATGAATTGACAGAGCGTTTCATCCGGGGAGATATTTCCAGAAGTACAGAAGGAAGCGGCCTTGGACTTTCCATTGCCAAGAGTCTGACGGAGATGCAGGGAGGAGCATTCGAACTGTATCTGGACGGAGACCTGTTCAAGGTAACGATCCGCTTCCCGAAAGCAGAGTCTGGAGTAAAGGAACAGGAAGAGTAAAAGGAAAACGAGATAACGGCAGGCGGGGATTATTCTCCGCCTGCTTTTGTTTCTTTACGAACCTGAAATCTTGCGCTATAATATGCCTATGGAAAAGATAAGAACATTATTAAATGAAAATCTGAATATAGAGTTTATATCGGCAGTCCTTAGCAATCCACGTGTGAAAGGCGGTGTCACCAAAGTGAAAGTGCGTCCTCTTATGAAGAAGGATACACTTTTCTTTCAAATAGAGACTTTCCGTAATAACCAGGCATTCCATCAGAATCTTGATCCCAAAGAAGCGTGTGAGGAAATACTTCGTCTCATGGAGGAGTTAAAACAGATGCAGTTAGAGACGAAAAAGAATCTGTATACTGTACTGGTGAGTAAGAAGGGAACGGTAACCATTAAGAAAAAGGCACAGACAGGTTGTGTGAAAGAGGTGGATCTGTCCCACAACCGGAAGAAGAGATATCTTCTGGAGGAGGGAATGCAGGTGCCATTTCTTCAGGATCTGGGAGTTATGACGAAGGAAGGCAAGATTGTACATTCCCGCTTTGATAAGTTCCGTCAGATCAACCGTTTCCTGGAATTCATTGAGGATATCCTTCCGGAGCTTGAAAAAGACAGGGAGATTACCATTCTGGATTTCGGATGCGGCAAATCTTATCTGACATTTGCCATGTATTATTATCTTCATGAGCTTAAGGGGTATGATATCCGTATTATTGGTCTGGATCTGAAAGCAGATGTAATTCGGCACTGTAATGAGCTCAGTGAAAAATACGGGTATGAGAAGTTGAAGTTTTTAGAGGGAAATATTGCCGATTACACAGGAGTGGATGAGGTGGATATGGTGGTTACACTTCATGCCTGCGATACGGCTACTGATTTTGCACTTGCCAAGGCGGTGGGATGGAATGCGAAAGTCATTCTTTCCGTGCCTTGCTGTCAGCATGAGGTAAACGGTCAGATTGCCAGTGAGGTCTTAAAGCCGGTGATGAAATACGGGCTGATCAAAGAGCGTTTTGCTGCACTTGTGACGGATGCTCTGCGGGCGGAATATCTGGAAAGGGAGGGGTATGATGCCCAGATCCTGGAATTCATTGATATGGAACATACACCGAAAAATATTTTGATTCGTGCCGTGAAGACAGGACGCAAAGGAAATAATAGCAATGAGATCAGTGCCTGCGAGCAGGCCCTTCATATCTCACCCATGCTTGGAAAACTGCTTAAGTAAGAGGGAGTAAATATATAGATGAAGAAACGATTAATAGAAGCCGGCATTCTGACGGCAGTATTCATTGTTGCAGTGGCAATATTCAGTTATCTGACTAACCGCGGCAACGATGATATGACTGCGGATATGGGCGGGGCAACCCTGCCCAGAGTTTATTTCTCCACAGATGGTTTTGGGGTGAATCCGCTGAATGCGTACAGCCAGAAAATGGACATCCCCACCATGAGAGATACCATTACACCCGTGGTAAATCAGCAGTTGGAGATGAATGTGGAAGCATTTGAAAATAAAATAAGTTCCGTGGATTACACGGTCTATACCATAGATGGTGAGGAAAAATTGCTGGAGGGTACCACAAAGAAGGTGAACGAAAAGACCATCGTTTCCTTCGATGAAAATGTTTTTACAGAAGAAAGAGTGCTGGAGCTTGCCCTTACGGTGGATGAGCAAAAAATCTATTATTACACCAGAGTTGTGGATTCAACAGGATTTAACCTGCCTCAGTGTCTGGATTACGTATATAATTTTCATGAAAATGCGCTGAAGAAGGCGGAAAATACCGGAGTTGGCGCTGCGATTGAGCCTTCCGGAGAGGGAGATAATACCACTTTCCAACATGTGACGATTCATTCTGATTATGACCATGTGACATGGGGCGAACTGTCGCCGATGGTTGTGGGAAAAGAAAGATGGAAGATCGTAGAGACGAATCCTACATATACTTCGATTCTTCTGGAATATGAGGTGAGCTGTAAAGGAGAGGAAAACGAACTGGATACCTATATGGTAAAGGAGTTTTTCCGGGTTCGCCTGTCTGCCGGTAATATGTATCTGCTGAACTATGACCGGACTATGGAGCAGATTTTTGACGGAAGTCAGCAGGTATTAAGTGAAAAAGGAATCTTGTTGGGAATCGCTCCTTACGATGTTCCATATATGATAAATGATGACGGAACCATCGTGTCATTCGTTCAGGCGAATGAGTTGTGGAATTATAACAGTAATACGGATGAACTGTCTCTGCTGTTCAGCTTCCGCAGTGTGGAGAATACAGATGTACGTAATATCATCGGAGATCATGAGATAAAGATTCTTGCTGTAGACGAGAAGGGAAATACAACTTTTGCAGTTTACGGTTACATGAACCGGGGAGCTCATGAAGGACAGGTCGGTGCGGCTATTTACTATTACAATATTGAAACGAATAATATTGATGAAAAGATATTTATCCCCAGTGATAAATCAGCAGCGCTTGCCCGGGAGGAGCTTGGAAAACTGGTGTATTACAGCGTGGAACAGAATCTGCTCCATGTATTGGTAGATGGAACTCTGTATGAGATTGACATGGAGAAGGATAAGAAAACAGAACTGGTAAACAATCTGGAAGAAGACCAGTATGTAGTGTCTGATGACGGACAGCTGCTTGCCTATGAGAATGGTGAGGGCGATGAGAAAGACGGAAGTGTAACCGTAGAGAATCTTCAGACAGGAAAGAAATATCTGGTAGAAGCCGGTGAAGGCGAGACTATCCGTCCTTTGGGATTTGTTAACAGTGATTTTGTATCCGGTATTGCACGGACAGAGGATGCGGGGCAGACTATTTCCGGCGGAAACGTTCTTCCCATGTATCGAATAGAGATAAGAAGCTCCGATAATAAAGTAATCAAAACATATGAGTCTGCGGAAGCATATATTCTGGATGTGGAAATATCTGATGGCATGCTTACCCTGAACCGGGCAGTGAAAAACGGAAATATTTATACCAGCATTAATGCGGATTATATTACAAATAACGAGGAGAAAAAGGAAAGCAATATTTCTTTGGATTCTTATATAACAGATCTGAAAGAAACACAGATGCGGCTGACTTTTGCCGATGGTGTTCAGAATCAGGAAGTAAAAATACTGAGACCGAAGATGGTAATGTCTGATAAACCGGCATTGGAAGAATTCAGCAATGGAAATGACCTGGAGCGATATTATGTATATGGTCTGGGTTGTTTGCAGGGAATTTACAAAAAAGCGGGTTATGCAGTACAGGCGGCAGAGAATGTAAGTGGAGTAGTGGTGACCTCCAGCCAGGAGTATGTGTGGGAGCGTGGAAATCGCAGCCTGGAATATTACATATCCGGACAGGATGAATTAATTCTTTCCATGCGGGAGCAGCTGGTGGCAGGAAAATCTGCCATGGAGCTTGCAGGTGAAATATCAGACGGCAAAGCTTTGGAACTCACCGGATGTACCACGAATGAGATTCTGTATCTCATTAATAAGAACACACCGGTCATTGGAATGATAGATGGAACCAATGCAGTCATTCTGACCGGTTACGATAAGAGTAATGTAATGTACATGGAAGTAAGTACAGGAAATATACTGTCGGTACCATATGAGCAGATGGATGCCATGCTGGCAGGGACAGGAAGAGCATTTATCGGATATATCAGATAGGATAAGAGCCCTGCCTATTTAGGCAACGCATAAAAAACCCGTGTATCAGAGAAAAATTTTCTCCGGTGCACGGGGTTTTTTACATTATGAAGTTTTTTGATATTAAATGAATTGATATAAAATTTATACAGAAGCAGTTTTAAAAATCAAACCTCTGTAGCGATTCAGTGCAAAATAAATGATCATGCCCAGAACACCGCAGGAAATAACCTCACCAATACCGACGGTCAGCATCATAAACGGAATCGGAAGTGTCACGCCATATCCAAAGCGGAGCACGAATGGAACGATTACTGTATTTGCTGCAATAGGAGGAAGCGGAGCAACGAATTTATTCTGGCCGCGGAGCATATATGTGCCGAACGCACCGATTAAAGTTGCAATACTTCCGAAAACAATGTCCGGCAGAATAGCACCGCCAAGAATGTTTCCAATCAGACATCCGATGAACAATCCAGGGATAGCAGCGGGTGTAAATAATGGTAAAATCGTAAGGGCTTCTGAGATACGAACCTGTACCTCTCCAAATGAAAATGGTGCAAAAATATAAGTGAGCACCACGTAGATGGCAGCAATCATTGCCGCCTGGGTCAGAAATGTTACTTTGTTCTCTTTCATATTTTGTTCTCCTTTAGTTTTGTTTTACGTGTGGAAGGTCTCGAACACACGGCACATTTAACGGCGGTGACCGCCGGAAAGCCCGAAAAGACCTTATTTTTTGCCTTAGCATGCAAAGCAGGCTGCCGGTGGCAGGCTGCGTGTAGTGGGCTTTGCAACGATTAGGAGTATAGCATAGACGGAGGGGAAAAGCAAGGAAAGTACAAAAAAAGTACCAAATTTGCGTCGAAACCCCATCGGTTTTTGATTTTGGGCACCGTGCAGCGAAGAAAACAGGGAAATTGCCATCGAATTTGAAGAAAGTGCAAAACGAAAGGTAAAATTGGAGACTCCTTTACCATTGAAATAGTGGAAACGTGAAATGGATGGCAAATTTGGAGGCTTCTTTGCCATTGGATTAGTAAAATTGCGGAGTGGAAGGCAAATTCGCAGTTATTATTACCATTGGAATAGTGAGATTGAGAAATGAATGGTAATGTTAATGAATTTTGTGCCATCAGATCAGCAGGAAAGCCGAAACGAAAGGTAACTCAGCTTTTTGAGAGATTTGTTTTCAGAAAAGAAGCCATTGCTTTTGTAACTGGAGCACATTAGAATGCGCATATTCATTTATTTGCAATGGCTTCTTATATCAGCCGGGTTTTATTCCCAGTTTGAAGGCTGTACCGGGTATTTTGCACATTGTCTTGCTGCCCGCATATAGGCGTCAATGTTTTCCAATGGAGCCTGTACCGGAATGTCACATCCCGGGGCAATGGTAAAGCCACGCGGATTATCCCAGCACTTTGCGAAACAATCTTTTACCGCCTGTTCTATAGAAGCAGGAGTTCCTTCCAGAATTTCAATTGGTGATACATTTCCCATAATGGATAATTGGTCGCCAACAGTTTCTTTTGCGTAGACAATATCTACGGCACTGTCAATGCTGATTCCCCGAATTTTCATTTCTGTAAAGCATTCCAGAAGTTTCGAAGTGTCTCCACAGATATGAAAGCCAGCACCGCGGCAACCCCATTCTTTCCATTTATCCATAACCTTTATATAGTAAGGCGTGACAAATTCGCGGAACTGTTTTGGCGATACGAGAGAAGCAGTTGGTTCGGCTAAACCAATACCAATCTGGTTTTCTACGAATTTGCGGCCCACTTCGATGGTGGCATCGGCAGCAAAATCAAGAAGCTTATGCAGCCCTTCCGGGTCTTTGCGCATTGCTTTTAATACAGTCGTGGTTCCGGCAAGGTTGGCAGCGGTTGTAAATGGTCCCATAAAGCCAACGCCGGTAAAGATTTCATCATTGAGTTCATCCTGAATGATGCGTACTGCATCAAAAGCAACCTGTGCATTTTTATCATTTTCAAAGCGGAGATTATTGAGATCAAGTTGATCAACATCAGCAATATTATGCAGAACCGCATTTTTTACCATTGGAATACCGGTGGGGTCATAGGTAGATTCTGCACCGAACGCGAGAGGGATACCGTCGATCCTGTAATTCACGCTCAATCCGTCCTGACCAAAGCGTTTATAACTTTCAATGAGCCAGTGTGCACGTGATTTTGCTTCCGTAAAAGCTTCATCATAAGTGGCACCGAAGTTCATTCCGATATATGGGGAGAAAAGTTTGATTGGCATACGGTCTACCGGTTTGCCGGCAAATAATGCAAATGCCCGTTCTTTGGGTGTCATCTGGTCGTCTTTATGCATAGTAACATGCCTCCTTTTTCCTGTTATTTCAAGTACACCTTCTAAGATAAATATACTTCCCGGAGAGGGGAGAATCAATGATGTGCGGTAAAGTTATATATTGAAAAAAGATATATAAAAAGAATATTTATTGATAAAAATTATAAAAACCGCCCTTGTACTTTGGCGGGTAAGGGCGGTTGAAGGATTTGATTATGAAACTATTTGCATTTAAAGTCTATCGGGCTGTCAATAAGTGTAGCGGCCTGAAATTCATGTCTGTGGTTATCCTCTTCTTCGGTAAAATCCTTAATGAAATGAACGTGTTTTCCATTTCCTACATCAATTGCACCGGAAGTTTTTCCGCAGAATTCATGGAAATGTTTATCGGAAAAGTCGGTATGAAATTTCACTTCATGGAAATGATCATGTTTATCTTTGCAGTACATAGCTTCACCGGTTACTGTGCAGAATCTGTGATTGTGGCAGTCACCATTTTCGTTGAAAATACGTGTGCTTCCGGTGAGTTCATGAACATGTTTTTGCTCTTTGTGACAATTATAATTATACATTTTAAAAATTCCTTTTTCTTTTATGATATGACAATAGCTGTGGTATGTGAAAAAGAAGATTTTCTCATGGCATAAAAATGTTCTTTCGGCGGTATCCTAATACGGGGTGATCAATTATGAGAGACAAGCAGGAAAAAAAGGACCTGGAACGGTTCAACAGCATTACCCAAAAGGTAAAGCCGGAGAACCAGAACCAGTATCACAATGTAAGAAAAGAAGCTGTGGATGCGAAGAGAAGACAAGTGTAAGGAGTCAGCCTACCGGGCTAACTTATGCAGCGTTTCGCCGGCAGCCCGGTAGAGCGTCCACTCATCCATTGGTTTGGCATCCAGAGAAAGGTAAAAATCAATGCTGGGCTGATTCCAGTCAAGACAGGACCATTCCAGTCTTCCGCATCCTCTTTCGACAGCAATACGTGCCAGCTCCTTCAAAAGAGCTTTTCCGTACCCCTTTCCCCGGTATTCCGGCTTTACATATAAGTCCTCCAGGTAAATCCCGGCACGACCTAAAAACGTAGAAAAATTGTGGAAAAAGAGGGCAAAACCTACTTCTTTTCCTTCTTCTAACGCAAAAAGAACCTCCGCAGCTTTTTTGTCAAAAAGCCATTCTTTCAGCAGTTCTTCGGTTGCCACGACTTCGTCAAGCATGTTCTCATAAGTGGCCAGTTCCTTTATAAAATTCAGAATAATTCCGGTATCCTGTTCATTAGCGTATCTGAAAGTTGTTTTTTGCATAATGTACTCCTTTTTATTAATGTATAAAATGATTTTCAATGAGTTTATTATAGTGGGTTTTGGGGCAAATGTCTATGGGATAGTGGGATAGGGGACGGTTCTTTGTCCTAAAGCCAGGACAAAGAACCGTCCCCTATCCCACATCTTTTCCTTGCAAATTGTCGAAGGAGTAGTATAATCGAATATAACAAAGCAAACGGGGAGCTTGCAGCAGCAGGCTGAGAGGAGGCTGACACTGTCTCGACCCATTAACCTGATTTGGATAATGCCAACGTAGGAATATAGCGAATGTGCAGTGTGAGCAGATGTACCTACAGTAGGTGTATCTGCTTTATTTTTCAAGACTCGCTTGCGAGTCTTGGCGCGGGATTCGGGCCTGCAAAGCAGGCATACTACTAATCCGAATCCCTGCGCATCTTCGCGAAGCGCATATCAGACGGGTACAAACAGAGCATGAAGGAGGATAATAAGATGCTTGGAACATGTATTGAAAATGTAAGAAAAACGGTGCCGTTGGTACATAATATTACAAATTATGTAACGGTAAATGATGTGGCAAATGTGCTGCTGGCATGCGGAGGAAGCCCAATCATGTCAGATGAGCCGGAGGATGTGGCAGATATCACTGCTATTTGCGGCGGATTGAATATTAACATCGGAACATTGAATCAGAGAAGTATTGAGGCAATGTTTGTTGCAGGCAGAAAGGCAAATGAGCTGAATCATCAGCTGCTTTTGGATCCGGTAGGAGCGGGAGCAAGCGCCCTTCGTACCAATACGGCAGTGAAGCTGATGAAAGAGCTTAGATTTGATGTGATCCGTGGAAATATTTCCGAAATCAAAACGCTGGCGCAGGGCAGCGGAACTACCAAGGGTGTGGATGCTGATGTGGCAGACGCGGTTACGGAAGAAACTCTGGACGAGGCTGTGGCATTTGTAAAGAAATTTTCAGAGAAGACCGGAAGTATTGTTGCAATCACGGGAGCCATTGACCTTGTGGCAGATAAGGACACCTGTTATGTGATTCGAAACGGTCGTCCGGAGATGGGAAAGATCACGGGAACAGGATGTCAGCTGTCCGGTATGATGACAGCATTTCTCGTTGCAAATCCGGAAAATAAGCTGGAGGCAGCGGCGGCAGCAGTCTGCACGATGGGCCTGGCAGGAGAGATAGGATGGAGCAGGATGCAGGAAGGTGATGGAAATTCCACCTACCGCAACCGGATTATTGATGCAATTTACAATATGGACAAGGAGACATTAGAAAAAGGAGCAAAATATGAAGTGCGATAAAGAAAGTTTACTTCTGTATGCGGTGACAGACAGAAGCTGGCTGAATGGGCAGACGCTGTACGAACAGGTAGAACAGGCGCTGGAGGGCGGCGCTACCTTTGTGCAGCTTCGGGAAAAAGAACTGGATGAAGAACATTTTCTGGAAGAAGCCAGGGAGATCAAAGAACTTTGCAGAAAATACAATGTACCTTTTGTAATTAATGATAACGTGGACATTGCTCTTGCTATGGACGCAGACGGTGTACATGTGGGGCAGAGCGATATGGAAGCAGGGGATGTCCGGGCAAAGCTGGGTCCTGATAAGATCATCGGAGTATCTGCGCAGACGGTGGAGCAGGCGCTTCTGGCACAGAGTCACGGCGCGGATTATCTCGGTGTGGGTGCCGTATTTCCTACAGGTTCCAAGGCGGATGCAAGTGAGGTGAGCCATGACACCCTGAGGGAAATCTGTGAGGCCGTGGATATTCCGGTTATAGCAATCGGCGGTATTGGTAAGAATAATGTAAAAGAGCTCTCCGGCAGCGGAATCTGCGGAATTGCGGTGATCAGTGCCATTTTTGCACAGAAAGATATTAAGACAGCCACAGAAGAATTAAAAGAAGCTGTCAGAGAAACGGTGATGTAATGATTAAGGGAGCAATTTTTGATGTAGACGGAACTCTTCTGGATTCTATGTGTATCTGGCTGGATGCCGGGGAGCGGTATCTGAGAAAATGTGGACTGGAGCCGGAAGAAGGCCTGGGAGAAAAAATATTTACCATGACCCTGGAAGAAGGAGCGGCTTATGTGAAAAAGGGCTATCACCTTTCCCAGAGCGAGGATGAAATCGTGAGCGGAGTCCTGGAAATTGTGAGAGAATTCTATTATGAAGAAGCGCCGCTGAAAGAGGGGGCAAAAGCATTTTTGCAGGCTTTGCAGGAACATGACATTCCTATGGTGGTTGCGACATCCGGGAATCAGGAGCTGGTAGAGGCGGCATTTACAAGGCTGGGTATTCT
The DNA here is from genome assembly GCF_050314255.1 of Sporofaciens sp. SGI.106. NCBI lineage: Bacteria > Bacillati > Bacillota > Clostridia > Lachnospirales > Lachnospiraceae > Sporofaciens > Sporofaciens sp. SGI.106. The sequence continues at coordinate 27,347 of NZ_JBNPMZ010000015.1, forward strand.
GGATTATTTCGATCGGATTTTCACCTGTACGGAAGTGGGAGTGGGTAAACGTTATCCGGACATTTACCGGTGTGCTGCACAATATATGGAAACCAGACCGGAAGAGACTTATGTGTTCGAGGATGTACTTCATGCTGTCAGAAGTGCGGGCTCAGCGGGATTCCGGACGGTGGGCATATATGATGCGTCCAGCGATAAAGAGCAGGAAGAGATCCGAAAGAGCGCCGATATTTATCTGGGAGACCTGACAGATTTTTCAAAGTTCTGGGAGTATGCAGAAAAATAGATCCGAGAGTGGGTATCGAATAAGAAGAGAGGAATGACGATATGAAAACAGCGTTAACAATTGCAGGAAGCGATTCAAGCGGAGGTGCCGGAATTCAGGCGGATATTAAAACGATGATGGCAAATGGAGTTTATGCCATGAGTGCCATTACGGCTCTGACAGCGCAGAATACCATGGGAGTAACCGATATCATGGAGGTGACGCCGGAGTTCCTGGAAGCTCAGCTGGATGCGGTATTTACCGATATTTTTCCGGATGCGGTGAAGATCGGAATGGTGTCTGCCAGTCCTCTGATTCTGAAGATTGCAGAGAAACTGAAGGAGTATGGGGCAAAAAACATTGTGGTGGATCCGGTGATGGTTGCAACCAGCGGATCAAAATTAATCAGTGATGAGGCGATTGCCACATTAAAAGAAAATCTTTTTCCACTGGCGAAGGTACTGACCCCTAATATTCCGGAGGCAGAGGTTTTATCCGGAATGGAAGTCAAATCAGAAGCAGATATGATTTCTGCGGCAAAGCAGATAAGTGACTCCTGGCATTGTGCGGTACTCTTAAAAGGCGGACATCAGCTGAATGATGCCAATGATCTTTTGTATCATGACGGGAATTACAGGTGGTTTTACGGAAGACGTATTGATAATCCGAATACTCATGGGACCGGTTGTACTCTGTCAAGTGCTATTGCGTCAAATCTTGCCAGGGGCTGTGACCTGGAAGAGTCGGTGGAACGTGCCAAGGCATATATTTCCGGCGCACTGGAAGCGATGCTGGACCTTGGAAAGGGAAGCGGACCTATGAATCACGGATTTGCTCTCGAATAAGAATGAGATAGATATAGATATAGATATGGAATACAGTCTTGCCTTTAAAAAAATAGAAAAGTGTGTTAAGATAAGCATAGCAATTTTAACAAAAGGAGTTTTTTGGTATGGACTTGATTACAATCAGAGAATTATACAAGAACAGAGAAGCGTATCTGGATCAGAAGATTACGATAGGGGGATGGGTACGCAGTATTCGTGATTCAAAAACATTTGGATTTATTGTTGTAAATGACGGAACCTTTTTTGAACCTCTGCAGGTAGTATACCATGATAAGATGGAAAACTTTGCAGAGATTTCCAAACTGAATGTAGGAGCTGCCATCATCGTGACAGGAACGCTGGTCGCAACTCCGCAGGCGAAGCAGCCGTTTGAGATTCAGGCAGATGAAGTAGAGGTAGAGGGCGCATCTGCACCGGATTATCCGCTTCAGAAGAAACGTCACAGTTTCGAATATCTGAGAACAATTGCTCACCTGAGACCGAGAACCAATACTTTCCAGGCAGTGTTCCGCGTGAGATCCCTGACTGCATTTGCCATTCACAAATTCTTCCAGGAGAGAGGATTCGTGTATGTACACACACCGCTGATCACCGGAAGTGACTGTGAGGGTGCGGGAGAGATGTTCCGCGTAACAACACTGGATATGGAAAATGTGCCGAAGAACCCGGATGGAAGTGTGGACTATACACAGGATTTCTTTAACAAAGAGACAAGCCTTACCGTGAGCGGTCAGTTGAACGCGGAGACCTATGCACAGGCATTCCGTAATATTTACACCTTTGGACCGACCTTCCGTGCGGAAAATTCCAATACGACCCGCCATGCGGCAGAATTCTGGATGATTGAGCCGGAGATCGCATTTGCAGATCTGGAAGACGATATGATGCTGGCAGAGGACATGCTGAAGTACATTATTAATTACGTGCTGGAGGAAGCACCGGAGGAAATGAATTTCTTCAACTCCTTTGTGGACAAGGGACTTCTGGACCGCCTTCACAATGTAGTATCCAATGAATTTGCCAGAGTAACCTACACAGAGGCAATCGACATTCTGGAAAAGAATAATGATAAATTTGAATTTAAGGTATCCTGGGGCGTGGACCTTCAGACGGAGCATGAGCGTTATCTGACAGAAGAAGTATTTAAGCGTCCGGTATTTGTAACGGATTATCCGAAGGATATTAAGGCATTTTATATGAAAATGAATCCGGATAACAAGACGGTTGCCGCAGTAGACTGTCTGGTTCCGGGAATCGGAGAAATCATCGGCGGAAGCCAGAGGGAAGATGATTATGAGAAGCTGGCAGCACGTATGAAAGAGCTGGGAATGAAGGAAGAAGACTATGGCTTCTACATGGATCTGCGCAAATACGGCTCAACCCGCCATGCAGGATTCGGACTCGGCTTCGAGCGGTGCATCATGTACCTGACCGGTATGAGCAATATCCGTGACGTAGTTCCGTTCCCGAGAACAGTAAATAACTGCGAGTTTTAGTCCACAGTTCAGCCATGCACTGACAAAAAATCAGAGTGCGCAAGCTTGCTTGCAGAAAGCTGATTTTTTTGTCAGTATATGGCGCTCTGCCATAAGCGAGAGCCTTAGCTGCATAAGCAGCGGGAAAGACTGCGAAGCAGTCGGGTCGAGCTTTCATGGCTGAACTGTGTAAATATATCTCTGTCGCAAGCTTGCTTGCGACGGACGGAGAGGAAAGAGTATGAATATTTTAGTTGTAGATGATGAAAGAGAGATTGCGGATGTCGTTGAGCTGTATCTTCAGAATGACCAGTATACAGTATATAAGTTTTATACCGGTCAGGATGCACTGGACTGCATCAATGAAAAGAAGATAGATCTTGCGATTTTGGATGTGATGCTTCCGGATATTGACGGGTTCCAGATCCTGAAAAAGATCCGGGAGAAGTACACATTTCCGGTCATTATGCTGACGGCAAAAACAGAATATATCGATAAGATTACAGGCCTGACACTGGGGGCGGACGACTATATTCCGAAGCCATTTAATCCGCTGGAGCTGATTGCCAGAGTGAAGGCGCAGCTTCGCAGATACACCCAGTATAATGATGGAGGAAAGGATGCCGGAGATGTGATTGATTTCGGCGGACTGTTCCTGAACCGTACTTCTCACGAATGCATTTACAATGAGGTGCCGCTTACCCTGACACCGATTGAATTTGAGATTCTGTGGCTCCTGTGTGAGAACAGGGGAAAGGTCATAAGCTCCGAGGAGCTTTTTGAAAAAGTGTGGCATGAGAAGTATTATAAAAACAGTAACAATACAGTTATGGTGCATATCCGGCATCTTCGGGAGAAGATGAGTGCACCGACGGGAACTTCTGACTTTATCAAAACAGTATGGGGAGTAGGGTATAAGGTTGAAGAATAATTATCGGAAATTAAAATTTAGTATTTTATTGCAGACAGTGCTGGTAACAGCACTGACTGTATTAGTGGGCGGCTTTCTTCTGAACTATGTCATAGACGGTATTTACAACGACACATTTGCCAGTGTGTTTGTAAAGGTGCTTATGGCATTCCGGATCGAGGAGAAGACCGCCATTGATTTATATTGGAAATTAATCGGAGATAACAAGCTGTTCTTTATGATAGTAGGTTTTCTTCTGCTTTTTGCGCTGTTTTTTTATGTGGCACTTTCCAAAATGATGAAGTATCTGGACCAGATCGGGGATGGTATTGAAAATATTCTTTCCGAGTCAACAGAACCTATTCATCTGATTACGGAACTGAAGCCTATCGAGATTCGCCTGAATGAGATCAAGGCAACTCTTAAGAGACAGGAACTGGAAGCCATAGAGAGCGAAAAGAAGAAAAATGATCTGGTACTGTTCCTGGCCCACGATCTGAAAACGCCTCTGACTTCGGTAGTGGCCTACCTGACCATGCTGGAAAGTCATCCGGACATGCCGGTGGAGGAAAGGGCAAAGTATACACATATTTCTCTGGAGAAAGCGATTCGCCTTGGCAAGCTGATTAATGAGTTTTTTGATATTACCAAGTTCAACCTGGAAGACATTGAACTGGAGCCGGTCGATCTGAATCTGACCATGATGCTGGAACAGATCGCGGATGAATTGTATGGTGTGCTTCAGGAAAAGCACCTGTCCTGTGAACTGGAGACAGAGGAGGATCTGGAAGTACGCGGAGATCCGGATAAACTGGCCAGGGTCTTTGACAACATTCTGCGAAATGCGGTTGCCTACTGCTATCCGGAGACAAAGATCCAAATTGAGGCGAGAAAGAAAAATGATGATATAGAAATCATTTTCTCCAATGAGGGAAATAAAATTCCGGGGGCTATGCTGCAGACGATTTTTGAGAAATTTTATCGCCTGGACGATTCCAGATCCAGTGAAACGGGAGGGGCAGGTCTTGGACTTGCTATTGCCAAAGAAATTGTAGAATTACATGGCGGGCGGATTATGGCAAAGAGTGATGATAAGAGGACCAGATTTATCGTCACACTGCCGTCAAAACAGAAACAGGAAAAAGGAGAAGAGCATGAAATTCATACACATCGCAGACGTACATCTGGGGGCAGAGCCGGACGCAGGAGGTTCATACAGCGCAGGCAGAGCGGCGGAAATATGGAATAGCTTCCGTCAGTTGATAGAAGTGTGCCGGAGAGAAAAAACAGAGCTTCTTCTGATTGCCGGGGATTTGTTCCACCGGCAGCCGCTTCTGAGAGAGCTGAAGGAAGTGGATTATTTATTTTCCACAATACCGGAAACACAGGTGGTACTTATTGCCGGAAACCATGACTATCTAAAGAAGAATTCATATTATCGGACATTTTGCTGGAGCAGCAATGTGCACATGATCTTAAGTGAGGAACTGACCTGTGTGGAATTGCCGGAGATTCAGACGGCAGTGTATGGGTTAAGTTATGCTGCCCGTGAAATCAGGGAACCTCTCTATGATGCCGAACCGGAGAAAACGAACATGCCATATCGTATCCTTCTGGCTCATGGAGGAGATGAAGCTCACATCCCGTTTCGAAGAAATGTATTGGAAGGAAAGGGATATGATTATGTTGCGCTGGGACATATCCATAAGTCGGGTGAATTGATTCCGGGGCGGATGGCATATGCAGGGGCACTGGAGCCGATCGATAAGAATGATACAGGTTCCCATGGATATATGAAGGGCAATCTGGATAAAAACGGATGCAGGGCAGTATTTGTTCCTTTTGCAATGAGAGAATACGTTCATCTGGAGCTGAATGTGACGCGGGATATGACAGGATTTGCCCTGCGGACTCTGCTTCATCAGGAAATGGAGAAGCAGGGCGTCGGCCATATTTACAAGATAATTTTAAAAGGATACCGGGATCCGGAAGTGGACTTTGATTTTCAGACGATGGATATATATGGAAATATTGTGGAAGTGGCAGACGAGACCAGGCCTGCTTATGATTTTGATAAGCTTCGCAGAAAAAATGGGGATAACCTCATTGGCAGATATATAGAAAGCTTTGCAGAAAGTATGGATGACGAAGTCGAGTACGAGGCACTCTGTGAAGGAGTATGCGCATTACTGGAGACAAGAAGGGGGCAGGCATGAAGATTCGGGAGCTTGAAATAAAGAATTTTGGGAAACTGCATGAGAAAAAAGTGGTTCCCGGTGAAGGTGTTCACCTGATTTATGGTGAAAATGAGTCCGGAAAGACTACTCTTCATACGTTTATCAGGGCAATGCTTTTTGGATTGGAGCGCGGAAGAGGGCGGGCGGCATTGAATGACACGTTCAGTCGGTATGAGCCGTGGGAAAATCCCAATTACTATGCGGGAGCAATGACCTTTGAGTGTGGAGGGAAGACTTTCCGCCTGGAACGGAATTTTGATAAATATTCCAAGAAAGCAGTTCTGTTCTGTGAAGATGATGGAGAGGAGCTCTCTGTAGAGGATGGGGATCTGGAGATGATCCTGATGGGACTTACCGCTTCGAATTATGAAGATACACTTTTTATCGGTCAGCTTCATGCAAAGACCAGTCAGGCACTTGCATCTGAGCTTAAGAATTATGCAACAAACTATTATGTGGCAGGAGACAGTGAACTGGACCTTGCGGGAGCTCTGGACAGACTTCGGACAAAGAAGAAAGAAGTGGATCGTGAAATCAGGGAAAAGCTTCAGGAAAAACAGAAGAAGAGGGAGCGGATCGAACAGGAGGCTTCCTATGTATGGAGAGATATTCATGTTCTGGAGACGGAACTTGAGGATGTAAAAGACGAGCTTTTGAAACGGAGAGAGCGGGAGCAGGAGAAATCAAAAACAGAGAATAAAGGGATAATCGATGAACTTCGGCCTCCCAAGTGGAGAATTCATCCGATAGAGATTCTGATAATCGTAGCGGGTATCATAGCAGCATTTGTTCTCATCTCACGTCCGTGGAATTTTCTCTTATCCATTATAATTGGGCTTGCAGGCGGCATCTATATATGGAATCGTCTGAAAGATGGAAAACGAAAACAGAAAACAGAGCCGGAAATTATGCTGGAGGAGATATCCTCGGAAGAAGAGCTTGCATCCATTGAGAAACTGACCTGGGAGCAGGAGCATCTGGAAGGAGATCTGAAAGAAAAGAGGGTTCAATATGATAATCTTCGGGAAGAGCTGGAAGATATGAACGAACTGGGAGAAGATTTTGCAAAGTATGACCGCAGACGTGCAGCACTGACACTTGCAGAAAAGCGCCTTGAAGAAATTTCACGGGATATGCGGGGCCAGATGAGCAGTGATTTAAACCATCTGGCATCTGAAATAATATCAGAGCTTACGGATGGAAAATACACCCGTCTTTATGTGGATGAAGAACTGCATATGAGTGTAGTGACAGAGGGCAGACGGGTGCCCATGGAGCAGGTAAGCCAGGGGACGCTGGAACAGATATATTTTGCGTTCCGGATGGCAGTAAGCAGTCTGCTGCATGAAGAGGAATACCCGGTCATTCTGGACGATACATTCGTGTTTTATGACGAGCCCCGTCTGAAGAGAACCCTTAAGTGGCTCGCCGATCACAAACAGCAGGTAATCATTTTTACATGCCAGAAGAGAGAAGAGGAATTACTGAGAGAACTCGGAATCCCATATACAAAAACCGAATTCATCTCCATCTGATATAGGGGATGGCCGGAAACAAAAGAGTATCCCGTGAAGGATCATGTACTGAAAAAGTACCGAATCCACGGGATACTCTTATTTTTAGATTTCCTCGCCCCGGCGGTATTTCTCAAGTACATTCTGAATACGTTCACTTGGATCCAGAATACTGCTGATAGAGCCGTCGTGGTTCAGTGTATCAATAACCAGAGCAATATACTTGCTCATGTCACAGTTAATATAATATGGACGTGACAGGAGCTCCGGTGTCTGATAAATCAGGTTTGTAGTGAGGATTCCGTCGATCAGACCTTCCTCGTAAGCCTTGTCAAATTTCTCAAGACCATTGGTGAAGAGACCGAAGGTAGCGGCGGCAAAGATACGTTTTGCTTTTCGCTGTTTTAACTGTCCTGCAACATCCAGGATACTGTCACCGGAAGAAATCATATCGTCCAGGATGATAACGTCCTTGCCTTCTACAGAAGAGCCAAGGAATTCATGGGCGATAATCGGATTGCGACCGTTTACAATTTTGGTGTAATCACGCCGTTTGTAGAACATACCCATATCCAGATTCAGCACGCTTGCAAGGTAAATGGCACGTTCTGTAGCACCTTCATCCGGGCTGATTGCCATCATGTGATCGCTGTCAATCTGTAAATCCTTAAATTTGCGGAGAAGTCCTTTTACAAATTGATAGGTTGGGCGGATAGTCTCAAATCCATTTAACGGGATTGCATTCTGCACACGCGGGTCATGAGCGTCGAAAGTAATGATATTATCCACACCCATGCGAACCAGTTCCTGAAGTGCAAGTGCACAGTCCAGAGATTCTCTGCCGCTTCTCTTGTGCTGGCGGCTTTCATAGAGGAATGGCATAATTACATTAATGCGTCGTCCTTTTCCCCCGACAGCAGCGATGATTCGTTTCAGATTCTGATAGTGATCATCCGGAGACATATGGTTTTTCTGACCTGTGAGAGAATAGGTAAGGCTGTAATTACATACATCGACCATCAGATAAAGGTCTTTTCCACGAACAGATTCCGAGATAATTCCTTTTGCTTCTCCGGAACCGAAGCGTGGTACTTTGGCATCAATCAGGTAGGAATCACGTTCATAGCCGTTGAAGACAACATCATCTTTGTGCTGGTGTCCGTCTTCACGGCGCCATTTTACAATATAGTCATTGACTTTTTGTCCCATTTCCTGGCAGCCGTCCAGGGCAATAATTCCAAGAGCTCCTACAGGGATGTTTTCTAGATTACGTTCGTTTCGGCGTAACATGGTTGAGAGTACCTCCTAGTTAATCAGTTTTTATTCATTAGTTTTTTTTGAATTCTTATATCGTCTCCAGTCAGCCTGAGTACAGTATAGGCACTGGTGATTCTTGAAAATACCCGTTCAGAATACAGGTTCTTCAGGTCATCCAGACTCAGATTTGTTGAAATCATAGTGGATTTCCTGCGGAGAATCCGTTCGTTCAGACAGATGAAAAGCTGTGATGAGGTAAATGAGTTGGAAAATTCTGTTCCAAGGTCATCAATAATAAGCAAATCACAGTTATAAATATGTTCTTCATCCATTTGAGCATCCTCGTCTTTATCAAAACGGTTCTTAGCAAATATATCAAAAAGTTGGGACGCCGTAAAGTAAATTACGGAAAAAGATTGTTCAATCAGCTCTTTTGCGATGCAGTGTGAGAGAAATGTCTTTCCTACACCGGTGTCTCCGTAAAGCAGGATATTGTGAAATTCCGAGGAGAAATCATCCACAAAATCACGGCATGTAGAGAGCGCTGTTTTCATCGCATCAAGAGAAGAACGTCCCGTCAGAGGATCAATATGATTTGGAGAATAGTATTCCAATGAACAGGTGTCAAAATTCTCTTTTTGTAAAATTTCCTGCAGATTAGACTGGGTATAAAGGAAATCAATAATGGCTTTTTTAAAACAATGACATTTCTGGTTTCCGATATAACCGGTGTCCCGGCAGTCCGGACAAGTATAATGAAGTTCCAGATAATTCTGCGGATAACCGGCAGAAGTAAGGAGCTCATTTTTTTCCCGGAACAGCTGGTGAAGCTGTTCTTTCAGGGCAGCCAGTGCATTTTCATCTCCATCGAGAAGTTTCCGCGCCTGTATCAGGCTCAGTTCCGAAATCCGGTGATCTATCTCCCTGAGTGCAGGAAGATTGGCATAGACCTCCTCAAAGCGCTGGCGCAGACGGTTTTCATTATCCAGTTGTCGCTGCTCATACTGACGCATGAGACAATCATATTGAGAATTGGTAAGTGCCATCTTATTCTCCCTCTCCAGGCATTGGCACGGCAATGCAGAGCCAGCCTATTGTGTTTTAATTAATCTTCGGGTCAGCTCATCCATATCCTGATAAGTACGGCCCTCGAAGTTATTGAATTTATTTTTTGAAGAATTACGGGTAAAAGTCTGTGAAGTGCCATTGTTCTGGCGCCGTGCGGCAGACTCCTGCTTTTTATTTTCTTTTTCTTTAAGATAAGCTTCATCTAAAGCCTGAACATCTTTCAGATTGTGAACACCCTTTTCCATCCATTTCTTTAAAATAGATTCGGTATATTCAAAGCTTGGCTGATGAATTGCATTCATCGTACGGTCACAGGCTTCCAGAATCAGTTCCAGTGCCAGGCCGTATTCATCATTCCACCGACGGATATATTCTGTCTCAGAAGCAGCAGGAGCCCGTCCCTTAATTCCATAAGCATTCAAAATAGAGTAGCAGTTTTTATTATACAGAACAGAATGATTCTTTGCCTGTTCCGTTGTAGTAATATTCTGGTCGTGCCAGGAAAGAGCTACTTTTTTAATATAATGGATGCTCTTATGGCCGTTCTCTACACAGTATTCGATCAGATAATCGATCAGATCTGAGGACATACCCAGCGTTGTGAAAAAATATGTAATCGTTTCAGCTTCAGTAGAGCTTAAGGTTTTTCCCAGATACTGTTCGGCAATAAAAAGGATCTGTTTTAATTCTTTGCGTTTTTTCGCGGACAGCGGAGCCGGTGAAGCAGAAGCTGTCGGTTCAGAAGATACCGGTTCGGAAGCTGCCGGTTCAGGAGTTGCGGCGGCAGTCCCGGTCTCCGTTTGTTTTCGGCTCTGAAGCTGACTTAAGTCACAGTCCAGAAGACCTTCTTTTTGCCAGTATTTTAAAGCGCGCAGAACATCCTTTTCTGTATCATCCAGGATGTCGGCAATTTTAGAAATGCTTAATTCCATGGAGGGATTGTTCATATAGCGTAAAAGAAGGAGATATACTTTTACGTATTCTCCATTGGCTTTCGGCATATAGGTGTCTATAAATTCATTTTCTAACAGGGTCGTATTGCCCTGAACGTGTGTTGTTAAAGTAAGTTTTGTCATGTCTCTCCACTCCAGGTTGATTTCAATAGTTTCTACGTCTCTACGCTCCGAACGCCACTTCGAGAGCTTTGCTCTCTCAGTGTTCGTTGCACTCACGCTCTCTGCAATCGTCGCGCTCCGAACGCCACTTCGAGAGCTTTGCTCTCTCAGTGTTCGTTGCACTCACGCTCTCTCCAATCGTCGCGCTCCGAACGCCACTTCGAGAGCTTTGCTCTCTCAGTGTTCGTTGCACTCACATGTCTTCCGCTCGGAATCCAATTGTCTGCGAGCAGCCAATGGCTTCCCATCGGAAGACGCGTTCGTCGCTATGCGTTCATCATATCACAGGGGAGGTGATAGACAAAGAAATTTCTGGTGGAAAAACAAGGTTTTTTGTTGATAAATTTGTGTTGAAATTGTGGATAACTAGCCTTTGAGGAGGTCTTCTCCAATGTTTACAACGTCTCCGGCTCCCATAGTTATCAACACGTCACCTTTTTGACAGTGCTCTAAAAAGTAGTTTTCTATTTCCTCAAAGGATGGAAGGTAAATTGCGTCGCATCCTTTTTCTTTCAGCGCGTCGGCAAGCTGGGCGGAGGACACCCCTAAAGTATCAGTTTCGCGGGCAGCGTAAATGTCTGCCAGCACCAGGTGATCCGCATGGGTCAGGGCGTCTGCAAATTCGTCAAACAGAGCCTTGGTACGGGAATAAGTATGAGGCTGGAATACGCACCACAGTTCCCGGTGCGGGTAGTGGGCGGCAGCGGTAAGGGTAGCCCTGATCTCTGTCGGGTGATGAGCATAGTCATCAATGATGATGAAGCCGTTGCGCTCACCCTTGTATTCAAAACGACGGTTCGTTCCATGGAAGGACAGGAGTCCTGCCTGTACGGAAGAAACAGGGATATCTAATAAATCAGCGGATGCGGCTGCAGCCAGCGCATTGGAGATATTGTGGTCTCCGGTTACGGATAACTGAATATGACCCCAGAATTCTCCGTGTTTTATTACATCAAAGGAAGCATTGCCGGACTCATCGTGTGCGATGTTTGCAGCACGGTAATCGGAAGCTTCACTGATTCCGAAAGTCACGATGCGACACTTCAGTCCGGAAGTGATTTCATCAAGATCCGGAATATCTGTGTTAATGACCAGCATACCATCGGATGGCAGAAGCTCTGCAAATTTCCGGAAGGAGTGGCGGATATCGTCCAGGTCCTTGAAGAAGTCCAGATGGTCTGCATCAATATTGAGGATTACAGCAAGCTTCGGGAAGAAGTGCAGGAAACTGTTGGTGTACTCACATGCTTCCGTCAGGAAAATTTCGGAACCGCCTACCCGGATATTTCCTCCGATCGCCTTCAGGATTCCGCCTACGGAAATGGTTGGGTCCTGTTCATCGGCAAGAAGAATATGGGAGAGCATGGAAGTCGTTGTTGTCTTTCCATGGGTTCCGGAGACGGCCACTGGCATCTCGTAATTGGTCATCATCTGGCCAAGAAGCTCCGCACGGCTCAGCATAGGGATTCCCCGGCGCTTTGCTTCCGCAAATTCCTCATTATCTTCATGGATCGCTGCCGTGTATACTACGACATCTATTCCATCTATAATATTGGAAGCTTTCTGCGGATAGAAAATGGATGCACCCATGTTTTCCAGATGATCAGTCAGTGCAGATTCTTTTGCGTCAGAACCGGAAATGGTAAATCCCTCCTTTAAGAGGACTTCAGCCAGACCGCTCATGCTGATTCCACCGATTCCGATAAAGTGTACGTGGATTGGATTTTCAAAATTAATTTTATACATAAGATAACACCTTTCTGAAAAAATTTTAAAAAGTTATCATATTTTCTTTTGTTCATCTATATTATTATAAACATATATGTAAAAAAAGAAAAGTCGGAATTTGTTGTTATATTTCCACAAAAAGAGGATTAAAAAGATATTTTATTTGTAAAATTTGTTCACTATCGGATAGATATATGATATAATATAAACACTAGATTACTGAGAAGGGGTGATGACATGATAAAGAAAGAGATGATAGCGATGTTACTGGCAGGAGGACAAGGCAGCAGACTTGGAGTTCTCACTGCGAAGGTGGCAAAGCCGGCCGTTGCTTTCGGGGGAAAATACAGAATTATCGATTTTCCGCTCAGCAACTGTATTAACTCGGGAATTGATACGGTGGGCGTTCTGACACAATATCAGCCGCTCAGGCTGAATACACATATTGGAATCGGTATTCCGTGGGATCTGGACCGTAATATCGGAGGTGTATCCATCTTACCTCCGTATGAAAAGAGCAGGGGAAGCGAGTGGTATACCGGTACTGCGAATGCGATTTATCAGAATCTGGATTATATGGAGACCTTTAATCCGGATTATGTATTAATACTTTCCGGAGACCACATCTACAAGATGGATTATGAGGTAATGTTGGACTACCATAAGGAAAATAATGCCGACGTTACCATAGCTGCGATGCCGGTCCCGATAGAGGAGGCAAGCCGTTTCGGTATTGTAATTACGGATGATAACGGAAGGATAACAGAGTTCCAGGAGAAACCGCCGGTTCCGAAGAGCAACCTTGCTTCGATGGGAATATATATTTTCAGCTGGCCGGTGCTCAAAGAGGCATTGCTGAAATTGAGTGATGTTCCCGGATGTGACTTCGGTAAGCACATTATTCCGTACTGCCATGAGCAGAATCAGCGTCTGTTTGCATATGAATACAACGGATACTGGAAGGATGTAGGTACACTCGGTTCTTACTGGGAAGCGAACATGGAACTGATCGATATTATTCCTGAGTTCAATTTATATGAGGAATTCTGGAAAATATATACTAACAGCGACATTATTCCTCCGCAATATATCTCTGACAAATCGGTAATTGAGAGAAGTATTATCGGAGACGGAGCAGAGATTTACGGAGAAGTACATAACTGTGTGATCGGATCAGGAGTAAGCATCGGTGAGGGAGCAGTGGTGCGTGACTCTATTATTATGAAAGATGTTGAGATCGGAAATGGCTGCATTATTGATAAGGCAATCATCGCGGAAAATGTAACTCTTGGCGCGAATGTTACGCTGGGAACCGGCGCGGATGTGCCAAACAGGATGAAGCCGGATATTTATTCCTTCGGACTTGTGACAATAGGAGAGAATTCTGTCATACCGGAAGGAGTTCAGATTGGAAAGAATACTGCCGTTAGCGGTGTGACATCCCGGGAGGATTACCCGAATGGAATACTGGAAAGCGGAGAGACATTGATAAAGGCAGGTGAACGAGTATGAGAGCAGTAGGACTTATTTTGGCGGGTGGCAACAGCAATAAGATGAAGGAACTTACGCATAAGAGAGCAGTGGCGGCAATGCCGGTGGCAGGAAGCTACAGAGCCATTGACTTTGCGTTGAGCAATATGTCCAATTCCCATATCCAGAAAGTAGCAGTGCTGACTCAGTACAATGCCCGTTCCCTGAATGAGCACCTGAATTCTTCCAAGTGGTGGGATTTCGGAAGAAAACAGGGTGGTCTGTATGTATTTACGCCGACCATCACTTATGATAACGGATACTGGTACAGAGGAACGGCAGATGCCATATACCAGAATCTGGATTTTCTGAAAAGATGTCATGAGCCTTATGTGATCATCACATCAGGCGATGCAGTTTATAAAATGGATTACAACAAGGTACTGGAGTACCATATTGAAAAGAAAGCAGATATTACGGTGGTGTGCCGGGATCTGGATCCGTATGAGGATGCAAGCAGATTCGGTACAGTGAAGATGAACGAGGATATGCGGATCCTGGAGTTTGAGGAAAAACCGATGGTGGCAACATCCAACACCATTTCCACCGGCATTTATGTAATCAGGAGACGCCAGCTGATCGATCTGATCGAGCATTGTGCAGAAGAAGACAGGTATGATTTTGTAACTGATATCTTAATCCGTTACAGGAATTTGAAGAAGATATACGGTTATAAGATAAAGGACTACTGGAGCAATATCGCTACGGTGGATGCGTATTACAGAACCAACATGGATTTTCTGAAACCGGAAGTAAGGAATTATTTCTTCAAGGGACATCCGAGTATTTACTCAAAGGTAAGTGATCTGCCTCCGGCAAAATATAATCCGGGCGCAGTTGTAAAGAACAGCCTTATTGCAAGTGGAAGTATTATTAACGGAACCGTGGAGAATTCTATTCTGTTTAAGAAAACCTTCGTGGGCAATAATTGTGTGATTAAGAATTCTATTATTCTGAACGATGTCTACATAGGGGACAATGCATACATAGAAAATTGCATTGTGGAGAGTCGTGATACGATCAGGGCAAATACGCGCCACGTAGGAGAGAACGGTATAAAAATAGTGGTCGAGAAAAACGAGAGGTATGCACAATAAAGGGTGCAGTAAAGAAAGGGGCTTAAGCGAATGCAGATTACAGATGTACGCGTGCGTAAAGTGGCAAAAGAAGGAAAATTAAAGGCGGTTGTGTCCATTACTATGGATGAAGAGTTTGTAGTACATGACATTAAGGTCATAGAAGGGGAAAAAGGACTATTCATCGCAATGCCGAGTAAAAAGGCATTGGATGGAGAATATCGTGATATTGCACATCCGATTAATTCCGACACGCGGGAACGTATTCAGAATGTGATTCTTAAGAAATACGAAGAAGCACTGAAAGAAGGAACGGCTGCAGATCTGGCAGAGGCATAGAAGTGGCAGTTAATTGAGAGAAGAAGGGGCATATCATAACGGATTAGCCGGTTGTGATATGCTCCCCTTATTTTTTTATTATTTACGCGGGAAAATACCCTTTTTCTAATTCTCCACATAGTTTTTTCGAAAGTCTACGCGGGAAAATACCCTTTTACTAATTCGACACGTAGTTTTTTCGAAAGTCTACGCGGGAAAATACCCTTTTACTAATTCGACACGTAGTTTTTTTGAAAGTCTACGCGGGAATCAGCATTTTTACTAATTCGCCACGTAGAGAATGCTTAAAACTACGTGTCAGATAAAAGAAAATGGGATTTTCCACGTAAGGAACTCCTAAACATACGTGTTGGATGTAAAAAAAGTAATTTTCCCACGTAAAAGGGGCGCTACTCCATAGATGACTACTCATCTATTTTGTAACAGCCCCCTTTTATGCGACAATGTGCAATCTATTCTTATATTTCGAATTCCATCACTTCCCCGGTCTTCGGATGCCGGAAGCTAAGTTTGTAAGCAATGAGCATCAGCGTTTTATGATCGTCTTCCGGTCGGGAGGCGGGATTATATTTGGTGTCGCCGACAATGGGACATCCCATATTTGCAAGCTGTACCCGAATCTGGTGATGGCGTCCGGTGTCCAGAATGACTTCCAGCCAGGTGTCGTCATTAGTGTCGTCTTTGGGACCATGAACGGTACAGGCATGGATGGAGTTCATATGATTTTGAAGCTCCGCGGATGCCGGACGGTAGTGAAGACGGGCGGATTTTGCGCCCGGAGTATCCTTGCTGCAGATGCGGGAAGTGTTGGTGCGGCCATCCTTTACCATATAATCCTCGAGAGTGCCTTCCGGTGCGGCAGGCTTTCCGTGTACCAGGGCAAGATAGTGCTTGCCAAAGCCTTCCTGCTGAAGTTGATGGTTCAGAGATCTGGCAGCGGCAGGTGTCCTGGCAAAAACAAGGATCCCGGCTACAGGCTGATCCAACCGGTGGATGACAGCCAGATATGGCGGCTTATTTCCGAAAGAAGCTTTGCTTTCGGAACTGGATTTGTTTTTGGAACGGGCCTGTTCGGCCAGATGACAGAGCAGTATATGCTCCAGGTCAGGCGTGCCGGGACGACGGCTCTGGGTGGCCAGTCCGTGGGGCTTCTGACACACAATTATTTCTTTGTCTTCATATAAAATATGAGGTGTCTTTGATTTCATAAAATCTCCTTGACTTCTATCTTTTTCACAATTATTATTGTAACGTATGTAATGTAATTACTGGATTTTAGGATGTTGGGGTCAAAAGCCCTGGGCTATGATACCTACGGATTGTTCCGTGCTTTGCACTCCCACAATCCTGCCCGACATTCGCATATCGCGGGATTATTATCCCACTTTTATGCTCATATCGGGGGCGGGTCCCAAGGACTTTCACCCGCTTATGAGCAAGCTCATGTGGGCTTAGCCCTTTTGACCCTGGTATCATTATATTTAACCACAGGAAACAAATAAGTGTCAATGGAAAGAGGATGGAGATATGGATTATCTGTTGCTGTTTTTGGGATTTGTATTATTAATTAAGGGAGCCGACTTCTTTGTTGACGGAAGCTCCAGTGTGGCAAAAATCCTGAAAGTGCCTTCAATTATCATAGGACTTACGGTAGTGGCATTTGGAACCAGCCTTCCGGAGCTTTCGGTCAGTGTGACTGCGGCTTTGAGTGGCAAGAATGATCTGGCAGTCAGTAATGTGCTGGGTTCCAATATGTTCAACCTGCTGGTGGTGCTGGGCTGCTGTGCGCTGGTGAATCCGGTGCAGGCACAATGGTCTCTTTTGAAAAAGGAATTTCCATTTTCTATTTTCATTACCGTGATCCTGCTCCTGTTGGATTCTGACTTTTCGATCATGAAGGTAATAAATGGTACGGAAAGTTTCTGTCTGGGCAGGGCAGCAGGAATTTTATTTTTGATTTTATTTGCTATCTTCCTGTATGCGTCGGTAAAGACAGCGCTTCGAGCCAGGGAAGAGATGCAGGAAACGGAAGAAGAGTATAAGGTAATGAGTCCGGTGAAGAGTGCGCTGTATATCGTGGGGGGAATTGCAGGAATCGCTTTGGGAGGCGATCTGGTAGTAGACAGCGCTTCGTCCATTGCTGCGACTTTTGGACTGAGTCAGACCTTTATCGGTCTTACCATAGTTGCTCTGGGAACATCACTTCCGGAACTGGTGACTTCGGTTGTGGCGGCAGGAAAAGGGGAGAATGACCTGGCTGTAGGTAATGTAGTCGGTTCCAATATCTTCAATATTCTCCTGATTCTGGGTGTGTCTTCGACGATCACACCGATTACTCTGGAGGTGACAGCGGTATATGACACACTGATTTTAATTGCCGCAAGCAGTATTGTCTATGTGGCAGCTATCAGTAAACGCGAGATCCGCAAGGGAGAAGGAGCACTGTTCCTGCTGTCCTATCTGATGTTCTTTATATATATTTTGATACGCTAGTATACTAACCCTTGACAAATATTGGGATTTCAAGTAGAATGGCAGTTAACCGAATAACCCGCCGGCAATGATGGTTGCAGAACGCGGGTCTGGCGATGAAAGGGAATAGTAGTTGCATCGGATATTCCACAGAGAGAGAGTCCGCAGGCTGAGAGATTCTTGTATGGATGTGCAGTGAACCTACCCTGGAGCCTCTTTGCGAAAGTGAAGCGTAGCACTGGCGTTAACGGTGATGAGAGAGAACTGCGAGAGGGTCGCAGTTAACTAGGGTGGTACCGCCGAGTTTTTCGGTCCCTTTTTTAGGGAGCGAAGAGCCCGGCGTTTTTTGTTCTGTAAGAAAATGTTTTTCATAGAACATATGAGGCACAAAACTCCCGGCAAATAATCGTGGGGCAAGGGCCCTGCCAGAAAAGAAAAGGAGAAAAGAACATGGCAAAGGAAAAATTAGTCAAAAATATCACACCACGTGATGAAAACTTTGCACAGTGGTATACGGATGTTGTCCGTGAAGCAAAGCTGTGTGATTACTCAAGCGTAAAAGGATGTCTGAATTATCTTCCGAATGGATATGCAATCTGGGAACTGATTCAGGCTGACCTGGACAGACGTTTTAAAGAAACAGGCGTCGAGAACGTATATCTGCCGACACTGATTCCGGAATCTCTTCTTGAGAAAGAAGCAGATCATATCGAAGGATTTGCTCCGGAAGTTGCATGGGTAACTCACGGTGGTATGGAGAGATTACAGGAAAGAATGTGTATCCGTCCTACATCAGAGACTTTGTTCTGTGACTTGTGGTCTAAGACGGTTCGTTCATACAGAGACCTGCCGAAAGTATGGAACCAGTGGAATTCCGTACTTCGCTGGGAGAAGACAACAAGACCATTCCTTCGTTCCAGAGAATTCCTGTGGCAGGAAGGTCATACACTGCATGCAACCTATGAAGAGGCAGAAGAAAGAACGATCCAGATGTGGCATGTATATGAGGACTGCTACAGAGAGACACTGGCTATGCCTTTCGTATCAGGAAGAAAAGCTGAGCATGAGAAATTTGCAGGTGCGCAGGATACTTACACCATCGAGGCACTGATGCATGATGGTAAGGCACTTCAGTCTGCAACCAGCCATTTCTTCGGAAATGGATTCCCGGATGCATTTGGTATTCAGTATATTGATAAGAACAACCAGCCTCACAGCTGTTATGAGACATCATGGGGATGGTCAACCAGAAGTATCGGTGGACTGATCATGGTTCACGGTGATGACGACGGTCTGGTACTGCCTCCGCATGTTGCACCTGTAGAATGCCGCATTATCCCGATCGCACAGCATAAAGAAGGCGTGCTCGACAGAGCATTTGCACTTCTGGATGAGCTTAAAAAAGCAGGATACAGAGTGAAAATCGATGATTCTGATAAGAGCCCGGGATGGAAATTCTCCGAGCAGGAGATCCTTGGTATTCCTACCCGTATCGAGATCGGACCGAAGGATATTGAGAACAATCAGGTTATTGTTGTGCGTCGTGATAATCGTGAGAAGATCGTGGTATCTCTGGATGAGATCGCAACAAAGCTTCGTGATATCCTGGAGACAATCCAGCAGGATATGTACAACAGAGCAGAAGAGTTCCTGAATAATCATATTGATACAGCGGTTACTATGGATGAAATGGTTGAGAAGTTCAAAGCAAACCGTGGATTTGTAAAAGCATGCTGGTGTGGAGATCCGGAATGCGAAGGTGAAGTAAAATACGTGACAGGCGGTGCTGCAACCAGATGTCTGATCGAGGATGAAGAGATGATTTCCGACAAGTGTATCTGGTGTGGAAAACCGGCTAAGCACATGGCATACTGGGGTAAATCATACTAATGCAGATTCAGCTGCCGGAAAAAGTAAACAGAATTATTCAGACTCTGCAGGATCACGGTTACG
The DNA here is from genome assembly GCF_050314255.1 of Sporofaciens sp. SGI.106. Lineage (NCBI taxonomy): Bacteria > Bacillati > Bacillota > Clostridia > Lachnospirales > Lachnospiraceae > Sporofaciens > Sporofaciens sp. SGI.106. The sequence goes on from NZ_JBNPMZ010000015.1 coordinate 47,134, forward strand.
AGGCCTATGCGGTGGGCGGATGTGTCCGGGATTCCATACTGGGAAGAAGCCCGGAGGACTGGGATATTACCACGTCAGCTATGCCGCAGGAGACAAAGGCGCTGTTTTCCAGAACCTTTGATACCGGAATCGAACATGGTACAGTTACAGTGCTCCTGGACGGAGAAGGATTCGAGGTAACGACCTACCGGGTGGACGGCGAATATGAAGACAGCCGCCATCCGAAGGAAGTGACCTTTACCAGAAGCCTGAAGGAAGATCTGCTTCGCCGGGATTTTACCATTAACGCTATGGCGTATAATGAAAAAGACGGGCTTGTAGATATTTTCGGAGGAATAGAAGATCTGAAGGCGGGAGTCATCCGCTGTGTCGGATGTGCGACAGAGCGCTTCTCGGAAGATGCGCTTCGGATTTTGAGGGGTGTGCGTTTTGCCGCCCAGCTCGGTTTTTCTATTGAGGAAGAGACCAGAGAGGGGATGCGAAGACTCGCACCTACTCTTCAGAATATCAGTGCCGAGCGGATTCAGACGGAGCTTGTGAAGATGCTGGTATCACCGAGACCGGATCTGCTCAGAGAAGCTTATAACCTTGGAGTTACAAAGGAATTTCTTCCGGAATTTGATCGCCTGATGGAAACAGAGCAGGAAACCCCGCATCATATTTACAGCGTAGGAGAGCATACACTTCATGCTCTCATGCAGATTCGTCCGGATAAGGTGCTTCGGCTTACCATGCTGCTCCACGATATGGGCAAACCTGATCTGAAAACCATGGATGAAGAGGGCGTTGCGCATTTTAAAAAGCATGCCATAAGGAGTGAAGAGATTGCAAAATCAGTGCTCCGAAGGCTGAAATTTGATAATGACACCCTGCATAAAGTGACGAAATTAGTATATTATCACGATTATCGTATGCCGGCGACTCCGGTAAATGTCCGCCGGGCGATGAATCGGATCGGTGAAGAATTGTTTCCGCTGTATCTGGAAGTGCGAAGAGCAGATATGCTGGCACAGAGTATGTATCGACGGGAAGAAAAGCTTCAGAATATCGAGGATGTCCGCATTATATATGAGGATATCTTAAGACAGAATCAGTGTGTTTCTCTGAGGGATCTTGCTGTCACGGGAAGAGATCTGATCGAGGACGGCATGAAACCGGGAAAAGAGATGGGAGAAGTTCTTCACTGGCTTCTGGAACAGGTTCTGGATAACCCGGAACTGAATGAAAAAGAAAACCTTCTCCGCCTTGCGCGGGAATGGAAGGAGTTTCGTCTCCTTCCAAGATGAAAAGAAGCATAAATTCCCCTGCACCCACATACATTGAAAAGAACATGTAAGTGTAAGGTGCAGGGGATGAATATGCAGGATTATGAATTAAAGATACTGGAAGAGTATCAGATCAATGTGAAAAGCACCCGGAAAACCAGGGGTGCATTTTTTTGTGATACGGAAGAGGGATTGTTGCTGCTTCGGGAAGCGGGTATGTCGAAGAAACGAATCCCTGCTCTTTATAAATTGTATGCACATTTGCAGGGGCAGGGCTATGAGCGGGTAGATCAGTTTCTGCCAAACCGGGAGGGAGAATACGTCAGTGTCTCGGAAGAAGGGGTTCCCTATGTGCTGAAATACTGGTTCCGGGGACGGGAGTGTGATATCCGTAAGAGCCGGGAACTTCAGGAAAGTGCGAAGAATCTTGCAGGGCTTCATCAGAAAATGAAGCTGGAGCTGGAGGAATATGTGCCGGATGCCGTTCATCTGCGGGATGAGTACACCAGCCATAACCGGGAACTCAAGAAAGTGCGCCGCTATATACGTTCGAGAACAGCAAAGGGAGAATTTGAATTAGCCTTTCTTCAATGTTTTGACAGCATGTATGAGTGGGCGGATGCGTCTCTGACAAGGATAGCAGATTCCGGTTATGAGGAACTTTATGCACGAAGCCTGAAAGAAAACTGTCTTACCCATGGGGATTACAACTATCATAACATACTGGTGACACCGGATGGACTGGCGACCACGAACTTCGAACATTTCCGGCGGGGGATCCAGGCGGAGGATCTGTATTATTTCCTGCGAAAAGCAATGGAAAAGCACGAGTGGAATGTAAAGCTGGGAGACTGTATCCTGAATGCCTATTGTGCGGTCCGTCCTTTATCGGATGAAGAAATGGAATATCTGATGCTGAGATTTGCCTATCCGGAGAAATTCTGGAAAATTGCAGATTCGTATTATCGTTCCAATAAGGCATGGATACCGGTAAAAAATGTAGAAAAATTAAAGGTATCCATTATGCAGACGGAGGAAAAAAGATACTTTCTCGAGCAGATATTTGCTTTTCATTTGTAGGGGAGTGGTGTATAATATATACTAATCAGAGGCTTCAAGTGTGTTGGATACACAGCCCGGAATATACAGGAGGTAGTTTAGAATGGAATATCGTGAAATGTACGAGGAATGGCTGTCCAATCCTTACTTTGATGCAGATACAAAAGCAGAGCTGCAGGCAATCAAAGAGGATGACAATGAAATTAAAGAACGGTTTTACAAAGATCTGGAGTTTGGTACAGCCGGTCTGAGAGGAATTATCGGGGCAGGAACTAATCGTCTGAACATCTATACGGTTCGCAAGGCGACACAGGGACTTGCCAACTACATTATGAAGAAGGGAATGCAGGATAAGGGTGTTGCGATCGCTTACGATTCCCGCCGTATGTCTCCGGAATTTGCAGATGAGGCTGCACTCTGCCTTGGAGCAAATGGAATCAAAGCATATGTTTTTGATGCGCTCCGTCCGACACCGGAACTGTCATTTGCAGTTCGCAAGCTGGGATGTATTGCAGGTATCAATATTACAGCAAGCCATAATCCGCCGGAATATAATGGATATAAAGTATACTGGGAAGATGGCGCACAGATCACACCTCCTCATGATAAAGGAATCATGGATGAAGTGAAGGCAGTAACGGATTATAATACAGTTAAGACTATGAGTCTTGAGGATGCCAAAGCAGCAGGTGTGTACATATCCATCGGAGCAGATATTGATGACAGTTATATTGCAGAGCTGAAGAAACAGGTGATTCATCAGGATGCCATTGATGCAGTTGGAAAAGAACTGAAGATCGTGTACAGTCCGCTGCATGGAACCGGTAATATTCCTGCAAGACGTGTGCTGAAGGAACTGGGCTTTGAGAATGTATATGTTGTAAAAGAGCAGGAACTTCCGGATGGAGAGTTCCCTACCGTTTCCTATCCGAACCCGGAGGCGGCAGAAGCATTTACGCTGGGACTTAAGCTGGCAAAAGAAGTGGATGCAGACCTGGTTCTGGCAACAGACCCGGATGCAGACCGTCTTGGTGTGTATGTTAAAGATGCAAAATCAGGTGAATATAAAGTGCTGACCGGTAATATGTCCGGATGTCTGCTGGCAGATTATGAGATCGGACAGCGCCTGGCAAGAGACGGCAAACTTCCGGAGGATGGATATCTGATTAAGACAATCGTTACATCCAACCTGGCAGATGCTATCGCAAAAGGATATGGCGTGGGACTCATTGAGGTTCTGACCGGATTCAAGTTTATCGGACAGCAGATCCTTGGCTTTGAGACAAGCGGTAAGGGACAGTACCTCTTCGGATTTGAGGAAAGCTACGGATGCCTGATCGGAACTCATGCAAGAGATAAGGATGCAATCGTTGCAACTATGGCACTGTGTGAAGCTGCTGCATATTATAAGACCCAGGGTAAGACCCTTTGGGATGCAATGGTAGACATGTATGATAAATACGGATATTACAAAGATGATATCCAGTCTATCACTCTGAAAGGAATCGAAGGACTTCAGAAGATTCAGGAAATCCTGGAGACCCTGCGCAAGAACCCACCGACAGAGGTTGGCGGATATAAAGTGCTGAAAGCAAGAGATTACCAGGCTAATACCATCAAAGATCTGGAGACAGGAGAAGTAACAGAGACCGGTCTGCCGAATTCCAATGTTCTGTACTATGAGTTGACAGACGATGCATGGCTTTGCGTAAGACCATCAGGAACAGAGCCGAAGGTAAAATTCTATTACGGAATCAAAGGAACATCTCTGGCAGATGCAGATGAAAAATCAGAAAAACTTGGCAAAGAAGTTCTTGCCATGATTGACAAAATGTTATAACAGGCGTCGAACTGTGTGACGTGGTGGAAAAACGCCGAAAATCCCTTGAAAATACAGGGATTTTCGGCGTTATGCTTGACAAACGGTGTGAAACTATGTATAAATTATATGGAGACGCACTATGCGTAAAGCCCAACAGAAAGGGCTTTTGGTAATTTTTGTAGAAGAAGGTTCTGACATAGAACAAGAGGAGGAGAAACCCATGAATAAAACAGAGTTAATAGCTGCAGTTGCTGAGCAGGCAGAGCTGTCTAAGAAAGATTCTGAGAAAGCTTTAAAGGCATTCGTTGATGTTATTACTGAAGAACTGAAAAAGGGCGATAAGGTGCAGATCGTAGGCTTCGGAACATTTGAAGTAAGTGAGAGAGCTGCAAGAGAAGGAAGAAATCCGCAGACAGGAGAGACAATGCAGATCGAAGCATGTAAAGCACCAAGATTCAAAGCAGGAAAAGCTTTAAAGGATGCAATTAACGGTTAAGAGTTTTGTTAAAAATTCAGATGTGCAGATGAGAAATAGATTGCGTGAAAGCGCAATCTATTTTTACTGGGAGGAAGAACATGAGGTTGGACAAATTTTTGAAGGTGTCCCGTCTGATCAAGCGGCGGACAGTGGCGAACGAGGCCTGTGATGCAGGGCGCGTTCTGGTAAATGGCACGGTCGCCAAGGCGTCAGTAAAAGTGAAAACAGGAGATATCATTGAGATACAGTTTGGAACAAAAACGGTTAAGGTTGAAGTTCTCGATATCCGCGATACCACGAAGAAAGAAGAGGCAAAAGAACTTTTTCGGTATTTGTAGGATGTGTCATAATTGCAGACAACCCCACATATAATTATGAAAAAAGGGTTGTGATGGCGTATGGAAGAAAAACAGGTGTCAAAGGCACATAAATTGGTGGTCAATAATCGAAGAACGAGCCTGGTGACAGGTGTTTTAGACGTATTATCTTTTGATTTGAATGAAATTCTCCTGGAAACAGAACAGGGTATGATGATGGTAAAAGGGTCTGATCTGCATGTGAATCGTCTGAGCCTGGAAAAAGGAGAGGTAGATCTGGCTGGAAATATTGACAGTATCGCTTATTCCGATGCCAAGGTACAGGGAAAACAGGGCGATAATTTTCTGAGCAGATTGTTCCGGTGACGAGATGAAAGGAATCGGAAGTGAAGGTATTGCCTTTCTGCAGGCCCTTTTGGCAGGGATGATCGTATATAGCGTCTATCTGTGCGTGCGAAAGCTGCGCCGGGTAATACGCCATAGCCTGACAGCTGTTGCAATCGAGGATGCGCTGTTCTGGCTGGCAACTGCAATTTATCTGTTTGTGCAGATTTACTATACAAGCAATGGTAGTATAAGATGGTATTTTGTACTAGGTGTTGTATTGGGGGCGGAAATTGTCTTCGCTCTTCAGCGGCGTGTGGAGAAGATTGTTGAAAAAAATGTACGGAAGAGGGGAGATAAATTCCGTCAAAAGTATTGAATTTAACTGAAAAAACAGATAAGATGTTATAAGAGCGGACGCAGAAAATATGCTGTGATCCGGATTATTAGTCAAAATATATTGACGGTCAGGGTGAGTATAATAAAAATGAGTGGAATTAAGCAGAAGAGAAAGGCAAACCGGCAGCAGAAGCGGTTAAGCCGACATAAGAGGAGTATCCTCTGTATCAGCAGTGTTATCATACTTCTGGTAGCGGTGGTTTCCGTAAGCGGTGTTGCGCTGCAGACGAAAAACAAAGCATACATAGCACAGGAACAGGAGCTTCAGGAGCAGATTGATGAAGAAAAAGCCAGAGCTCAGGAGATTGAAGAGCTGGAGCAGTATGTGGGTACGGACGAGTATGTAGAGCAGACTGCGAAGGATAAACTGGGACTGGTTCACGAGGGTGAGATCATATTTAAAGCAAAGTAGAACACAAAAGAGATTGCGTAATCGCGCAATCTCTTTTTTTTACTCTATAGAAAACGTTCTATATAACAGAAAGGGGCAGAGGCAGTGGAGAACATAAAAGAACGGGAAGTATTTGCCAATCCATATGTGGTTCAGATGGACAGGTTTGCAGCTTCCCTCAGACATCTTTCGGAAAAATTCCTTCATTTGGAAGATTATAAGGGGAGTTTTACCAGAGATGAGGTGGAGGAAATGTTTCTGCGGGTTTCGGAAAAGGTCTGCTCAAAATGTGAGAGGAAGCAGTGGTGCCTGGTGGAAGACAGAGTACACACCAGCCAGATGGTATATGAGATTCTGTGCACAATTGAGGAATATGGTGCAGAACTGAATATAGAAACGAAGCGTCGCCTTCAGAAAAAATGTCTGATGGCGCCGAGGTTTTTAAGAGAGATGCTGGAAGTATTTGAAAATGCAAAGCAAAGGCTGTTGTGGAACAATCAGATCGTACAGAACCGGCAGGGATGTGCGGTGCAGCTGAATTCATTTGCAAATGTGATCCAGAATACAGTGAGAGAGATCGATGCGGGGATTTTTGAGGACGAGCATCTGGAGAAACGGATCAAAAACAGGCTGAAACGCATGGGGGCCAAGATGATCAGCAGTGTGTTTCTGCTGACCAGACAGGGGTGTTATGAAATCCATCTGACTTTAAAGGCAGCGAAAGGGCAGTGCCTGCAGACAAAGGAAATCGCCGGAGCCATCTCAGAATGTGTGGGAAGAACAATGGTGCCGGAGCAGGGAGAGCGGATGGTAGTAGGCGAAGAATACTGCACTGTGGTATGGGTAGAGGGACCCAGATTCCACACATTGCAGGGAGTGGCAAGAATCGGAAAAGGCTGTGACAGCATATCCGGAGATACATTTTTAATGAAGAACCTTCCGGGAGGAAAGCAGGGAGTGGTACTTTCGGATGGAATGGGGTCCGGAGAGACGGCATTTCGGGAAAGCGCTATGGTAGTGGAGATGATGGAAGAATTGCTGATGTCCGGATTTCCGGCGGATACGGCGGTACAATTGATGAACACGGCGCTGGTAACCGGGCGGGAAGAGGTGCGTTTCTCTACGATAGATATGTGCCTTTTTGATCTCTATCAGGGAGAGTGTGAATTTGTAAAGGCGGGCGCATCCTCTACGTTTATCCGGCATGATGGAAAAACGGAGAGAATCACTTCGGACACACTGCCGATAGGAGTGCTGCCGGATATTTCCCTGAAACGGGTGACAAAAGAACTCTCAGACGGAGATTTTGTAGTTTTGATGACGGATGGTGTGCTGGACGCCCTTCCGGCAGGGGAACAGGAGGCTCTGATGGGGGCTTTTATAGGAGGAAATAATATCAATAATCCTGGAGAACTGGCGCATCATATTTTAGGACAGGTGCTGGAGTGGACAGGAGAACCGCCAATGGACGATATGACAGTGATTGCTGTGGGGATATGGCGCATTTGAAAGGGGATTTGAAAAGGGATAATCCGGGACTTGCTTTTTGAAAGAAATTTTTATATAGTGATGTTGAAAGCGTTCTGAAGTCTCCGGAGGAAAATAGCGAATGTATGAAAAAATAAAGGCTTATGTCCGGAAATGGGGCATGCTGGAAAAATCAGATATTGTAATTGCAGGCATATCGGGAGGTCCGGACTCCATATGCCTTCTTTGCGTACTTATGGAACTGAGCAGAGAAATGGGCTTTCGGATTGCAGCAGTCCATGTGAATCACGGGCTGCGGGGAGCGGAAGCTGATGCGGACGAAGCATATGTGAGCCGTTTCTGTAAAGAGAGGAAGATTCCTCTTATGGTCCGCCATGCAGACGTAAGGAAGATTGCGGCCGAGCGGAAAATTTCCGGTGAGGAGGCGGGACGCGAGGTCAGAAGAGAGGCGTATGAGGAGGCTGTGAGAAAATACCGGGGAACCCGGATCGCACTGGCACATCATATGAATGATAATGCGGAGACGCTTCTTTTAAATATGGCCCGGGGAACCGGAGTCCGGGGGATGGCAGGCATCCGCCCGGTAAACGGCATGTATATCCGCCCGCTTCTGTGCGTGAAGCGACGTGAAATTGAGCAGTATCTGGAAGAAAAAGACATAGATTATTGTATAGACCGGACAAATATGGAGGATATTTATACAAGGAACCGTATTCGGAATCATATCATTCCCTGTCTGGAAGAGCAGATCAATTCCCGTGCGGTGGAACACCTGGAGGAACTTGCAGAACAGATGGGAGAACTCAGCGATTATGTGGAACGACAGGCGCTAAGAGCATATGAAAGATGTGTACGGCAGGTGGAAGCTTCCGGGGAAGAAATTTCCGGAAGAGAAGAAGCTGTGCTGGATGTGGAGAGGTTCCTGGAAGAAGATCCGGCCATCCGGCCGTATTTGGTGCGCAGGCTTCTGGCATATGCCGCAAAGCGGGAGAAGGATATAGAATCAGTTCATGTGAGAAGCGTAGAAGCATTGGCCAAAATGCAGAGTGGAAGGAAAATATCTCTGCCCTATGGCCTGTGTGCTGAAAGGCGTTACGGAGAAATATATATATACCGGGAGCAAAAAGAAGAGAATCCGTCCCGTACAGGATGGAGCAGGGGAGATGTGAGCTTTCGGGTATTTCCATGTGAGAAAATGCCCGATTCATTTCCGCAAAACCCCTACACGAAATGGTTTGATTATGATATAATAAAAAATAGCGTTGTAATCAGGACCCGGCAGCCCGGGGACTATATAACCATAGATACTCAGGGAAATACCCAGAAGATTAAGAAGTATTTTATAAATGAAAAGATACCGAATCAGGACAGGGATCATATCCTGCTTGTGGCTGACGGCAGCCATATTATGTGGATCGTGGGATACCGTCAGGATAAGAGTTATCAGGTATCGGAACAGACCAGAAGAATACTGGAGATTAGAATAAACGGAGGAAAAGAACATGTCTGAGACAATAAGAGTATTGGTTCCGGAAGAAAAAGTGGCTGAAAGAATTCGTGAGCTTGGAGCGCAGATCAGCAGAGATTATGAAGGACGGCAGATACATATGATCTGCGTGCTGAAGGGAGGCGCGTGGTTCATGTGCGAACTGGGTAAGAGAATTACCGTTCCGGTAACGATGGATTTCATGAGCGTCAGCAGTTATGGAGATGGAACAAAATCAAGCGGTGTGGTAAAGATCGTGAAGGATCTGGACGAATCCCTGGATGGCAAGGATGTGCTGATCGTAGAAGATATCATTGATTCAGGACGCACACTTTCCTATTTGTTGAAAGTTCTGAAAGACCGTAACCCTAAGAGTATCCGTCTGTGCACACTTCTGGATAAGCCGGACCGGCGTGTGGTAAAGGATGTGAATGTAGATTATCTGGGATTTGACATTCCGGATGAATTTGTTGTGGGATATGGCCTGGATTATGCGCAGAAATATAGAAATCTACCATACATCGGTGTTGTAGAAGGTGTGGAGTAGAAAGGGGAAGACAGAGTGAATAATAAGCGAAACCGTGGAATGAGCGGTCTGACGCTGATGGTATTTATTGTAATACTGTTTGCGGCCCTCATGTTTACCAACAGTCAGATAGATCAGAAAGAGCGGGAGATGACGTATCAGGAGTTCACAGAATATGTGGAGAACGATCAGGTATCTGCCGTGGCGATTACACAGAATAAGAATGTACCTACCGGACGCCTGGACGTAAAACTGCAGGTGAAGGATTCAGAGGATCCGGTACTGAAGGTGCTCTATGTATCCGATGTAAATGAGATTCAGACCTATCTTCAGAAGGAAAAAGTGGATTATGCGATGACAGATGTGCCGCAGGAGAGCTGGTTTGCGACGACCATCGTCCCGACTCTTCTCATGCTGGGCGGCATTCTTCTCCTTTTCATGTTTATGAACCGTCAGGGCGGCGGAGCGAATGCGAAAGCGATGAATTTTGGCAAGAGCCGCGCAAAGATGACGACAGAACAGGATCATAAGGTGACATTTGCACAGGTGGCAGGTCTGAAAGAGGAGAAAGAAGAACTGGAGGAGATCGTAGATTTCCTGAAATCTCCGAAAAAATATATTCAGGTGGGCGCAAGAATTCCGAAGGGAGTATTGCTGGTAGGCCCTCCGGGAACCGGTAAAACACTGCTTGCGAAGGCGGTAGCCGGTGAGGCGGGAGTGCCTTTCTTCACCATTTCCGGTTCTGATTTTGTGGAAATGTTCGTAGGTGTAGGAGCTTCCCGTGTCCGCGATCTGTTCGAGGAAGCGAAGAAGAATGCACCATGTATTATTTTTATCGATGAGATTGATGCGGTTGCCAGAAGACGTGGTACCGGTATGGGCGGCGGCCACGACGAACGTGAGCAGACACTGAATCAGCTTCTGGTTGAGATGGATGGTTTTGGAGTCAATGAAGGAATCATCGTCATGTCCGCGACAAACCGTGTGGATATTCTGGATCCGGCTATCCTTCGCCCGGGCCGTTTCGACAGAAAGGTGGCTGTGGGAAGACCGGATATTCAGGGAAGAGAGGAAATCCTCAGAGTCCATGCCAAAGGAAAGCCGCTCGGCGATGATGTTGATCTGAGACAGGTTGCCCAGACAACGGCCGGATTTACCGGAGCAGATCTGGAAAATCTTCTGAATGAAGCTGCAATTCTTGCGGCAAAGGATAACCGTGTATATCTGAAACAGGAAGATATCCGTCATGCATTTGTGAAGGTGGGAATCGGTGCGGAGAAAAAGAGCCGCGTCATTTCCGAAAAAGAAAAGAAAATCACGGCATACCATGAGGCGGGCCATGCGATTCTCTTCCATGTACTGCCGGATGTGGGACCGGTGTACAGCGTATCCATCATTCCGACCGGAGTGGGAGCTGCAGGTTATACCATGCCGCTTCCGGAGAAGGATGAGGTATTTAATACAAAAGGAAAGATGCTTCAGGATATCACCGTTGCTCTCGGAGGCCGTGTGGCGGAAGAAGAGGTGTTTGATGATATTACAACAGGAGCATCTCAGGATATTAAGCAGGCAACCAGCCTTGCCAAATCCATGGTAACCAAATTCGGTATGTCCGAAGCGCTTGGACTGGTAAATTATGACAATGACGGCGATGAGGTCTTTATCGGAAGAGATCTGGCTCATGCTTCCAGAGGATATGGAGAGCAGATTGCCGGTACGATCGATCAGGAAGTGAAGAGAATCATTGACGAATGCTATCAGAGAGCAAGATACATCATTCAGAAATACAATAGTGTTCTGGAGGCTTGTGCCGGAATGCTGTTAGAAAAAGAAAAGATTACGCGAGAAGAATTTGAAAGTTTATTCGAGGGAATCGAAGTCTCAGAAGCGTAAATCATGAGGCAATATAGTTATGAATAAAAAGGCATTGTTTTGCGATGGTACCGGCGGATATGTATTTCCACCGGAGCCACTGCAGAATCAGAGAGTAATTCTGCAGTTCAGGACGGCATCAAAAGATGCGGACAATGTACTGCTTTTGACGAACGGTGAGGGGTATGAGTTGGAGAAGAAGAGTTCGTCCGGACCGTTCGATTATTATGCAATCAGCTGGGACCTGGGAACAGAGATGTTCCGGTACAGTTTTATGATACAGAAGGGCGACGAAATCGTATATTATAATCAGCGCGGAGCCTGTGACAAGGAGATGCCGGAGTATGCATTTGAGATCATGCCCGGATTTTCCACACCCGACTGGGCAAAGGGAGCGGTGATGTATCAGATATTTACAGACCGTTTCTACAATGGAGATCCGAATAACGACGTGGAGGATGGAGAGTACATTTATATTGGCGAGCCCAGCGTGCGGGTGAAGGACTGGAATAAATATCCGGCAAAAATGGGTATCCGTGAATTCTACGGCGGTGATTTGAAGGGCGTCATGGAGAAGATGGATTATCTTCAGGATCTGGGAGTAGAGGTCATTTACTTTAACCCGCTGTTTGTTTCGCCGTCGAATCATAAATACGATATCCAGGATTATGACTATATAGATCCCCATTTTGGAGTTATTCTCGAGGATGGGGGAGAGGTTCTTCCGGGATGGACGAAAGATAATATTCAGGCAACGAAATATCAGAAGCGTGTGACGGATAAGAGAAATCTGGAGGCAAGCAATGAGCTCTTCATCAGACTGGTGGAGGAAGCCCACCGGCGTGGAATGAAGGTAATTCTGGACGGAGTGTTCAACCACTGCGGCTCTTTTAATAAATGGATGGACCGGGAACGTATTTATGAAAATCAGGAAGGATATGAGAAAGGAGCGTATGTATCACCGGAAAGTAAATACCGGAGCTTCTTTCATTTTTTCAAGACGGGAGAGAAAAACTGGCCTTATAATCACAATTATGATGGCTGGTGGGGACATGACACGCTGCCCAAGCTGAATTATGAAGGCTCGGGAGAACTGGAAGAGTACATCCTGTCTATAGGACGCAAATGGGTATCGCCGCCCTATAATGTAGATGGCTGGCGTCTGGATGTGGCGGCAGATCTGGGTCATACCGCGGAATATAATCATGAGTTCTGGAAAAAATTCCGTGCGGTGGTGAAGGAAGCGAATCCCAATGCGCTGGTTCTGGCGGAACACTATGGAGACCCCAATGCGTGGCTGCGCGGGGATGAGTGGGATACAGTCATGAATTATGATGCATTCATGGAGCCGGTTACCTGGTTTCTGACAGGAATGGAGAAGCACAGTGATGAAGCAAAACCGGAATTGTGCGGCGACGCAGAACATTTTATGAATTCCATGGCGCACCATATGTCCCGTATGTTGACGCCGTCACTGCAGGTAGCTATGAATGAGCTGTCTAACCACGATCATTCCAGATTCCTGACAAGGACCAACCGGACGGTGGGCCGCGTGGCGGACAAAGGACCGGAGGCTGCAGAGAAAGACATTAATCCCGCAGTTATGCGGGAAGCAGTCGTGATGCAGATGACCTGGGTCGGTGCCCCTACCGTGTACTACGGAGATGAAGCCGGTGTGTGCGGATTCACAGACCCGGATAACCGGAGAACCTATCCATGGGGGAAAGAAGATCAGGAGATGATTGAGTTCCACCGGGAGATGATCCGGATCCACAGAGAATACGAGGCATTTCGGACGGGTTCTTTGAAAATGCTCTGCGGGGAGAAGAATATTCTTGCTTACGGAAGATTCCTGGATGAAGATCAGTTCGTTATTGTCCTGAATAATGGGGAAGAACTGGCAGAGGTGCACATTCCTGTGTGGCTGGCAGAGGTTCCGGTCAAAGGAGCCATGCGAAGGCTCATGTATACCTATGAGAATGGATATACAACAGAGCATGAGGAGTATCAGGTGGTAAATGGCGAGATCGTGGTAAATATGGGAAGCCATTCGGCGCTGGTATTGAAAACATTGGAGTATTAGAGATATAAAGAAAGCAGCTTAAGCGGTGTATGCCGCCCAGGCTGCTTTCCCTTATTTTGTCAGTACTTCCACACCATCCTCGGTGATCAATACCATATATTCAATCTGTGCGGACAGTCCGTCGTCAATCGTATAGACCGTCCATCCGTTATCCTCGTCAATGAAGAAATCCGGGCTTCCCTCGTTGATCATCGGCTCGATGGTAAACATCATGCCCGGGACAAGCACCATTTCACTTCCCTTTGGAGTAACGTAGCTGACGAAGGGATCCTCATGAAATTCCAGGCCGATTCCGTGTCCGCCAATCTCTTCTACGACAGAGTATCCATTTTTTCGGGCGTGGGAGTTGATGGCATAGGCGATATCTCCCAGATGTCCCCAGGGCTTTGCGGCCTTAAGTCCCAGTTCCACACATTCTTTCGTCACACGCAGAAGCTTTTCTGCCCGTTCATCCACCTGCCCGATGGCAAACATACGGGAGGCATCTGAATAATATCCATTTAAAATAGTAGAGACGTCCACATTAATAATGTCGCCCTCCATAAGAATCTCCTGCTCATCCGGAATTCCGTGGCAGATCACATTATTAATGGAAGTACAGACGCTTTTTGGAAATCCCTCGTAATTAAGAGGTGCCGGAATTCCTCCGTGGGAAACCGTGTAATCATAGACCAGGCGGTCGATATCGGCAGTGCTCATGCCGGCTTTAATATGAGCTGCAACGTGGTCGAGAACTGCGGTATTCAGATCGGCACTTTTCCGGATTGCTTCTATCTGCTCCGGAGTTTTCAGAAGGCTTTTATCCGGGACAATCTGTCCTTTCGCCTGCAGTGTCCAGAGCTTTATATCTAAGTTTTTCATCATAATCCCTGCTTTCTTTTTTTGTTTTATTTAATAGTATACCACAGTTTTCGGAATCTTCCAGCAAAATGGTTTTTCTTGTGAAAGGTCAGCGGTTGTGATACAATGTAGCAAAAGACCATTTGAGAATTTAGGAAGGAGTGAGCTTATGTTACGAATTGGAATGCTGACAAGCGGTGGCGACTGTCAGGCTTTGAATGCAGCGATGAGAGGTGTTGTAAAAGGAATCTGCTCGAAAAGAGATGATGTAGAGATATATGGTTTTCAGGAAGGTTATAAGGGATTGATCTATTCCAATTTCAAGATGCTGACCTCTAAGGATTTCTCAGGAATCCTGACAGTGGGCGGTACGATCCTGGGAACATCCAGACAGCCGTTTAAGTTGATGCGTGTTCCGGATAAGGATGGACTTGATAAGGTAGAGGCAATGAAACACACATATCATAAGCTGAACCTGAACTGTCTGGTAGTTCTGGGTGGAAATGGAACTCATAAAACAGCCAATATGCTGAGAGAAGAGGGACTGAATGTGATAACACTCCCGAAGACTATTGACAACGATCTTTGGGGAACAGACATGACCTTTGGATTCCAGAGTGCGGTGGACATTGCTACAGATACGATTGATAAGATCCATACTACTGCGACATCCCACAGCCGCGTATTTATCGTAGAGGTTATGGGACACAAGGTAGGCTGGGTAACGCTCCATGCCGGTATTGCCGGTGGCGCGGATATTATTCTGCTTCCGGAGATTCCATATGATATTGATGTGGTTGCAGAAGCAATTAACAAGCGGGCAAAAGCAGGCAAGAGATTTACTATTATCGCAGTGGCAGAGGGAGCAATTTCCAAAGAAGATGCGAAACTGAGCAAAAAAGAACTGAAGAAAAAACAGGAGAAGAAGTCCTACCCGTCAGTTGCATATGAGATTGCAGAGAAGATTCAGAAGAAGACGGATCAGGAGGTTCGTATCACTGTGCCGGGACACACCCAGCGCGGAGGTTCTCCATGTGCATATGACCGTGTAATTTCTACCCGTCTCGGTGCGGCTGCGGCTAATCTGATTCTGGATGGACAGTTTGGATACATGGTTTCGATTAAGAATAATGAAGTTACCAAGACTCCTCTCGCTGAGGTGGCAGGTAAATTAAAATATGTGGACCCGAATGCGGCTATCATCAAGGAAGCTAAGATGACCGGAATCAGCTTCGGGGACGAATAAGAACCGGGAGTGTAGAATATGGGTTACACGGCGTTATACCGAAAGTTCCGGCCCACGGAGTTCAAGGACGTCAAGGGGCAGGATGCGGTTGTAACAACATTGAAAAATCAGATAAAAACAGGACGAATCGGACATGCTTACCTGTTCTGCGGGACCCGCGGAACAGGTAAGACTACGGTAGCGAAGATTTTTGCCAAAGCGGTCAACTGTGAGCATCCGGTGGACGGTAGTCCCTGTGAAGAGTGTGAGATGTGTAAGACCATCTCGGCGGGAACATCCATGAATGTGATCGAGATTGACGCAGCGTCAAACAATGGTGTGGACAATATCCGTGAAATCCGGGAGGAGGTAGCATACCGCCCAACGGAAGGGAAATACAAGGTCTATATCATTGACGAGGTGCATATGCTTTCTATCGGAGCATTCAATGCACTTTTGAAGACATTGGAGGAGCCGCCGGAATACGTGATCTTCATTCTGGCGACCACGGAAGTGCACAAAATACCCGTTACCATTCTGAGCAGATGTCAGCGGTATGATTTTAAAAGAATTTCCATAGATACCATCTGTGAGAGATTGCAGGAGCTGATTGAAAAGGAAGGACTGGATGTGGAAGACCGGGCAGTCCGCTATATTGCCAGGATGGCAGATGGTGCCATGCGAGATGCGCTGAGTCTTCTGGACCAGTGTGTGGCATTTTATATTAATCAGAGACTGACTTATGATCATGTGCTGGAGGTGCTGGGAGCGGTAGATACGGAGGTGTTCAGCCGGCTGCTGCGCCAGCTTCTGAAGAGAGATGTGAAACAGGTGATCGAGACGGTGGATGAGCTGATCATGCAGGGACGGGAATTATCTCAGCTGGCAGCAGACTTCACATGGTATCTCAGGAACCTTTTATTGATAAAGAGCTCAGAAGATATGGAAGATGTACTGGACGTATCCACAGAGAACCTTGCCCAGTTGAAAGACGAGGCGCAGATGGTGGAGACGGACGAATTGCTCCGATATATCCGGGTCTTCTCAGAGCTTACAAACCAGTTAAAATATGCCACTCAGAAGAGAGTGCTTCTTGAAGTGGCTTTCATCAAACTGTGCAAGCCTCAGATGGAGGCACAGACGGATACACTTCTGTCAAGACTTCGCGCCCTGGAAGAGGAAGTGGAGCAGAAGCTGGCTTCCGGCGGCGGGGGACAGCAGACAGTCTATGTATCCAGACAGGAAGAAGAGGAGGAAAAGCCCAAACCGGAGCTTCCCCGGGCTCTTAGTGAGGATGTGAAGGAAGTGGCTAAGAATTTCCGGATCATCGCAGATGACGCATCCATGATGCTGCGTCAGTACCTGAAAAAGGCACGGCTCAGTGCCGGCGAAAATAACAGGCTCCTGATCGTGCTGCCCGATGAGGTGAGTGCGGGATTTGTAGCAAAGCAGGAGCATAAAGACGAGATTGTTCGTCTGATAGAAGAGAAAATCGGCAAAACTATGGACATAGATGTACGGCAGGTGGAAGAAGGCCGGCGTTTTGAAGATAGTTTTGTAGATATAGAAAAAGTGATCCATATGGATATCACTGTGGAAGATGAATAAAGGAGGACAGAACCATGGCAAAACGTGGTGGATTCCCGGGAGGCGGAATGCCGGGAAATATGGCTAATCTTATGAAACAGGCGCAGAAAATGCAGCGCCAGATGGAAGAGCAGGCAAAAGAGATGGAGACGAAGGAATTTACGGCAACCGCAGGCGGCGGAGCAGTAGAAGCAACCGTTTCCGGAGCAAAGAAAGTATTGAGTGTGAAAGTTGATCCGGATGTAATGGATCCGGATGATACAGAGATGTTAGAAGATCTCATCGTGGCAGCAGTCAACGAGGCTCTGGAAAAGGTAGATGCAGAGTCCGCATCCGCAATGTCTAAGTTTACCGGAGGCATGGGCGGCCTTGGAGGCGGAATGCCGGGATTATTCTAACAGCACAGAGGAGTCGACATGGATTACTACAGCAGTCAAATCAGCAAGTTAATTGAAGAATTATCCAGACTTCCGGGAATAGGACCAAAGTCAGCCCAGCGGCTGGCTTTTCATTTGATTCATATGCCCAGAGAACAGGTGCAGGCCCTGGCGGATACGATGGTGGAAGCCAGAGAAAATGTCCGTTACTGTTCCTGCTGCTGTACCCTGACGGATAAAGAAATATGTCCGATCTGCAGCAACAGCAGCCGGGATCACAAAACCATTATGGTAGTGGAGAACACCAGAGATCTGGCGGCATATGAGAAGACAGGAAAATATGACGGAGTCTACCATGTCCTTCATGGGGCAATATCTCCCATGCTGGGAATCGGCCCGGGGGACATTAAGCTCAAGGAGTTAATGGAGAGACTTCACGGAGACGTGGAGGAAGTGATCATCGCTACCAACTCCAGTCTGGAGGGCGAGACTACCGCCATGTACATCAGTAAATTAATCAAGCCTACGGGCATCAAGGTTAGCAGGATTGCCAGTGGTGTTCCCGTGGGAGGAGATCTGGAATATATAGATGAAGTGACACTGCTCCGTGCTCTGGAAGGGCGGACGGAGCTGTAAGGAGGAATGCACAGGTGGCTGTAAAGAAAAAAGTGACATCCATGGATATCGCCAGGGCGGCAGGAGTATCCCAGTCCACGGTCTCCATGGTGCTGAATAAGAAATATAATGTGTCCTTCTCCAGGGAAACCGTGGAAAAGGTAGAGAACGCAGCCAGAGAACTGGGCTATGTGCCGCCCAGACGCAAGGTGCATCGGGACAGTAAAAAGGAAAAGCTTCTGGTAGTATTCTGCCCGAATCTTACCAATCCCTACTATGTCATGCTCCTGCAGGGAATCGAATCCAGGGCGAAAGAACAGGGCTTTGGATTATTCGTGTGCAACACACAGCGGGATATCCGTATGGAGGAGCGTTACCTGAAAATGATGACCCAGATTAAGCCGGTAGGAATTATCTATACCTGTAATCCAAGCCGGTGTTTCATGGAACAGATCGAGAAGCTGGCGGAAGAGATTCCGGTGGCTATCATTAATAATCAGAATGAGCAGCTGAATGTAGACGCGGTAGAACTGGATAACTCCAAACTTGGAAGGATGATGGCCAGGCATCTGATCGAGCTGGGACACAAAAGAGTTGCTTATATCGCGCCGCCGCTTACCGTTCGACAGAAACAGAGATCCAAGCGTGTAGAGGGATTTCTGAAAGAATATGAAAAAATGGGTCTGAAAGATCAGGTGATCATAAAAGCGGCAAAAGAAGAACTGGATCAGGATATTGCACATATCGATTCGGAATACAAGATCGGATACGACCTGACCCGGGAACTTCTTCAGGAAAAAAAGGATGTTACGGCCATAGTAGGTCTGAATGATATGATCGCCTTCGGGATTTTGGATGCGCTCTATGAGGCAAAGAAGAAGGTGCCGGGAGATGTGTCGGTAATGGGCTGTGACAATACACTTTTTGCCCGGATGCACAAGGTCTCCCTCACTACGATAGAGCATTTCGTCATCTTCAAAGGGCGGGATGCCTGTGACATTATCATGAAGAAAATTGCTTCGCGCAGAGCGGGATATAACGACCTGGAACCCATCAGTACCTACCATGTGGAGTATGAACCGAAGCTGATCGTCAGAGGCACAACATCCTATGCAAAAAAATAAAATTAATGTATTTTCGAAAATTATTATTAATAAAAATTTATCCTTGCATATATGCGGCAAGAAACACCGCAGAAGTTGAGAGAATGCGAAAGTGAAAAACAGTAAAATACTGGGAAATCAATTAATAAAAACAAAATTATTAATTAAATAAATTATTAATAAAAAGAAAGGGCTATTGACCGTTCCATTCCTTATGAGATATAATTTCATCAGATAGAAAAACGAAAGTATCGCACATTTCAAGGAGGAAAAAGAGATGAAATTTTTTATCGACACAGCAAAGGTTGAGGACATTAAAAAAGCAAATGACATGGGAGTTATCTGCGGTGTTACAACCAATCCTTCACTGATCGCCAAGGAAGGCCGTGTGTTCGAAGAAGTTATCGCAGAGATTGCTTCTATTGTAGACGGACCAATCAGCGGAGAGGTAAAAGCTACGACTGTTGATGCAGAAGGAATGATCAGAGAAGGCCGTGAGATTGCAAAGATTCACCCGAATATGGTGGTAAAGATTCCGATGACAACGGAAGGTTTAAAAGCATGTAAACAGCTTACATCAGAAGGAATTAAGACAAACGTTACCCTGATCTTCACAGCAAATCAGGCACTTCTTGCAGCAAGAGCAGGTGCAACATACGTATCTCCATTCCTGGGACGTCTGGACGATATCTCCGTAAGAGGTGTGGACTTGATTTCTGAGATTGCACAGATTTTCGATGTTGCAGGTATTGAGACAGAGATTATCGCAGCAAGCGTACGTAATCCAATTCACGTAACAGATTGTGCACTTGCAGGAGCTGACATTGCAACTGTACCATATGATGTTATTGAGAAGATGACAAAACACCCGCTGACAGATGCGGGCATCGCAAAATTCCAGGCAGACTATAAGGCTGTATTTGGAGAATAGGAGGCATTTTTCATGAACAAATTAGAATTAATGAAGACTGCGAATGAAATTCGCAAGGGTGCTGTGACAGCAGTACACAGTGCCAAATCCGGACATCCGGGCGGATCACTGTCCGCAGCAGACATTTACACTTATCTTTTCTTTGAAGAAATGAACATCGATCCGAAGGATCCTAAGAAACCGGACAGAGACCGTTTCGTTCTTTCCAAAGGACACACAGCTCCGGGATATTACGCTACTCTGGCAAACAGAGGATTCTTCCCGGTTGAAGATCTGACTACTCTTCGTAAGGTTGGTTCCTATCTTCAGGGACATCCGGATATGAAGCACATCCCAGGTGTAGATATGTCATCCGGTTCACTGGGACAGGGAATCTCTGCAGCAGTTGGTATGGCAGCAGCAGCAAAGATCTATGGAGATGACTATCGTGTATACACACTCCTTGGAGACGGTGAGATTCAGGAAGGACAGGTTTGGGAGGCAGCTATGCTTGCAGCTCACAGAAAACTGGACAACCTTGTAGTAATCGTAGATAACAACAACCTTCAGATCGACGGTGCGATCGATGAAGTAAACTCTCCATATCCGATCGATAAGAAATTTGAGGCATTTAACTTCCATGTAATCAATATTGACGGACATGATTTCGATGCAATCGATGCAGCATTCAAAGAGGCAAGAGCTACCAAAGGTCAGCCGACTGCAATCATTGCAAAGACTGTAAAAGGAAAAGGCGTTTCCTTTATGGAGAACCAGGCATCCTGGCATGGTTCTGCTCCGAACGACGAGCAGTATGCGGTTGCTATGGCAGATTTAGAGAAAGTAGGTGAAGCATTATGTCAGATGTAAAGAAAATTGCAACAAGAGAAAGTTATGGTAATGCTTTGGTAGAATTAGGAAAGAAACACGAGGATGTAGTAGTACTGGATGCAGACCTTGCAGCAGCTACTAAGACAGGTGTGTTTAAAAAAGCGTTCCCGGAACGCCATATCGACTGTGGTATCGCAGAGTGTAACATGATCGGTGTTGCAGCAGGTATTGCATCCACAGGTAAAGTACCATTTGCAAGCTCCTTCGCTATGTTCGCAGCAGGACGTGCATTTGAGCAGGTACGTAACTCTGTAGGATATCCGAAATTAAATGTTAAGATCGGTGCTACACATGCAGGTATCTCTGTAGGTGAAGACGGTGCTACCCATCAGTGTAACGAAGATATCGCTCTTATGAGAACAATTCCGGGTATGGTGGTTATCAACCCGTCTGATGATGTGGAAGCAAAGGCAGCCGTAGAGGCAGCTTACGAGCATGTAGGACCTGTATATCTCCGTTTCGGAAGACTGGCAGTTCCGGTAATCAATGACAGACCGGACTACAAGTTCGAGCTTGGAAAAGGTGTTGTATTAAGAGAAGGAAAAGACCTGACCATCATCGCTTCCGGACTTCCGGTAGCAAACTGTCTGGAAGCAGCAGAGAAACTGGCAGCAGACGGAATCGATGCAAAGGTTGTTAACATCCACACAATTAAACCTCTGGATGAAGAGCTGGTTGTAGCATGTGCAAAAGAGACAGGCAAAGTCGTAACAGTAGAAGAGCACTCTGTAATCGGCGGTCTCGGAAGCGCAGTCTGCGATGTGCTGGCTGAGAAAGCACCTACAAAGGTAATGAAGATTGGTATCAACGATACATTTGGAGAATCCGGACCGGCTGTACAGCTGATCCAGAAATACGGACTGGATGCAGAGAGCATTTACGAGAAAGTAAAAGCATTCTGCCAGGCATAAGAATGAAATCATAAAAAATAAAAAGGCGCGACGGTTATTTTGGGACAGTCCCATTATAGCTGTCGCGCCTTTTTGCTTGCCACCGCGTCGAAGAAAAAGAAAATTCATCGAAACATTTCAGAGACAAGCCCCACCAATTGCCAAAAAATGCATATTTTATGTGCTATGATAGGCAAAAATATTGGGTGAGGTGAGAGTATATGGAAAGACAATTTCCAAAAAACGTAAGGCAGGTAGGCAATGTCAGCGACACACCAAAGATATATGTGGAAGACTATGTGGATACATATCTGAATCAGATAAAAGACAAAGCAAAAGAAAAAAGAGCCGGGGCATTTCTGGTCGGCGAATATGTGACCATCAATGAGCAGGAGTGTGTCTATATTACCGGAGCATTATGGATGAAAAATCTGAACACAGACAGCACAGAACTACAGATAGAAGATTCTCTCATAGAGGAAGGAAAAAAAGAGTGTGCAGAATTTTTTGAGGGTAAAAAAATCGTAGGGTGGTATCTGGCTGCTCCGGGCAGACCTGTCGTACTGGACAATAAAATTGTAAATATTCATGAAAAATATTTTTCAGAGAAAAATAGTGTATTCATTCTGCGAGATTCACTGGAAAACGAAGAAGCATATTTTGCCTATAAGTATCATGAACTGATGCAGATGGGCGGTCATTATGTGTTTTATGAAAAAAATCCTGCAATGCAGAACTATATGATCAGCAGTCGGCGTAAGATTGGCGTTACACCCAGCGAAATGGTTGAGGATCGAGCTGCAAAGGATTTTCGTAGTACCGTAAGGGAGCGGATGGAGCTGCAGGAGCAGAGGGCAAATTCCCGTCTGGTTTATGTGACCAGCGTGCTTCTGGTAGTAATTGTAATGGCAATTGGTATCTCAACCATGAATAACTATGATAAAATGAATTCTGTTCAAAACTCAATAGAAACACTGTCAGAAACTGTACGCGGCAATGCCGACAGTAAAAATACAGAAACAGCAGAAGCAGCTGCAGACGAACCCAAAGCAGAAGCGGCAGAAACAGAAGAAAAGGCACCGGAAGAAGAAAAAACATCCGAAGGAACCGAACTTCCAACATCCACCATACAGGAAGAACTCAGTGAGCAGGATTATTATATTGTTCAGCGGGGAGACACCCTGGACAAAATAAGCCTGAGACTTTATGGAAACACAGAAGAAACAGAAGCAATCTGTAAAATGAATGGTCTATCAGACGGAAATCTCATATTCATCGGACAAAAATTGTTATTACCCTAAAAATGTGATACAATGAGCGCATAGCGACGAACGCGTCTTCCGATAGGAAGCCATTGGCTGCTTGCAGACAATTGGATTCCGGGCGGAAGACATGTGAGTGCAACGGACACCGAGGAATCGAAGATTCCGAGGTGAGCGTTCGGAGCGTAAGAGCGCCGACGAGAGTCGCCTGCTGAAGGGCGATGAGGTGAGCGTTCGGAGCGGAAGACGAAGCGAGGTTAATACATGAAGAAAAAAGACAAAGAAAACCTGAATGTAATAGAAGATACAGAGGAAATCACAAATATCATTGTAAACAGGGCTCTCGAGGAGTTCGACGAGGATGATGGAACCATGGAGGAGATTGCGGAGCGGATACGCAAGCACAAACGCCGTTTCAGGATCAAGGTATTACTGATCATTTCAGCATTTTTATTCGTGTCAATAGGCTCCTTCCTTTTGATTTATCTGCAGACATACACGGAAGTAAGAGTAGTAGATACACGAAAAAGCGGCGATTCCGATAATAATAATTATCGACAATTTGCGGATGGTGTACTTAAGTACAGTCGCGACGGAGTGGCCCTTCTCAACCGTAAGGGAGAAGAAGTATGGAACCAGCCTTATCAGATAAAAAGCCCGATGGTTGAAATCTATAAAGAATCCGGGGCAATTGCAGATAAAGGCGGCAATGACGTAGTCGTGTTTGATAAAAAAGGCTGGCGCGGAGAGATACATACGGATTACCCCATCGAAAAAATAGCTGTGTCGGCCCGCGGAATCGTAAGCATGATCCTGAAAAATGAGAATTCTCCCAAGATTGTCTGCTATGATGCGGCGGGCAACCTTCTGGTAGAGTTAAAGACATCTTTTACCGGGACAGGTTATCCCATGGATCTCGGCATTTCAGAAGATGGAAAGCTACTTCTTGTGACATATATGTGTGTGCAGGATGGTGTGGTAACCAGCAAGATCAATTACTACAATTTTGACGGGGAAAAAGAAACCAGTAAAGATTATGAAGTATTGGAAGAAATCTACAAAGATATGATAGCACCTACGGCATTTTTCCTAAATGATTCCGTATCGGTGGTGGCAGGAAGTAATAAGCTGCTATTCTATAAAGGAAAAGAAACACCGGTGCTTGCGCAGACGGTAACGTTGAATAAGCAGATAAAAAGCGTATTCCACAGCAACCGGTATGTAGGTCTTGTCCTGAAAAATGAAGGAAAAGCAGGCTATGAGCTTTGTCTTTATAATGCGTCAGGCAAAAAATTGATGTCTCAGGATTTTACAGGGGATTATTCCAATATAAAAATAGACGGAAGTCAGGTGATTCTCTATGATGGAAAGAAATGCAGTATATTTTCCAGAACGGGAATACACAAATTTGAGGGTGAGATGAGCCATAATATATTGGAAATCTTCCCGATGGCGGGAGTAAACAAATACATTGTGATGAATGCAAATGGAATGGAAGTTGTTCGTTTGGTAAAATAGGAGGACATATGAACTGGTTGTTAATTACAGTAGGGGGCATTTTTCTGATTAGTATCATAGTGGGGATATGCAGAGGAGCTATAAAAATCACAGTATCTCTGGCTGCTACATTGCTGACCTTTGTACTTGTTTACTTTTTGACACCCTATGTGGCAGATGGTATCACTTCAATGACGCCCATTGGAGAAATGATCGAGAAACAGGTGGTAAAAGCAATGTCGGCACATGCTTCGGTAGCTGCAGATGAGCAGTTGGAATCTGCGGGAGTTAACGCCGACACCGTCCGCAGTGCCCTGGCAGCAGCAGGAATTACGGAAGAAGAGTTGAATGCCCTTGGAATAACAATTGAAGATATCACGGAGGGCAGAGTGACCGGTGACGATCTGGCTCAGTATGGAATATCCAGTAATCTGCTGAAAGGTCTGAATGCCAGTGGTAAAAAAATAGTAGAAAGCATGGATGGTGTGGAGATTCCGCGGGATGTCCAGATAGCCGCTATCCAGAATGCAGATATGCCGGATGTTTTCAAAAACTTACTTCTGGTAAATAATAACGAAGAAATATATCAGAGGCTGGGGGCGGATGGGTTCGTTTCTTACGTAGCGAAATATCTGACCAAACTGATTATAAATCTGGTTGCATTCTTATTAACACTTGTTGTTGTGACGGTCATACTTCGCGCTATCATCTTTGCACTGGACATTATATCAAATCTTCCGGTGCTGGGATTTGTGAACCGTCTTGCGGGAGGTGCATTGGGAGCTGTCGGTGCATTAATTATCGTGTGGATACTTTTCCTGATTGTCACGATGCTCTACACCACAAATATTGGAAAAGAAATATTTGCAATGATTCAGGAAGAACCTATATTGACTATAATATATGAAAATAATCCTATTCTTAAATTAGCTACAATTTTTCGATAAACTTTAAAATAAACGTTGACAAATAAAAAACACGGTGGTATTATATTAAAGCTGTCGCATGGAGGCAACAAAGTCAGGCAAGATTTGATATGCGGCGGCGCAATTTCTTGAAAATAGATGAAAAAAGTTGTTGACAAATATCGACAAACATGATAATCTATAGAAGTTGTCGCTTGGACATTGATTTGTTGCAAGAGATAAACGGAGAAAAGAAATTAAAAAAGATGTTGACAAACGATGGAAGATATGATAGTATATTAAAGCTGTCGCTTGAACGACAACACAAAGAACCTTGATAACTGAACAATAGACAACGACCCTGAAGATTTCCCAGATATAGTTCTGACAGCGTACGAAGTACGCCAGGGGCAATACGAAAGAACCTGTCAGGCTTGCCTGTAAAGGTGCTTGAGGATTGGGCTGTGATGCACTTTGTGCATTGGCAGAACGAACGGGAGCGAACAAACTTGTTTGTGAGCTTCTCATATCTGTAAAGAGAAAAATTCAGAACGAGACATTTTAAGATGTCGACCTAAAAACAGTAATAACGGGATAGGAAAGCTAGTAGTTTTCCTGACTGTGATTAAACGAAAATGAAGTTCCATCGGCGATGCCGAGGAACGATTAATTTGCTAAGCATCAAAGATACAAAGCAAATTATATCAACGAGAGTTTGATCCTGGCTCAGGATGAACGCTGGCGGCGTGCTTAACACATGCAAGTCGAACGAAGCACCTTACTTCGATTCTTCGGATGAAGAGTATTGTGACTGAGTGGCGGACGGGTGAGTAACGCGTGGG
>NZ_JBNPMZ010000016.1:0-65467 GCF_050314255.1 Sporofaciens sp. SGI.106
CCCACGCGTTACTCACCCGTCCGCCACTCAGTCACAATACTCTTCATCCGAAGAATCAAAGTAAGGTGCTTCGTTCGACTTGCATGTGTTAAGCACGCCGCCAGCGTTCATCCTGAGCCAGGATCAAACTCTCGTTGATATAATTTGCTTTGCATCTTTGATGCTTAGCAAATTAATCGTTCCTCGGCATCGCCGATGGAACTTCATTTTCGTTTAATCACAGTCAGGAAAACTACTAGCTTTCCTATCCCGTTATTACTGTTTTTAAAGTACCAGAACTGCTCTATAAGCTCGAAGCAGAGCTTCTCGCTCATCTTGGCTTCGCCAATGCTCGTTTGCTCAAT
Organism: Sporofaciens sp. SGI.106; assembly: GCF_050314255.1. NCBI lineage: Bacteria > Bacillati > Bacillota > Clostridia > Lachnospirales > Lachnospiraceae > Sporofaciens > Sporofaciens sp. SGI.106. The sequence goes on from NZ_JBNPMZ010000016.1 coordinate 345, forward strand.
GTTAAAAAACAAGTTTTTACATCTCAGCTCCACTCGCGCAGTTCTTAGCTGTTCTCTGAATTTTCTCTTAAAGAAATCTTCAGGGTCGTTGTCTATTGTTCAGTTATCAAGGTTCTTTGTGTTGTCGTTCAAGCGACAGCTTTAATAGATTATCATATCTTTCGTCGTTTGTCAACAACTTTTTTAATTTCTTTTTTGCTTGTCTCTTGTAACAACTCAATGTTCAAGTGACAGCTTTGATAGAATACCACAGTCTTCTTTGAATTGTCAATATTATTTTTATTTTTTATTTAATTTATACAATTCAAACAATTGTTTTCCAGGTTTTTATTTTTTGACCGACCATTTTACCAACCAGTACTTTAGATGCGAAGTGAAGTTTTTACAATAAGGATATAGCCTGATTAACCGTTCTGACTCCAACAATCTCTATTCCTTCCACTTTACCAAGATTTTTCACTGATACTTCCGGCATAATACATGTTTTAAATCCCAGCTTTTTCGCCTCTGCCACTCTCTGATCCGGCATCGTTACTGCCCGAACCTCCCCACTAAGTCCTACTTCTCCAAAAACAATGGTATCCTCTGCAACCGGTTTATTTTTATAACTGGATACAATTGCCATCACAATCCCCAGATCCGACGCAGGTTCATTCATACGGATACCTCCCGCAATATTAACATAGGCATCGTAATTAGACAGGGGAAGTCCTATCCTTTTCTCCAAAACTGCCATAAGTAGATTTACGCGATTATAATCGAGGCCAGCAGCTGTTCTCCTTGGCATGCCGAAATTACTCTGACAGACCAGAGCCTGAATCTCCATCAACATTGGTCTTGTACCCTCAATCGCACACGCCACTACCGAGCCCGAAGCATTTTCCGGTCTTCCACTCAGCATATATTCAGATGGATTTTCAACCTCTACCAGTCCGCATTTTTGCATTTCAAAAACACCAATTTCATTAGTAGAACCAAAACGATTTTTAACACCTCTCAGAATTCGATATGAAGCATGTCGGTCCCCCTCAAAATAAAGGACTGTATCCACCATATGTTCCAACACTCTCGGTCCTGCGACCGTCCCCTCTTTTGTCACATGTCCTACTATAAATACAGCAATGTTCAAACCTTTTGCAAGTTTCATCAGGACATGGGTTGCTTCCCTGACCTGAGATACACTTCCCGGAGCAGATCCCACTTCTTCACTGTACATAGTCTGAACAGAATCAATAACCACCACTGCCGGATTAACTTTTTCAATTGTTGTGCTAATCGTTTCCAGATTTGTTTCACATAACAGAAGCAAATCTTCTGTAAAATTTCCCATACGATTTGCACGAAGCTTAATCTGCTTCAAGGATTCTTCTCCTGATATATATAAAACTTTCCGTTTTTCCGCCGACAGACACTGACACACCTGAAGAAGCAGTGTAGATTTTCCAATGCCGGGATCACCGCCTACCAGCACAAGGGAACCCGGCACAATTCCTCCTCCCAGAACCCGGTCAAGTTCTTTTATTCCTGTTTTCAGGCGCTCGTCCTGATCTGTACATACATTGGAAAGCGTGACCACCTCAGCCCCACGCGCACCCCCTTTGACAGTGCTGCTGTGAGTCACTGCCGTCTTCTCCTCAACAAATGTATTCCATTCCTTGCACACCGGACATTGCCCAAGCCATTTACTTTCTTCATGTCCACAATTCTGACAGAAAAAAATGCTTTTCTTCCCTTTTGCCATTATCTCTTCCTCGTTCTTCCGTCTAAAAAAGGCTGCAATTTTGCAGCCTTTCCGCCAATGTATTACTGAAAAATATCCGATTATCTTATTTTCTGACAATCTTGATATCAACGCTCTTGCCAGACTCCAATTCAACGCTGACACTGAGTTTTCCACTCAAATTCGTCTTGATATCACCAATATTTACGTCATCCATATATACCACATATTCTGTATCGGCCTCAAGCTCCAATGTAAACTGTGCGTCTTTCTCCCCTGACACTTTAAATGTAACAACATTTTCAGATGCCTTGAAACCTTCCACTGCTGTTCCCGGAACTGATTCATAAACAAACATTCCATTTTTCTCAAGCTTGGTGATCTCTGCAAATGTTTTTACTTTGTACAGATCTCCCTGATATTCAAATCCATCCAGCTTTGTCTTGGATGCCAGAGTGAAATCTCCAAAGCTAAGTGTTCCATCTGCTTCCGTTCTCAACAGTTCTTTTATTACTGCCATATTATTTATCCTCCTGGTATTTCGTACTTATGTTGTCATTATAGCATTTAAACTTCCTGATTTGTAGCTTTTGGAATAAATTTTATTTCTTTTTTAGATATGCCCACTTCCACTTCACTGTTTCTGGTAACAGTGCCGTCAAGAATAGCCTCTGCCAGTTTATCTTCCAAAAGGTTCTGCACCGCACGCCGCAGCGGACGGGCTCCATACTTCTGATCCATACCCGTCTCAACAATGTGTTTTTTTACAGAATCCCTTATCACGAGCCGGATTCCCAACTGTTCGCCCGCCCTCGCACAGACCTCTTTGCACATCAGACCAACAATTCGTTTCATATGTTCTTTATTCAGCGCATGGAATACAATAATCTCATCAATGCGGTTCAGAAATTCCGGTCGGAAAATCAGCTTGATTTCATTCATTACGTTGGATTTCATCCGTTTGTAATCACCGGATTCATCCTCCTTCGTCACAAATCCAAGCCGCTTCGGATCAATAATTGCCTGCGCCCCCGCATTTGATGTCATAATAATAACCGTATTTTTAAAATCCACTTTTCTTCCCTGTGAATCGGTAATATGCCCATCATCCAACACCTGCAGCAAAATATTAAAAACATCCGGATGTGCTTTCTCAATTTCATCAAATAAAATTACGGAATAGGGATGTCTTCTCACCTGTTCACTCAGTTGTCCTCCATCCTCATGCCCCACATATCCCGGCGGAGAGCCAATCATTTTTGACACACTGTGCTTTTCCATATATTCCGACATATCTACCCGAATAATGGAGTCCTCGCTTCCAAAAAGCGCCTCAGCAAGAGCTTTGGAAAGCTCCGTCTTTCCCACTCCGGTTGGTCCCAGAAAAAGGAATGACCCAATCGGTCGTCCCGGATCTTTCAAACCTACACGCCCGCGGCGAACCGCTTTTGCCACTGCCGATACTGCTTCTTCCTGCCCGATTACTCTCTTATGCAAAGTCTTCTCCAGATTTTTCAGGCGCACGCCTTCGGATTCCGTCAGTTTCTGCACAGGTATTTTCGTCCACTCTGATACAACATCTGCGATATCAGCTTCAATAACATTTATCTGTCTGTTTTCATTCTTTTTCTGAAAACGCCTGCGAACCTGCTCCAGCTTATTCTCAACCTCCGCCTGCTCTTTATGAATCAGAGAAGCTTCTGCAAAATCTCCCTTTCTAATTGCCTCCTCTTTATCTTCTGTCATTCTTGTAATGATATGCTCCAGCTCCCCAATATTCTCCGGAACCTTATAGCCGCGAAGACCAACCTTAGAGCACGCCTCATCCAACACATCAATTGCCTTATCCGGCAGGAAACGGTCATTGATATATCTTCCGGACAAGTTAACTGCTGCCTCTAACGCTTCGTCCGTAATCTTTACATGATGATGTTCTTCATAACGGCTCTTTAACCCTTTCAAAATATCAAAACACTGCTCTTTTCCCGGTTCTTCAATAGTAATCGGCTGAAATCTGCGCTCCAGTGCAGCATCTTTTTCAATATGCTTTCGATATTCTGAAATCGTAGTAGCACCGATCAGCTGAATCTCTCCTCGTGCCAGAGATGGTTTTAATATATTTGAGGCATCCATAGCCCCTTCCGCTCCTCCAGCACCTATGATTGTATGAACCTCATCCAAAAAAAGGATAACATTTCCGGAACTTTTCACTTCCTGGATAAGACGTTTCATACGCTCCTCAAACTCTCCTCTGTATTTGGAACCTGCGATCATTGCAGCCAGATCCATTGTAAGAATCCGCTTCCCTTTCATGCCTTCCGGCACGGTTCCTTCAGCGATTCGAGCCGCAAGTCCTTCTATCACCGCAGTTTTTCCCACTCCGGGTTCTCCGACAAGACACGGATTATTCTTCGTCCGTCTGCTCAGCACCTGCATCAGCCGGGCAATCTCCTGTTCCCGGCCGATAACCGGATCAAGCCTTCCTTCAGCAGCCTGCGTTGTAATATCTGTTCCGTACTGTTCCAGAACAGCCGTTTTTTTGCGTCCGTCATCCTGCATGTCATCTGCATAATCGGCCGGATCCGCTCCAACAATATATAAAATTTCCTGCAGTACCTTCTGCAGATTCACGTTCATAGTAAGAAGAATACGGGTAGCCACACAATCCACATCCCTAAGAAGCGCCAGCAGAAGATGTTCCGTTCCAATCTCATTCGAACGAAGCCTGATTGCTTCTTCCTTAGCCTCTTCCAGAATAAATTCAAATCTGGGACTGGTTTGTGGATGATGAGATGGTTCTGCATCGGCCACAGGTGATACCAGCTCATTCATAATTCTCAGGATATCATCCTCTTTCACTCCACCAGAGCCCAGAATCTGGCCTGCCACACCCGAATAAACCTTTTTTAGTCCCAGAAGAAGATGTTCCGTCCCTACATAGGGATGGTCCAGATCCTTCGCCGCCGCTCTGGCAATCCTTAATACTTCTTTTGCCTGTTGTGTATAATTCATTTCCAAGTTATCCTCCTATAGCGGTGGGAGCATTCTCACACCTGATATTCTTCATATATCTCATCCACAAGTTCATGGACCTCTTCTTTAGAAATATTCTTACAGCATCCCTTTGCCAGGACAATACGGAGTTGTTCTTTCATCTCTGTAATCGCCTTTATCTTATCCACATCAAGCGCAATCACTGCACCTCTTCTTCTGTCAAGCTGGATAAAACCTTCCTGGCGAAGTACCGCATAAGCTTTATTTACTGTATGCATATTAATTCCCACCGTCTGTGCAAGCTGCCTCACGGACGGCAAAGCCTCTCCCTCCTGCAGGGCAGATGTTGCAATTCCCATAATAATCTGATTACGCAGCTGCATATATATGGCCTCGTCACTGTTAAAATCAATCTCTATCAGCATTTTCTCACCTTTTCTTATGTTTCTTGTGTTATACATACATTAGCACACACTACGTCTTACGTCAATCCTTCATCCGCGCAAGACCGGAAGAGTTTCCTAATAATGCGAAAAAACGCATCCCGAAGGATGCGCTTTCCCGCAACAGAAAGAATCATATCAGAAATTAAGCAGCTTTGCTTATTTGCACACTTCTCTTACATCTACGTACTCATAGCAGTCAAAACTGTCAGCAACATTCTTGCATGTAAGTTTTCCGTCATATGTGTTGATTGCAGAGTAAATAACCTCGTTTTCTGCACATGCTTTTTCGAGACCTTTGTTAGCAATCTGTAATCCATAGCTCAATGTTGCATTAGTAAGAGCAATCGTAGATGTCCTCGGAACTGCTCCCGGCATATTTCCTACGCAGTAATGAACAACTCCATCCTCAATGAAGATCGGATCATCATGGTATGTAACCTTTGTTGTTTCTCCACATCCGCCCTGGTCAACTGCAACATCTACAAATACTGCTCCCGGCTTCATCTCTTTAAGATATTTTTTCTTAAAGATCTTCGGAGCAGCCTTTCCCGGAATCAATACACAGCCAATTACCAGATCAGCTTCTTTCACAGCTTTTTCAATATTTGCATCGGTAGATACCAGAGTCTGGATACGCGCACCAAAGATGTCATCCAGATAAGCCAGTCTCGGAAGACTGATATCTATAATTGTTACATTAGCTCCCATACCTACAGCAATTTTGCATGCATTTGTACCTACATTACCTCCACCAAGGATGACAATATTAGCCTTTGGAGTTCCCGGAACACCTGCCAGAAGAACACCTTCTCCGCCAAATCTCTTCTCCAGATATTTTGCACCTTCCTGAATACTCAGACGTCCTGCAATCTGACTCATCGGAGCAAGAAGAGGAAGTCCGCCATTTTTAGGATCAAATAACGTCTCATAAGCAACGCCCTTTACCTTACCTTCAAGAAGTGCATCAGTCTGCGGTTTATCTGCTGCCAGATGAAGATATGTATAAAGAATCAGTCCTTCGTGGAACAGTGGATACTCTTCCTCCAACGGCTCTTTTACCTTAACCATCATCTCAACAGTATCCCATACCTCTTTTGCAGTATCAATCATTTTAGCGCCTGCTGCTTCATACTCATCATCCGCAAATCCGGACCCGATTCCGGCACCTTTCTCAATATAAACTTCATGACCGGCATTTACATAGCTTTTTACATTATCTGGTGTCATACCTACACGGAACTCGTTGTTTTTAATTTCTTTTACACATCCAACTTTCACTTTTTTACCCTCCTGATTTTCGTTTTTGTTGTTCGCCACTGAATCTTTATTTTTTGTTCCCGTTCATTATGAATAATATTTTTCATTTTATCCCCTATGTGAAAAATATTTTTCATTTATCTCTAAATTTATACTATCACAGGGATTTATATTATTCAATAAAAGTTATTTTTTTCACAAAAGTTTTATTTCAAGCATTTTTTTGTTATTGTATTAACAATTCTGTTGCATATTTTGTTATTTCGTGGTTAAATTCTATTAGATAGAACTATATATGCTATCGGAGGACACAATATGAAAGAATTAAGAGAAATAATTAATAATGCCAGTCTGACAAAAACACAGAGAATGATTGCAAAATATGTTCTGGATCATTCTTCTGATGCCTGTTTCATGACATCAACCGAAATAGCTCAGGAACTCGGCGTAAGTGAATCATCAGTCATACGCTTTAGCCGTTCCCTTGGATTCAGCGGCTTTATGGATTTTCAGAAAACACTTCGAAAGGATTATCAGGATAAGGTATACAGCATCTCCAGCTCCATCACTGTACCATCACAGCGGATGGCTCATCGCTCAAAGATGGGTACCAGTTCCGATTATATAAACAGACATTTTAAAAATGCCCTTAACAATCTTGAAAACGTCTTCGCCAATAACAGTCTTGCCGCTTTTGAAGAAGCTGCCGATGTCATTATAAACAGCCGGTTCAAATACATAACTGCTTCCCGTGGAAACGCTTCACTTGGAGATTATTTTTTTCTGTATTTGAAACACATGCTTCCAAATGTAGACACCACTGTCTCCTCTTCCATGAGCCCCATGGATCATTTATGCAATATTTCCAAAGATGACTGTCTGATTGTATTTTCTTTTCCCAGATATTCATCCCTGGATAAACTCAGTGCTTCCATGGCAAAAGATGCCGGAGCAAAAATTGTTGTCATCACCGACAAACCCAGCTCCCTGCTTGCCGGATATGCGACGGTACTCCTGACAGTTCCTGTAAACAGCGATACCTTTTTCAATTCCCTGGTGGGCGCTCAGTTTGTTGCAGAAGCTCTTTTAGATACCATCAGTCATAAAGTAAAAGGAATAGAAAAGCGACTCAAAAAAATCGATAAATATCTTGCCCAGCTTGGAAATTATTAAAAATTCCGGAGTAAAAAAAGATTGCGCATTACGCGCAATCTTTTTTTGTTTTATTCAGTTTTATGCCTCATCAATCGCTTTTCCAATATCATGGCGCATATATTTGTTATCGAATTTCACCCATTCCGTTGCAGCGTAAGCATTTGCTCGTGCCTCCTTAAGGGTAGCCCCCTTGGCAGTAATACCAAGAACACGTCCGCCATTCGTCACAATCCGGTCACCGTCAAATTTGGTACCTGCATGGAAACAGTAATATCCCTCATGCTTCTTAAATTCATCCAGACCGCTGATCGGGAGTCCTTTTTCATATGACAGCGGATATCCGTCCGATGCAAGCACAACACATACGGCTGCATTGTCCTCAAATTGCAGGTCTACCTGATCCAGAGTTCCGTCAATGCATGCCTCTACTACTTCAACAATATCATTCTTCATACGCGGAAGTACTACCTGTGCCTCCGGATCTCCAAATCTTGCATTGTATTCCAACACTTTCGGACCATCTTCTGTCAGCATCAGTCCAAAGAAAATAACACCCTTGAACGGTCTGCCTTCAGCCTTCATTGCATCTACCGTGGCCTGATATATATATTTATTGCAGAAATCTTCTACTTCTTTGGTATAGAATGGACTCGGCGAGAAAGTTCCCATACCACCGGTGTTCAATCCCTGATCTCCATCCTGCGCACGCTTATGATCCTGCGCAGAAGTCATAGTCTTGATCGTATTTCCATCCACAAAAGAAAGAACAGATACTTCACGTCCTGTCATGAATTCTTCTACAACCATAGTATTACCGGACGCACCAAATTTTTTGTCCAGCATAATAGTCTTGACACCTTCCTTAGCCTCCTCCAGTGTATTACAGATCAGTACACCTTTGCCGAGAGCAAGTCCATCAGCTTTCAGTACGATCGGGAATTTAGCTGTTTCAAGATAAGCAAGTGCTTTCTCCGCATCATCAAAATTCTCATACCCCGCTGTAGGAATATTGTACTTTTTCATCAGATCTTTAGAAAATGCCTTGGATCCTTCCAGTATTGCCGCATTTTTCCGTGGTCCGAACGCACGGATTCCTGCTGCCTCCAATTCATCCACAAGACCTCCCACCAGCGGATCATCCATACCTACAATAACCAGATCAATCTCTTTTTCTTTTGCAAATGCCACAATTTTTTCAAATTCCATAGCACCGATCGGTGCACATTCCGCATATTCTGCAATTCCGGCATTTCCCGGTGTACAGTATATCTTATCCACTTTTTCACTCTTTGCCACACAATACGCGATTGCATGCTCTCTTCCGCCGCTGCCTACGATTAATACTTTCATGCTGCTCCTCCTCCTTCTCTCGTTATGGAAGAATCTTTACCAGATTCTCTTCCACCTGGATTCTGCCGTTAGCAATCAGATCAATTGCTTTCGGAAGAATCTTCCACTCTGCCTGTTCCATCACGCGTCGCTGAAGCACTTCCGGAGTATCCCCCTGCTCTACTTCTACTGCTTTCTGAAGGATGATCGGTCCTGTATCCGTACCTTCATCTACAAAATGAACAGTCGCACCCACTACTTTAACACCGCGTGCCAGCGCCGCCTCATGAACTTTAAGTCCATAATACCCTGTTCCACAAAATGACGGGATCAGAGATGGATGAATATTAATGATTCGATTTCTGTATTTTTCTATCATGGCTTCCGGAATGACTACCAGGAATCCAGCCAGAACGATCAGATCCGGCTGCATACTGTCAATCGTTTCCAGGAACACTTCATTGAATCTGTCTCTCGTCTCAAAATCCTTCGGAGAAATGCATTGCGCACTGATACCATGCTTCTTTGCTCTTTCAAGGGCATAGGCATTCTTATTGTTACTGATGACACCCGTAATCTTTGTATTGGTAATTGCACCGGATTCTACCGAATCAATAATCGCCTGAAGATTCGTTCCTCCTCCGGATACAAGTACCACTACGTTTAACATAAGGTAACTCCTTTTTCTCCTGCTTCTACATGACCAACTACGTAAGGCACATCACCGACTGCACGGATTGCTTCCATAGCCTTATCAACATCTGCCGGATCCAGTGCCAGAACCATTCCAAGCCCCATGTTAAAGGTGTTGTACATCATCTCTTCCGCAATATCACCTTTTTCAGCTAAAAGCTTAAAGATTGCCGGAACTTCATAGCTGTCTTTTTTCACGACTGCACGAACTCCTTCCGGAAGCATTCTCGGAATATTTTCATAGAAACCGCCTCCTGTAATATGGCTGCAGCCCTTTACCTTTACACCACTGTTCTTAATACTCTTTAAAGCTTTTACGTAAATTCTTGTCGGAGCGATCAGCGCCTCTCCCAATGTTTTTCCAAGCTCGTCATAATATGTATCCAAAGATTCCTTAGTCATTTCGAATACTTTACGCACCAGAGAAAATCCGTTACTGTGAACACCAGTGGATGCCATACCTACCAGAACATCACCCGGTTTGATATTTTCACCATTGATAATATCCTTCTTATCTACAACACCAACAGCAAATCCCGCAAGATCATAATCATCAACCGGCATAAGACCCGGATGCTCAGCGGTCTCACCACCAACCAGTGCACATTCAGACTGCTTACATCCTTCTGCCACACCGCTTACGATCGTAGCGATTTTCTCCGGATAGTTCTTACCACATGCAATATAATCCAGGAAAAATAACGGTTCTCCACCGGAACATGCAATATCATTCACACACATTGCAACCGCATCAATACCGATCGTATCGTGCTTGTCCATAACAAATGCAAGTTTTACCTTAGTTCCACATCCGTCAGTACCTGACAGGAGAACAGGCTCCTCCATATTCTTAATTCCACTCAGATCAAAAGCACCTGCAAATCCACCAAGACCTCCCAGCACTTCCGGTCTCATGGTCTCTTTTACATGCTTTTTCATTAATTCTACCGACTTGTAACCCGCTTCAATATCAACACCTGCATTCTTGTAATCCATAACACGTCTCCTTAATTTGTATTTGTATTATTATTTTACTTCTGGTTCATGTACTCTTTGTGTCCCAGCTCTTTCAACTTCGCATCTTTAGCCTGAACCGTATTCTTCATCTCTTCTGTATACGCTTTCAGTCTGTCAAGCAGTTCCGGATCAGATGTTGCAAGAATCTTCGCTGCCAGAATTGCAGCATTCATTCCTCCGTCGATCGCTACCGTCGCAACCGGAATTCCAGGCGGCATCTGAACAATTGAATAAAGTGCATCCTGTCCATCCAGATTCTTTCCTGACATCGGTACACCGATCACCGGCATCGGGAAAATCGCTGCACACATTCCCGGAAGATGAGCGGCCATTCCCGCACCTGCAATGATTACTTTAAATCCCTTTGATTCTGCAGATTTCGCATATTCAAAGAACACATCCGGCTCCCGGTGTGCGGAGATGATCGTCATCTCATATTCAATCCCTAACTTTTCCAACATATCAGCGGCTTTACCCATAACCTTAAGGTCTGAGTCGCTGCCCATTACAATTCCTACTTTTGACATCGTGTTCATCCTTTCTGCATTCGTCACTATTCGTTTATACTATATCATGACCGCAAGCGGCCATGATGCCTCTGGCAGATTTTAGCGCCCGGATTTCTGCGGCAAACGCAGAAACCGGTATGCGCAATGATATAATGCGCGCCATGCGCTCATTATATCATATCATTGTTTATTTGTTCAACGGTTCATTCAGAATTTCTGTTCCCGGCAGAACAAATCTTCCATCCCTGATAATGTCTGTCTGCTCTCCATTCTTCTTCACAACGGTAATACTTCCCAGCTCATCATATGGAATCGTAATATCCGTATGGCAGTGATAATATGCTTTGGACACATCCTCTTTCCTGCGAATAGAGACAGAGTTATCCCTCGCCACAATTTCTTTTCCGTTGGGATTATACACCGGAATATCTTCACTCCAACTGTAACAGGTGTCTCCCACTGCAAAATGTGGTCCTGTCTTCTCCGCAATCAGGATAGGCATCTTCTCTTCCATCTGATACTTTCTCGCCGCCACGTAAGCGGTAGTATTAGTGCCAATTGCAAACTCTCCCATAGGAAGAGTTGCATGATTATGAAGAATGTTATCACTGATATACTTTTTGCCATCTGATTCCCGTTCAAAATTTCCGCAACGGTAATCCGCAATCATTCCATTGGAAAAAGTTATCTCCAGATCGCGATACTGCAGTTCATTTAAATATACCCTGCTTACATGCAGAACTCCATTTGTACCTTCCAGTACCGGAGATGTAAATACTTCACCTACCGGAATATTAACATCCGCAACGCAGTTTTCAAATATTGTCTCCTTCTCAGGATCACGAAGCTTATGCAGTTGTACCGTCAGATTCGTTCGATTATCTCCCTTACCGAGAATACGGACATATTCTCCCTGGTCTAACGCGTCGATCATGGTCTGCTGCACCTGCTCGTACACTTTTGCATCCAAAGTATTAATACGGATAATTTCATTAAAAATCTCCGGATAATCCGGTCCGATTTCCGGAATCGGATAAGCAATAATGGTAAAGCTCCTCTCATCTCCCCGGATATACTCATTGGTAATCTGACCGGAACGGCTGTCGTACACAAGAGATATCTCCTCCTGTTTCTCATTCAGATGTATTGCCTCATTCTTCTGAACCGGAGAAAATGGCTGTTCTCCAAACACCTCCATAACTGCCGGTCCCGCAAATTCCCCTGCCAGTTCTTTATTCATCTCATAAACATGGCTGATAACTTCCAGCTTACGTTCCACAAAGCGCTTACCCAGGAACAGACCCTGATCATTCCTGTGATCATACTCATACTGTTTATTTGCAATTCCACCATAATATCCAACCTTATGCTGCTGCCGTTTGGTCAGCACACTGACTGCTGCCCGGTAAATCACAGGCTGAAGTCCCATTTTTGCAAAATTTTCAATAGCTTTTTTTACTACCCGCTCAAATCCCAGGACATATCGGATATTCACTACCGACTTCTTAGATAAATCCTTGCCGGTATTTATAAATCCCATCCGGTACCCTTCTGTATAGACATCAGCCATCTTCTGAATCACTGATTCATCCAGACTATTCAAATGTTCAGCAGTCTTCCACTCATTTTCACTGATATATTCACCAAACCAGTACAAATACCTCAGATCCGTCAGGTCTGCTTCACGGATAATATCCACTGCAAAAGAATATGACGGATCGATCTGCTCACAAATTCTGTCCGCTGCAAACACATCACAATAATCGCTGGCATACCAGTAAACAATCTCTTTCAGTTCCCGTATTTCCGGCAGTTCCCGACCTTCAAAACAATTATAGACTTCTATAAACAATTCGTATACAATCGCAAGATATTCTTCTCTCTGTTCAAACGTATATGCAATTGCCCCACGTATTTCTGTATACAAAAAAGAAAGAATCTGTCCATATTCCTCTCCCATCATTCTGACAGCATATGCCGGATCCGCATAACCTGCTTCATATTTTTCAGGAAGAATATCCTCATACAGCTTCCTGTTCCACTCTTTTAAAACATCCAGGCTCTGCTTCCTGTATCTTCCCGACTCTATTTCTTTCTTCAAATCATCCAGCATCAAAATAAAATGGGATACCTGACGAAAATACGGACGGAATCTATCCGCCACTGTTTCTTCTTCCGGTATCTCCCGAATTCTTCCTATTGCCAGTTCATATCGCTCAGTAATCATCTAAAAAAGCCCCCTTAGGAAAATAATAAGTAATCCAAGCACGAACAATCCATTGCTCACTACTCCTATCTTGCAGGTCAGATAGTTTTTGTCACGCTCCTTAAATCCCTGAATTCCCTGATTAAGTCCAGAAAAAGCCAGTATCAGACATCCCAATCCAACCGTACCAATCAGAATGCTTACATCGCCCCTGCTTATGTACGAAACCGAAAAAACCAAAACCATAAAAAACAAGGTGAGCCCCGCAAGCAGACAGGACATCACTCCCCGCCGTGAATGCTTCAGCTCTGCCTGTCCGAATTTGCGGCTCCGTCGCTTCATTTTCTCGCGCTCTGTTTTCTTCTTCTGCCGTTCCTTACGCATCTCAACGATGACTTCTCTCAGCCTTCTTAGCATAATAATGTCTCCTTTTTGCTGCAAAAACAACAAATATTATATATCCAATCATTCCACCCATGGTATTCAGAAGCATATCGTCCACATCAAAGCTTCCTACTGTGGTTATTAGCTGAAATGTTTCCACACAAAAACTTAATATAAAACTATAAAACATGGCTGACCAGAAACTTCTGTACCTGCTTGCCATAGGCATAAAGAAACCAAACGGAACAAATATCAGCACATTTCCAAAAAGATTAGTAAATACTGCATAAAAGCCAAGCTGCTCTCTATAATACCAGAACCGTTTGATTTCCTTAAATAATTCTAAATTGTAATGATATTCCTGCATACCTCCCGGATTTCTCCCATACCATTCCGAAAAAAGCAGGAAATATATGATAAATCCAATATACAGGACAAATAGTATTTTCCCCAATTTTCGTAAATATTTTCTTCTTTTATACTCCAAAACAGCACCCTTCTAACTTCTGGTTAAAATGTAAGCCCTTTTCTTACTTTCAGCAGACGTGCCCCGCTCACAACAGAAAGAATTCCTGTAGTAACTCCGACTACAATCACAATAATTCCGATTGCAATCCCTCCGACACCTGTAACTCCCATGGTTTTAAATGCCTTTTCGTTCATACTTATTCCTCCCGCTATTTCGCACCATACTGTTCATAATATGCGTCAATTGCCGCTTTTAATGTATCGTCGATTATAATTTTTCCCTGACACTCTTTGTTGTGCAGACACTCTACCACCTCATCCATAGAAACAATGGCTGCTGTTTCAAATCCGTACAGATCTTTAATCTCATCCAGAGCACACTTCTCGCCGCCTTTTCCAACTTCCATACGATTCAGGGAAACCATCAGACCTACAATCTCAACATCAGCAGCTCCCCGTACCTTTGGAACAGTCTCTTCCATGGATTTACCGGACGTCGTAACGTCTTCAATCATAACAACCCGATCCCCGTCCTTAAGCTTGCTGCCGAGGAAGCTTCCTTTATCAGCGCCATGATCCTTCTCTTCTTTACGGTCAGAACAGTAACGCACTTCCTTGCCATATAATTCGCTGAATGCCATAGCAGTTACAACTGCCAGCGGAATTCCCTTATATGCCGGTCCAAACAGAACATCAAAATCATCTCCATATCTGTCATGGATAGCTTTTGCGTAATACTCACCCAGCTTTTTCAACTGTGTACCGGTCACATATGCTCCGGCATTCATAAAAAATGGGGACTTTCTGCCACTTTTTAATGTGAATTCTCCAAATTTGAGCACATCGCTCTCTACCATAAACTCAATAAATTCCTGTTTATAACTTTCCATGGTCCGTACATCCTCCTATTTTCAAGGCTTTCGCCTGATTTAATCTCTAAATATATTTTTTATACTACCATAAAACAGGAAAGCTATCAATTATTATTTCCTCTTACATAAAAACAGCAGCCCCCGCAAGGACTGCCGCCATGTAAAACTATATTCTATTCTTCTGTGAACTGATCTTTTCCTACAGAGCAAAGCGGACACTCAAAATCTTCCGGAACATCTTCCCATTTTGTTCCCGGTTCAATTCCGCCTTCCTCGTATCCTTCTGCCTCATCATATACCCATCCGCAAACTTCGCAAACATATTTCATAATCTTTTCTCTCCTTTTTCTGTTATTCTTACTTAAGTATGATATTTTTCACACTTTCTGCTGAGCACATTATAATGCAATTTCTTTATAAATACAAGTCTATTCAGAACTCCTGACATACAAATCGGGAGACTGCCCTAATCAGCCTCCCGAATGAAAGAACAACTATTATTTTGTTTCTTCTACTGTATCTTTCTTTTTGATTGGATTCGGATTATCAACAACTGTAATAATACCTTTCTTCCACATGATTCTGGAAGTGATGATTGCGATTGGAAGCATTGCAATAATCAAGAATCCAATTGCCCCAAACAGAGAACCGCCGGAGGAAATACGAACCAGTAATGAAAGAACTGTTACGATAACGAGTACCGGAATTACTCCCTTTGTTCCGCCTTTTACTACCTTGTCTCCGGAACTGCTGCTTGAGAACAGACCCAGTGTCAGAGAACCGAAAAGAGCCGGAATAATGTAATTGGAAGCTGTCTTTACCTGTGGAATTTCAAATACAAATCCGATTCTGGAGCTAAGGAGCGCCGCTATTGCCAGGATAGCTACCGTCATAATAGAGGAAACTGCTACTGCTACAGATGCAATCGCATCACCTTCCGGTGTGTTCTGCTCTGTCTCTGACAGTTTCAGCGCGTTAATCGCACACGGAACTTTCAGGTTCATAATATTTCCGGTCAGGAATGTAAGGTAAGAGGAGCTGCCCAAAATAGGTGTATAACTGAGTGCCTCTGAGATTCCGACAGGTATGTAAATCATAAGAATACTAATGGTAGCCAGGTTAAATACCTCTCCAACGGAAGGAATCGCATCATAATATCCCAGAACAATGAACGGAATCGCTACCATGTAAATCAGCATGATAAGTGTACCAATGCGACCTTTGCTGTGGGACCACTTCTGAAACGGATCCATTACAGCTTTATTGTTCTTTTCTTTTTTATCCTTACTCATCTTTTGTACCTCCTCTTACTTAAAAATGCTTGTCCACAACAGGGATGAAACCATACCGCCGATCATGGAAAATGCCATGATAAAATCATTCAGCCATCTTAATTTCGGCTTGGAGGCAAGAACTCCCAATACTACTGCAATCACAAGACCTGTAAGCATAACCGCTGCCTGAATGGTATCACCAATCAGAAGGACCGGTACATATACTGCAAACAGACATAACATAAAGGTTCCACTAAGTACATATTTCCATGTACTTGCATTTTCTGTCTTGGAAACACTCATACACAGTTTCTTTCCAAACGGAATCAGAATGAAAAATCCACTCAGCATTCCGATACTCATCAGGATCATTACTACACCAAACTGATTAGCAGTTCCCATTTCCAACATCTGTGCACTGGTCTCAAATCCAAGTGCACTGGCAACACTACTGGAAATCAGTGTTTCATATGACAGAGAACCGATTACGGATAATCTCCACCAGGACCAGATGGTTCCCAGCACCGGTATCAGTGCAAATAATCCTACAACAATAGACAAACTTGGCACAATTGAAAATACAAGACTTGATTTAATAACCTTTTTTAATTTCTCATCGCTGATTCCCAGCTCCTGACATCTCTTATATGCCTTCTTCAGATATGCCAGTGAGAACAGTACGATATAAACCAGACCGCCTGCAACCAATGCCAGCAACAATGGACTTGTGATAATTTCTTTCATAGATTTCC
Organism: Sporofaciens sp. SGI.106; assembly: GCF_050314255.1. Classification (NCBI taxonomy): domain Bacteria; kingdom Bacillati; phylum Bacillota; class Clostridia; order Lachnospirales; family Lachnospiraceae; genus Sporofaciens; species Sporofaciens sp. SGI.106. The sequence continues at coordinate 17,421 of NZ_JBNPMZ010000016.1, forward strand.
CTTCCCTTCTCTCATGTGTTTTGGTTATTTATGCTCTTCCAGCCATCTCATAGCTGCGTATGCATACACTGCACTTCCGGGTGCCAGAACAGCATCGTCAAATTTTACCTTCGGGTGATGCTGCGGATACGCATATCCTTTTCCCGGTTCTCCTGCTGCCAATGCCAGCATAATAGCAGGAACTTCCTGACTCACATAAGCAAAATCCTCTGATCCTGCTGACTTCTGCGCCTTTCCTCCGGCCATAGCCTGAAGCTGTCCCGCTGTAAAGGATTTTCCTGGTCCCAGAAGTTCTGCCATATACTTAGCAGCACATGCAGACAATTCAGCATTATTCTCAAGAACCGGACATCCTTTTCCGAAAATCACTTCTGCCGATCCACGGAAAGCGGATGCAATACTCTGTGATATTTCTTCAATTCTCTGCTTAATAAATGACCGAACCTCCTCATCATAGGTACGGATCGTTCCTTCCATCTCCACCACATCAGGAATTACATTCGGTGCCTGTCCCGCATGAATCATTCCAATCGTCAGAACTGCTTCATCCATCAGTGCCAACTCTCTTGCATGAATTTCCTGAAGTGCTGTAATAATATGGGCAGCTATTGTAACCGGATCCACACCCGTGTTCGGCATGGAGCCATGACAGCCTTTACCCTGGATACGGATCTTATAAAAATCTGCTCCCGGAGCACTGACACCGCCATCACTGACAATTACTGTTCCTGCCGGGAATGGCTGACCTGCCATAACGTGAATCATCAAAGCTGCATCTACATCCGGATTTTTAAGCACTCCCGCCTCGATCATATCATGAGCACCCTGGAATATTTCCTCCGCCGGCTGGAACATCAGCTTCACTGTTCCCTCAATTTCATCCTCATGATCTTTCAGAAGTCTTGCAGCCCCCAGCATCATAGACGCATGCATATCATGTCCGCATGCATGCATTTTTCCCGTTTCGGATGGAAAATCTACATCTGCCTGCTCTTCCATCGGAAGCGCATCCATATCTCCGCGAATCAGAAATACCTTGCCAGGTTTTTTTCCGCCTGCATTTACTACCAGACCCGCTTTTCCACATTCCTTGGGCTCATATCCCATAGCCTCTAATTCTGATTTTACAAAAGCTACAGTTTCTTTCAGATCAAAACCGACCTCCGCATGTCTATGAAGATAATGTCTGTTATTGACTATTTTTTCTCTGTAAGCTTCCGCCTCTTTTAACAATTGTTCCGCATTCATAAGTGTCCTCCTCTTTATTTTAGGAATATTTCAAGAACTCTTCTTTTATTTCTGATTATAATTTGCTATTCTGAAAATATCAAATGCTTTTCTTTATTGTTTGCAAACTTTGTTAAAATTATATAAACTTACATATATTTTTCGTATTTTTGGAAGATACTTATTGATTTATGGAATAGATTGATAGAAAATATAAATAAGAACAAGGAGGAAACAAACATGACCTACCACATCTTAATTATTACATCTGCATACCTGACACAATATATGAAGGATACTTTGGGAACCCCTCCCGAACATGTGGAATTTCGATTTGTAGAATATAAGAAATTTACAGATCTGAAGGATATTTATCAGAAAAATGAAAATTGGGCAGACGGAATACTCACAACGGGAATCGTAGTGCAGACTGTATTAGAGCGGGCTATCGACACCCCTTTAAAACCCATACTCTCTCTGGATACCGATAATGAGAGCTTTTACAGGATTCCTCTTACTCTGTTGATTGAGAATCGTTTTCTCGATCCGGAACGGATTATTTTCGATGTTTTTATTAATGTCGAGCCGCGGGCATCTGTCCTCAGTCTTTTAGGAAATAAGAGTATCATGGATACATTTCCGGATTTTTCGAACTGGCTCTCAATGGCTACTCTGGATGAATTGTATGATATAGAAGACGCTACATTAGAACACATTCAAAGACTATGGTCACAGAATAAAATTGATCTGGTCATCTGCCGTTACAGCAGTCTGGTTCCGCGACTCAAAGAGCTGAATATCCCATGTGTGTTTGCAAACGGAACAGATGCATATGTAAGAGACACTCTGCAGCACCTGCTTGCCATGATTAAAATTGAAAAAATTACTGCCCATGCACCTGCCGTAATTTCAATCATTCCAAGAGAGACCAAAGATCAGCTCTGGACAGACCGGCTGGACATTTCCCTGCAAAAAGCAGTCATGGATTTTGCCCATAAAAATGATCTGGACTTTATTCTCCAGAGGAAGCGTGAAAAACTTCTCATTATTACAGAAAAAGCGGTGATTTCGTATATTACCTCCGATTTCAAACAAAATCACCTTGCCACATACCTGAATGAATATATTGATTTTAACCTGAACATTTCCTATGGAATCGGCAACACGCTCGAAGAAGCGATCGCCAACGCCCAAAATGCCTTTGCAGCTTCCGGCATCTCCGGGGATTCCTTTTTGGTAGATGAAGATCTGCAATTAATTGGTCCGCTAAGTGCAACTGAACGTACATATTCCAGCAATATCATTACATCCCACATGCAGGAGCTGGCCAAAAAAGCTTCTCTGTCCACCATGACCATGCACCGCCTCTCCCGGCTTTTGATACTCCTGGGCAGGAGAGAAATTACCAGCGCTGATCTTGCAGAAAATTTCCACATATCCCTCCGGGGTGCCAATCGAATCCTGCAAAAACTGGAGGATAGTGGTATCGCCAAAGCATCCTTCCAGAAATCCAGCCATATGAGAGGTCGTCCAACCAAGATTTACAGCATAGATCTGGACTAATATAACAAGGGGACAGGCTTCCCGACTCTAAAGAGTCGGGAAGCCTGTCCCCTTGTTTTTGTGTGTTTATTTTACAATTCCCACCATATCGGCAACAGTTTCGAACCCATGCTTCTTCATATAGCTCTCAATTCCATCTACGATTTCCATAGTCACTCCCGGATTATGGAAATTAGCCGTTCCCACTGAAACCGCACTTGCTCCTGCCAGAATCATCTCAATGGCATCCTCCGGGGTGGAAATACCGCCCATACCAATAATCGGAAGCTTCACGGCATTTGCCACCTGATAAACCATACGCACTGCAATCGGATGTACGATCGGTCCCGATACACCGCCGGTCTTGTTGGCCAGCGCAAATGTCTTTCTGTTAATATCAATCTTCATTCCAGTCAGAGTATTGATCAGAGACACTGCATCAGCGCCTCCCGCCTCAACAGCCTTTGCCATCTCCGTAATATCGGTTACATTCGGACTTAGTTTCATAATTACCGGCTGTTTCGCATATTTTTTTACCGCTCTCGTAATGTCCTCTGCCGCTTTCGGATTCTGTCCAAAAGCTATTCCACCCTCTTTTACATTCGGGCAGGAAATGTTGATTTCCAGCATATCTACGTCCTCGTTCGCAAGACGTTCCACTACCTCACAATAATCCTCCGTAGATTTTCCGCAGACATTGACAATAATTCTGGTGTCATACTGTCTTAAAAACGGAATATCCCTCTCGCAGAAAAGATCGATCCCCGGATTCTGCAGACCGATGGCATTCATCATACCTCCGTATACCTCTGCAACTCTCGGTGTAGGATTGCCCGGCCACGGAATATTTGCAACCCCCTTAGTTGTTACTGCTCCCAGTCTGTTCAGGTCAACAAACTCTGCAAATTCTGCTCCGGACCCGAATGTTCCGGAAGCAACAGTTACCGGATTATTCCATTCTACTCCCGCAATGTTCACTTTCATGTTCATTAGATTTCCACCTCCGTAGATAAGAATACCGGTCCGTCTTTACAGATTCTCTTATTATTCACATTACTGTGATGATCCTTTTCTCTGGATTTGCACACGCACGCAAGGCAGGCACCTATTCCACAGGCCATCCGCTCTTCCAGAGAAATATAGCATTCTATACCAGCTTCCTCTGCATATGCTTTAATTGCCCGAAGCATAGGAGTCGGTCCGCAGGCGAAGATCATATCCGCTTCCAGCCCATTTTCCCGGATAGCATCCATAACATTGCCTTTTGTGCCCACACTGCCGTCCTCTGTAGAAATATACAGTTCCCCGTTCTTTTCAAACTCTTCCTTCAGGAAGGTCTGAGCATCCCGGTATCCCACTACAATCTGCTTCTTCGCACAGTACATCTGTTTCGCAAGTTCAAGTATCGGCGGAACACCAATACCTCCTCCCATCAGAAACACCCGTTTCCCTTCTGCTTTTTCATAAGGAAACCCATTTCCAAGAGGTCCGATAACCGGAATGGTATCCCCTGCCTTAAGCTTCGAGAACTGTTCTGTCCCCGTATGCTCACCAGTTACACGGTATACTACCCGAAGACGTCCATTCTCTTTGTCAATCTCACAGATACTGATTGGTCTCGGAAGCAGTTTACTTCCGTCATTGGTATACATGGATATAAACTGTCCCGGTCCGGCAGTCTGTGCCGCCTCTGTGCGAAGCCACATACTAAAGATACCGTCTGCCAGCATCTCCTGTGAGACTACCACTGCCTGTTCTTTCTTTCTGTCCATCTTATCTCCCTCCGGCACACTTTCTTAACGATTTTCTAATGCACCCCTAATGTCTGCCACCATATCTTCCACAGCTGCACGTGATGCATCTCCAAAAGCCATCTCTCCATATTCAGCATATTTTTCCTGTTTGTATGCTGCAATAATTCCACGGGAAGAGTTTACTATCGCACCCAGCCCATCTTCATTAAAGAAATGTACCAGATCCTTTCCTTTGCCTCCCTGAGCACCATATCCCGGAACCAGGATATAGGACTTCGGCATGATCTTGCGAAGCACTTTTCCCATCTCAGGATAGGTTGCACCAACTACTGCACCAATATAGCTGTACTCATCTCCCATACAGTCTTCTCCCCACTGAGCAACCTTTTCGCCAACCAGTTCATAGAGTGGTCTTCCGTCGATCATCTGATCCTGGAACTCTCCGCTGGAAGGATTAGAAGTCTTAACCAGAATGAAAAGACCTTTTTTCTCCTCTTTGCAGACATTTACAAATGGATTCACACCATCAGATCCAAGGTATGGATTAACCGTTACAAAATCCTCGTCAAATGGCGCATAGGTCTTGCTTCCTACCTGTACCTTTCCGATATGGCCTACAGCATAGGCTGCAGATGTAGAGCCAATATCACCTCTTTTAATATCGCCGATAACTACAAGGCCTTTCTCTTTACAGTAGTCAACCGTCTTTTTAAATGCTTCCAGTCCCGGAATTCCAAACTGTTCATACATGGCAATCTGAGGCTTAACTGCCGGAATCAAATCATATGTCTTATCCACAATCTCTTTATTAAACTGCCAGATTGCTTCTGCTGCACCCTCCAGTGTCTCTCCAAACTGTGCAAACGCTTTGTCCTGCACATGCTTTGGAATATAATTTAACATCGGATCCAGTCCGACAACGATAGGTGCTCCTGTTTTCTTAATATTGGAAACTAACTGATTAATCAATGGTTCTTCCTCCTTCGTATACAATTTTTCCGCCAACGATGGTCACTGCAACTTCTCCTTTTACCTTTCTTCCCTGAAATGGCGTATTTTTCCCTTTGGATAAAAATGTTTTCTTATCAATCACATATTCTTTGCGCGGATCAAAGATTACCACATCCGCTATCATTCCTTCTGATACGGATCCCTTATCGGAAAGTCCCAGTATCTTCGCCGGATTATAGCTCATCTTCTCTGCCATCTGCATTGGTGTAAGAACTCCCTTATCAACCAGCTCTGTATATGTCAGCGCTGCGGATGTCTCGATTCCCACAATTCCAAATGCTGCCAGCTTCATAGTTCTGTTCTTTTCTGCCTCGGCATGTGGTGCATGATCTGTAGCAATCACATCCATAATATTATTTTTCAGTCCTTCTCTCAGCGCCTCCACATCTTCCTTACTGCGAAGCGGCGGATTCATTTTAAAATTGCCGTCATCTGACGGGATATCATCGGATGTGAGGATGAAATGATGCGGACACACTTCTGCGGTTACCGGGAGTCCTTCTTCCTTTGCAAGCGCCACCATCTTCACGCTGTCTGCCGTAGAACAGTGGCACAGGTGAAGCTGTACACCGGTTTCCTTGGCAAGCAGAATATCTCTTGCTGTAATTACGTCTTCTACGCTGTTCGTAATACCCTTTAACCCCAGACTCTCTGCCTTTGCATCCGCATTCATGACACCACCTTCTACCATGGTAATGTCTTCACAGTGAGCAAATACAGCCAGATTCTCTTCTTTTGCAATCTTCATTGCACGGCGGTAAAGAGATGCATTCATCACAGATTTGCCGTCCTCGCTGATAGCATGACAATCCTGCGCCGCCATCCCACGTATATCAGCCAACTCTTCTCCCTTCTGTCCCACCGTGACTGCCCCCAGCTGAATCACATTGGTCAGGGATTCTCTCTTAGCTCTATCCTGCACTTCTTTTACTTTCACACCATTATCAATAACCGGCTTCGTATTCGGCATAGCACAGACAGTCGTCACACCTCCTCTGACAGCGGCTCTTCCTCCCGTCTTCAGAGTCTCTTTATATTCCAGACCCGGATCACGGAAATGCACATGGAGATCAATAAAGCCCGGCATTACATAACATCCCTCAGCATCAATCACCCGATCTGCGGGAGTATCCAGGTTTTCTCCCATCCCTGTAATTCTGTCCCCGTCAATTAATACATCACATATACCATCCTGTCCGGTCAAAGGATCAAGGACGTGCCCGTTTTTAATTAAAATTGTCATAATAGTTTCCTTTCCTCAATGCTCTCATTTTAACTTTTATTCTTCCCTGACTCTGAAATACTCCATCAGAATCGGCATATATTCTTTGCTGTATTCTGCCAGCGAATAATCTCCCCTGTTGAGGCACCAGTCAGACACCAGCGCACGCTCACAAAGCGAATAATACTTGGTAATCTCCTGAATGGATTTCTCACGATTAATCTGATTTCTCACATGCCCCTCTTCCACAATTCGGCTTACCAGCTTATAGTATGTCCGATTCTGGTCCAGAAGATGCCGTTCTCCCTTTGCAATCAGCTGCGTCGAATACAGGGAAGCCAGCAAATTCACCTCAATATTCTGCTCCATATATTTGTGTGCTTCATAGTTCAGAAACATCAGCTTGTCAAAACTGTTCATCTCCGGGTCAAGTCTTTCTTCCAGCTGTACATAATACTCATCTAAAATTGTGGAGAGTGTGTCGAGCAGAGAATCCTTACTTACAAAATAATAATAAAAAGACCCTTTTGACGTATCTGACAGCTTAATGATATCCTCTACAGTTGTATTATCATATCCCTTTTCATAAAATAATTTCCAGGCAGCCTCAACAATTCTGCGCTTTACATTCTGCTTTTCGGCCAAAATCTATTACCTCCTGCAATAAGATAATCGAAAAAGACCGGTATGCGGAACACACACCAGCCTCTTTCTCAGTCAACATCTACGCGAACATTGTTATGTTTCCACGTAGACAGTATATCCTATCTACATTCCTTTTGCAATATCTACACAAGCCATCATTGCTTCAATCACAGAACTGCGGAAGCCTTTCTGCTCCAGTACACGAACAGCTTCGATAGTTGTTCCTGCCGGTGAGCAAACCATATCTTTCAGTTCTCCCGGATGTTTTCCCGTATCAAGAACCATCTTCGCACTTCCCATAACTGCCTGAGCCGCAAATTTATAAGCCTGCGGTCTTGGCATTCCGCCGGAAACAGCCGCATCTGCCATTGCTTCGATAAACATAAACACATATGCCGGTGAACTTCCGCTTACCGCAACAACAACATCCATCAAATGTTCTCCTACAACCTCTACTTTACCAAAAGCAGAAAGAATTCTGCATACATAGTCCAGTTCTTCCTTTGTTACATGCTCATTCGCACATGCTGCCGTCATACCTTCCCCTACCATAGCCGGTGTATTCGGCATAGTACGTACGATCTTCACATCTTTTTCAAACTTTTCAGCAAGCCAACCCAGAGTTTTTCCCGGTGCAATTGTAACAATAATCTGTTCCGGTCTGACCAGTTCTTTTATTTCACTGATCACAGATTCATAATACTGTGGCTTTACAGAAAGAATAACTACTTCTGCCTTTTCTATAACCTCTTTATTGCTATCCGTAACATTGATTCCATAGAGTGCTTTCACCTTCTCGCGTCCCGGTGCAAATAAATCTGCCCCTATGATCTCTTCCGGTTTAAATACGTTACTCTTGATTACTCCGCCCATGATAGCTCCTGCCATATTACCTGTTCCGATAAATCCTAACTTCATGATTTCCCTCCTAAATTCGCCATATCTTGTATTCACTTTAATGTTTTGTATACATTTTCTATGTTTGTATACAATATAACATGTGTCAAAAGAAAAGTCAACATTTTTCTTAAAAAAGCACTGTTTTTCCTTGAAAAATCGTTCATAATTGTATACAATATCTCAAAGAAAACCAAATGAGCCATACTTTTTATGGCAGGGAGGACATTTATGGCTGAAAAAAGACAATCGCTTGCCGACCAGGCATACGAAATCATTAAAAACCGAATCATGAATCTGACCTATCCTCCGGGCATGCCTCTTACAGAGGCAAAATTGACCGAAGAACTGGGCATGAGCCGCAATCCGGTTCGTACGGCAATTAAAATGCTCCAGTCAGAAGGACTGATTGTGACAGATTATTACAAATCCATGACCGTCAAAGAAATCACCGATAAAGATATCAATGATATTTACCAGCTCCGCGAATTATTTGAAGGTGCTGCTTTCAAACTGATTTACGACAGCGGCAGGGCTGAAGAATATTCTTACCGCATTGAGACCAAAGTGGTACAGATGTGCGCGAAGGCAGGGGATATCTACGAATGGGAGCTGGCAGATACCCAGATGCATCTGGAGATCATCAGCATATTCGATAACGAACGCATCACGAAATTTTACGAATCCAACCTATATGAATTGGTACGTATAGGTTTGTATTCCGTCAAAAACGGAATGCGCATTGCTCCTACTAATGAAAATTTGAAAAAAATGGTAAATTACATGCGGAAAAATAATTATGAAAAAGCATTTGCGATTCTGAAAAAAGACCACTTTATGCAGGGCAAAGACAGGGCGCTGAACGGCACGGGGGACGGTTCTCTGTCCGATTAATCGGACAGAGAACCGTCCCCTTCCTCCATTGTCTAGAGCTCAATCAGCTCATGTGTAGCACTTATCAGGTTCTCATATCCATCCTTCGTGACAATACCCTGATCTTCAATACGGACGCCGCCCCAACCCGGAATATAAAGACCTGGTTCTACCGTCATTACGGCATTCTCCATAAGAATATTGCTGCAGTTTGCACCGATATTCGGCAATTCATGAACAAACAGACCAACTCCATGACCGATTCCTTTATAATGATACTGGAAATATTCTGTATCTTTAATTGCTTCCAGTGAAGCTTCGTAACATGAGATTCCCGTCACGCCTGCTCTGACAGCCTTCTCCGTATCTTCTGTCATGCGGCGGCAGAGATTATACACCTCTTTCTGCTTCTCATCTGCCTTTCCTACAACAACGGTTCTCGTCATATCAGATAAATAACCTTTATACTGACATCCATAATCCATCAGTACAAAGTCCCCATATTCTATTGCCTTATTTCCCGGAATTCCGTGAAGAAGTGAGGTTCTTGCTCCGGATATCAGGATTCCCCCATACGGCTTCGTATCCGCACCTTCCATTACCATGTAATGTGCCAGCTTCGATGCAAGTTCTTTTTCTGTCACACCTACCCGGATATCTTTCAAAATCAGATCAAATGCTCTCGATGCAATATCACAGGCAATCGTCAGATTTTTGATTTCTTCCGGGGTCTTCACCGCCCGGAATCCTTCAATAACATTCAATGTAGGTACGAACTCCGCCTCAGACTGATCCTGCATGGACTTCCATGCCCCAAAAGTCAGATAATCCTGTTCAAATCCAATCTTTTTCACTTGATTCATTTCTGCACAATGAGCAACTGCCGCCCCAATATTGTAACTAAAACCATTGCGCCAGTCTACAATCTCATAATCCGGGCATTCATAGGATGCCTGTTCTGTATATCTGGGATCCGTAAGAAAATACTGTTTTCCTTTTGTAATAAACAGATAAGAATCCTCACCAGTGTAAGCGCTGATACATCTGACATTCGCAGGCTTGGCCACATAAAAACCATCCAGTCCCTCTTTTTCCATATAAAGTCTTAATTGTTCTATACTTTTCATCTTTTTTACCTCCTGTCTGGGACGGGACGAGGGGGACGGTTCTCTGTCCCACTCTGTCCTTGTAAAAGGACAGAAGGACAGAGAACCGTCCCCTTATCCGCCGTCTTAATTAAAACTCTGTTCTGTTCTGTTAATAATCTCATCCTGCAATGCTTTGCTCAGATTTCTGAAGTGGTCACTATATCCTGCAACACGTACAATCAGATCCTTGTATTCTTCCGGATTCTTCTGAGCGGCAATCAAAGTTTCACGATCAATAACATTGAACTGAATATGATGTCCATCCATATTGAAGTAGGAACGAACCAGATTTGCCATCTGATCCAGTCCTTCTTCTCCTGCCACAACACCCGGAGTAAATTTCTGGTTCAGCAGAGTTCCTCCTGTCATCAGGTGATCCATCTTCGCACAGGATTTAATTACAGCAGTCGGTCCGTTGACATCGGCACCTTTCTCAGGTGAAATACCTTCTGAAACCGGTACATGTGCAAGACGTCCATTTGCACTTGCCAGCAGCACTTCACCGAAGTATACATGACAGGTTGTCGGAAGCATGTTGACACGATATGTTCCTCCAAGCATATTCTTTCTTCCGGTTACCTCACCCTGGTAGAAACGGAATACGCTCTTCATAATATCATCTGCGTAATCATCATCATTACCATATTTTGGTGTATGATTCTTTACAAGATTCAGGATTCTCTCATGTCCTTCAAAATTATCATCCAGCGCCTGCATGAGTTCTTCCATCGTAAATTTCTTCTCGTCATATACATTGTATTTAACTGCAGCCAGACAGTCTGTAATCGTTCCAATACCAACACCCTGAATATATTTTGTGTTGTATCTTGCTCCACCTGCATTGTAGTCCTTTCCTTTTGCAATACAGTCATTTGTAATGATAGAAAGGAACGGTGCCGGCATGTATTCTGCAAAAATCTTCTCGATTACATTACTTCCCTCAATCTTGATATCGATAAAGTATTTCATCTGTTTCTTAAATGCATCGAACAGTTCATCGTAGGTCTTGAATTCTGTAGCATATCCCAGTTTCAATCCCAGCTGTTTGCCTGACACTTTATCAAATCCATTATTTAATGTAAGCTCAAATACTTTCGGAATATTGAAATATCCTGTCAGGATGTATGCTTCATTTCCAAACGCACCTGTTTCGACACATCCGCTGGTTCCACCGCGTCTTGCATCTTCCAGCGACTTTCCTGCATTAAGAAGTTCCTGAATAACAGCCTCTGTATTGTAGAATGCAGGCTGTCCCCATCCTTTACGGGAAATTTCGCAGGCTCTCTTCAAAAACTTCTGTGGTGTCTTACGGCTGATCTGTACATTGGAACTTGGCTGAAGAAGCTTCATTTCATCCATACAGTCAAGAATCAGATAGCTGACTTCGTTGACACCATCTTCTCCTTCCGGTGTAATACCACCGGTATTCAGGTTGGCAAAGTCTGTGTATGTTGAGCTTTCTTTCAGTGTGATTCCTACCTTCGGAGGAGCCGGCTGATTATTGAATTTTACCCAGAGGCATTCCAGCAATTCCAGCGCTTTTTTATTGTCCAGGATTCCAGCCTCTACATCCTTCTCATAGAACGGATTCAAATGCTGATCAAGACGTCCCGGTGAGTACGCATCCCATGGATTCAGTTCTGAAGTTACTCCCAGATGAACGAACCAGTACATCTGAATTGCCTGCCAGTATGTCTCCGGTTTGTGTGCCGGTACTACATCACAGTTTGCTGCAATCTGAAGCAGCTCTTCTTTTCTCTTCGGATCAGCCTCTTTTTCAGCAAGTTCTCTCGCATATGCTGCATAGCGCTCGCCGAGTATCATAATAGCATCGCAGGCTTTAGACATACCACGAAGCTGATTTCTCTTGTCAAATGCTTCCAGGTCGTTCTGGAAATCCAGCGCATCAATTGCTTTCTGGATATCTTCTTTATAGTCCAGAAAACCTTTTTCATAAATTTTAAAAGATCCTACCGTATGTCCCGGTCCTCTCTGTTCCATGAACTCGGTAAAGAGACCTGCTTCATAACAATCTCTCCATTCCTGAGTCATATTCGCAACAATCTTAGAACGTGTAGAACGTTTATCCCAGTAAGGAATGACAACTTCTTCCTGATAACTGTAGTCTTCCTCTTTTACCTTAAAACTGATAAGCTCACGGTCATTCATTACATGCATGTCTTCTACTGTATGGCAGCATAATTCCGGGAAAGTCGGTGCAGCCTGCGGGCTGTCTCCCTTTTCTCCAACGATCAGCTCTCCTTCACCGATATAAAGTGTTTTAGTTGAGAAATAATCATACAGTACCTGTCCTCTTAATTCCGGAATGGACAACTGACCTTCATATTTCTTATAAGTTTCCGTCTCGCTCTTTGCTCTTTCCAGATCAATGTGCGGCTGTGTATTAACACTCAATTCCCGAAGTGCCTGTACACGTTCATTCATACCTCTTTTTCCCATGTCCTTAACCTCCTATTTTTGTGTTGTTGAATCCTGCTTTTTGGAACATTTCCATAAAGTGCTGCATTTCTTCTTTATCCGGCGTGCTTAAAAATTGTCCCTCATATTCCGTCTCAAGTCTTCCATATTTGCTGCTGCCGGTATTGTGGTAAGGCAGAAGATTTACCTGTGCCACATTTATATTATGAGTTTTCAGCCAGTCAATCACTGCCTGCATACTCATATCATCCGCATTCACCCCTTTTATCGTGGGAATTCTGATATAGATACGCCCCTGGTCTTCACTCAGTTTTTCCAGGTTCTCCAGTATCAGACTATTATCAACTCCAACGAATCTCTTATGTACTTCGTTGTCAATTGCCTTTATATCATACAGAAAAGTATTCACATAAGGGAGTATTCTCTTAAAATTCTCGTATGGCGCATACCCACAGGTATCGATCGTCACAGTTATTCCCTGATGATCCAGGGTTTTCACAAGAGCCTCTATGTAATCCATATTCATGCACATTACTTCTCCACCTGATAAGGTAACCCCTCCGCCGGACTGTTCATAAAACATCAGATCCTTTTTCAGCTCTTTGACCAGTTCTTTAACCTCATATTCCTTCCCGGCAATTTCTCTGATATTCAACAGACAATATTCTGTGCAGGTTCCGCACGCCTCACACAATACTCGATCTGTCACCATCTTGCCGTCTTCCAACCGAATCGCTCCATTCGGGCAGGCCTTTTCACAGGTTCTGCATACCACACATTTCTCGCGATTCGTAAGAACCTGCTTATTAAAATTCTGTGTCTCCGGATTGTGACACCACATACATTTCAAAGGACATCCTTTAAAAAAAACACTGGTACGGATCCCATCTCCGTCGTGAATGGAATATTTCTGTATATTGGTAACTAACGGCTTCATTTTGCTCTCCTCTTTGCATTTTAGACCACAGTTTGAACTCTGGTCTAATCATAACATACAAAGCCGAGATTGTCAATACTTTCACATGCCACAAAAAAAGACCGGGAACCTGAAATTTATTATAAAATCTCAAATTCCCAGCCATAGCATTTCCATAACTTTTGATTATTCTTTATAACTGACTTTTGATTATTTCCAAAGCTTTTTCCAACTGATTATCATAATCGGGGCGATTCTCATCCCACTCATACTCCACTTCTTCATCAGGTGTAATCCCCTCGCCATCTATACTTCTTCCTTTGGGCGTAAGATATTCTGCAATAGTCAGTTTCACGCAACTTCCATCTTTCAAATCATAAACCTGCTGGACTACTCCTTTTCCATAAGTCTGTGTGCCGACGATCTGTCCAATTCCATAATCCTGAATAGCGCCCGCATAAATTTCCGATGCACTGGCACTGTTGCCGTCTACAAGAACTACCAGCGGTTTGCGGAATTGATGTTCGTCATCCGAAGTATATTCTTCCACTTTTCCATTCTTATCCTTCACAGATACAATCATTCCCTCCGGAAGCATCTCATCCAGAATATCTACAACTACATCCAGGCTTCCTCCCGGATTTCCCCGGAGATCCACAACGAGTCCCTGTATCCCCTGATTTTCCAGTTCCTCAAGCGCAGTTATATACTGATCTTTTGTAACCGTGCCAAATTCTGACACACCGAGAACTCCAATATTGCCTTCCAATACCCGACTCTCTACTGTATGCGTCTGAATGACCCTTCGTGTAGCCGTCAACGTTATTTCTTTTCCATCCTCACCCCTGAGAACGGTCAGTTCAACCGTTGTTCCTTCTTCTCCCCGGACTTTATTTACAACCTCATTCAAATTCTTATCAAGTATATCCTTACCATCCACTTTATAGAGAATATCCTTTTCTTTTAAGCCCGCCTCTGAAGCTGGCGAATTCTCGTATACCTGAACAATTGTAATCAGACCGGTGGATTTATCCTGACTCATCAACGCACCTATGCCGCAAAACTCACCAGTAATGGCTTCGTTCAATTCTTTTGTTTCTTCTTCATCGTAATATGCAGAATACGGGTCCCCCAAAGCTTCTATATATCCTTTATATAATCCCTCCTGAAGTGCTTCCTCATCCACATCACCACGATAATAGTGATCAATAAGCGTTTTTAGAAGAGTAATTTTCGTTTCTTCTGACTTTCCGATCACTTCGCGGTTTTTCGACTGATTCTCACCTTCAGTTCCTCCTGCAAATTGCATCCCACAGGACAGGATTCCCATTACTAATAATACAGTAAGGGCGCCAAAAAGCGCCCCTTTTATAAATCCTTTATTTTGTTTCATGTCTTCTCCTGCTTACAGATATAATCTCGGGTCTACCGGAGTTCCATCTACATGCACTTCAAAATGAAGATGCGGTCCTGTTGATGCTCCCGTTGAACCTACCGCAGCAATATTCTGTCCACAGCTTACATACTGACCACTGCTTACATAGATTGCACTGCAGTGCTGATATAAAGTTGCAATATCACCATGGTTGATAACTAAATAGTTACCACGCACTGAGTTATATCCAACAGTTGTTACTGTACCGGAAGCCGCCGCATAAATCGGACTGCCTGATGCCGCCGCATAGTCGCGTCCTTTATGATTTGTACTTCCGATTCCTCCCGGAGACTGTCTTCCACCAAACTCACTGCTTATGTATGCGGACGGACACGGATTAATCAAACGCCCATTACCGCTTGCCGGAATAGATGGACCCGCCCCACCGGAACTACTGCTTCCACCACCTGAGCTGCTGCCACCGGAACTGCTTCCCGAACTCGAATTATTCCCTGATGCTGCTGCAGCTGCCTCCTGCTGAAGTCTCCTCTGTCTCTCTGCTTCTTCCTGCAATGCCTTCAGTTTTGCTGCATTCTCACCAATTTCTGCTTCCAGACTACTGATCTCAGCACTTTTGCTTTCAATCAGCTGCTGAACCTCTGTCTGCTTTGACTGAAGCTGATTCTGCATCTCTTCCAGATTTTTTCTTTCTTCCTCCAACACTCTCTGCTGTTCTTCCACGGATTCTACAGTCTTTTGGAACTCTATCAGCATATCTCTGTCATACTCGGAAATCTTGGTAATATACTCGGCATTATTCAAAAAATCTCCAATACTTTTTGACTCAAACAGAATTTCAATAAACTGAGTATTTCCATTTTCGTACATATACTTGATACGCTTTTTCATACTCTCATATTGATTATTTTCATCAATCTGCGCCTGAATCAGTTCTGTTTCTTTCTGATCAATCTCTTCCTGCTTGGTCGCAATATTCTGCTTTGTCTGCTCCATCTCATTAATAATCGTATTCAGTTGATCAGCTAATGCCTTCTTTTCGGACTCCGCTGCGCTCTTCTGCGACTGAAGCTCACTATCCTTCTGCTTTGCCTCATCAATAGTTGTTGCATGAACCTGAAGCACCATGCCAAATGACATCATCAGAACCAGCAAAAAACTCAATAATCTTTTTTTACGCATATCTCTTCTCCCTTTTTATTCTACCCTTACAAATTACTCTATATTCCATTTCTCCCACAAAAACAATCTTCTATACCTTCAGATGTTTGCGGATCGTAAATGTACTTCCTACAAAACCAATTCCCACACCAAGCGCAAGACCAACCGGAAGAAGTGTACGATAAACCTGCATAACCGGAAGGAATTCCATAATATTATTCAGCAAACTGAATTTCGTCATTACGTACTGCACTGCTTTATCATAAGCAAAATATAAAAATACCAACGGAATGATTGCACCGATCAAACCAATCACAAGACCTTCTATAACAAAAGGTGCCCGCACAAAACTATCTTTAGCGCCGATATATTTCATAATTGCAATCTCTTCACGTCTAACCGTAATACCCATGGTTACCGTATTGCTGATCAGGAAAATGGAAACTGCAAGCAATATAGCAATAATCGCAACCGAAACATATCCAATCAGTTTATTAATGCTGGTAAGAGTCTTGGCAACTACATCGGATTTATTTACCTTACGGACACCATCCAGTTTCTCCGCAAAGGCAACAACATCTTTCTGCTTTGCCACATCAGACATGTACACCTCATAGTTGTCAGAATTACCAAGCGGATTATCATCCTTAAATCCATCTGCCAAATCTGCAGACTCTTTAAAATAATCCTCTTTAAATGAATCCCACGCATCATCTGCCGACACATAATTCACTTCATTTACTCCATCATAATTCTTAAGCTCTTCACCAATTTTTTTAATCTGACTCTCAGTCGCATCTTCATCAAAAAATACCGTGATTGCAACTCCTTCTTCTGCTTTCTTAACAATATAATTAAAATTGGTTACGATAGAGAAGAATAATCCAAACAGGAAGATACATGCCGCCATAGTCGCAATAGATGCAACAGAGAACATTTTATTTCTTCCTATGTTCTTAAACCCCTGTTTTGTTGAATATCCGATTGTACTAATCCTCATTTCTATACCCACCTTTTTGCTCGTCGCTGACGATGACACCTTTCTTCATTGTAACTACTCGTTTTTGCATCTCGTTTACAATCTCCTGGTTATGAGTTACAACCAACACTGTCGTTCCCCTTTCATTTGCCTCTTCCAACAATTTCATAATCTCCCATGAATTCGTCGGATCAAGGTTACCAGTAGGCTCGTCAGCCAAAAGAATCGCAGGCTCGTTTACAATCGCTCTTGCAATTGCAACACGCTGCTGTTCTCCACCCGACAACTCCTTCGGATAGGATTTGTACTTCTGTGCAAGTCCTACCAGCGAAAGTGCTGCCGGTACCTTCTTCTTTATCACACGGGTCGGTGTTTCAACAACACGCTGTGCAAATGCAATATTCTCATATATATTTCTATCTTTCAGAAGCCGGAAATCCTGAAATACTACTCCGATACCTCTGCGGTACATAGGAATCTGTCTGTGTTTTAATCTTCCCAGATCCTGTCCATTCACAACAATTTTTCCCGATGTGGGCTCCAGCTCTTTCATGATCAGACGAATCAGTGTTGATTTACCGGAACCGCTGTCTCCTACAATAAAAACAAATTCGCCCCGTTCGATTTTCAAATTCACACCGTTCAGAGCAGCAACCCCTTTCGAGTACTCTTTCGTTACTTCTTTTAATTCAATCATACTTTCCTCCTAATTACTAATACTCCAACGACTCCATATACTTCATATATTTAACTACCATCAGCGCAATTTTAAAAGTAATCGCATCCTCAAACACCCGCAAATCCAGACCGGTACTTTTCTGAAGCTTGTCCAGTCTGTACACCAGTGTATTTCTATGAATATAAAGCTGTCTGGAGGTCTCAGACACGTTCAGACTATTCTCGAAGAACTTGTTAATCGTCGTAAGTGTCTCCTCATCAAATTCATCCGGAGATTTCCCCTCAAAAATCTCACGAATAAACATCTTGCAAAGCGGAATTGGAAGTTGGTAGATCAAACGTCCTATTCCCAGCGTACTGTAAGCAATCACCTTCTTCTCATCAAAAAATATCTTACCTACATCCAACGCAAGTTTCGCCTCTTTATAAGATTTGGAAACTTCCTTAATATCATTGACAATCGTACCATAGGCAATACGGACATCCTCTTCCCCCTCTCCCTTAAGGAGTTCAAGCATCTCATTTGCCATCCTGTCAAGTTCGATATGTCCATCATTTACTCCAAGCTCTTTCACAACAATAATATCTTTCTCATCTACTGCCGTGATAAAATCTTTGGCCTTATTTCCCAAAAGCCCCCGGACATTATCCAGAGTATTACTATCTTTTTCATGCTCCGTCTCAACAATAAAGATAACACGTCTTACATCAGTGTCAATATGTAATTTTTTGGCACGATTATATATATCCACCAGAAGCAGATTATCAAGCAACAGATTTTTAATAAAATTATCCTTATCAAATCGCTCTTTATATGCCACCAGAAGATTCTGAATCTGAAATGCCGCTATCTTACCCACCATATATACATCCTCCGTACCGCCGTTGGCAAGAAGGACATACTCCAACTGATGCTCATCAAATATCTTAAAAAACTGATATCCCTGTACTACCTGACTGTCTGCCGGTGATTCCACAAAAGAGAGTACTGCATCTTCATAGTTCCCCTGCTCAGCAAATGTACTTGCAAGAGATTTTCCATCTGTATCCATTACGCACAAATCAATACGTGTAATCCCTTTTAAACCATCGATTGTGTTTTGAAGTATCTGATTAGATATCATATTCCATCTCCTCCACTCATTTCAATATGCATTTTTCACAATGTGTTTATTATATATTTTCACCGATATGCATACTATTCATTCCTATATTAATATAAATAAACAATAAAATAAAGAGGAAATCAAACATTTTTGTTAATTTCCTCAGTTTTTTTTGCAATTATTCTCTTTTTCCGGCTTATACATAGTACACAAAAGGGTGAAAAAATATTTTTTCATTTCAATCCCTGTATCTGCATTTCTCTCTGCTTTTTTGCAATCTCTCTCTTAAAAATGCTGTGAATCATAAACTGCATCAGCCGTCCTTTGCGATTCTCGGTCTTATAAAACGACTTTACAGCCGTACCCACTCCCAACCATACCCGTGCATTAATGAGTGAGCGGTTCTTTACGATAAATTCTTCCCGCACCGGAGCCGACATAGCTGCAAATACACAGTCTGCCTCTCCGCCGTTTACCGCATTCACTACCATATCATCTGCACGGTCACTTGCCGATACTTTTGCAATTCCTACAATCTGTATGCCACTGTAGGCCTGCTCCAGATATCCATAAAGCTCCTCTGCATCCTGTTCTGTATCCACCAGAAGATATACTCTTACATGATTCTTATGCAGATATCTGAGTAAAAGCTTCAGATAAGTCCTGGTCTCCACTTCCTGTAGATGCCGGTGGTCCGTGATATGTGCCGCCTCGAGGATCTCCTTCTCCCCTGGAAGAAGCATGTCACATTTTCCAAGGTTTTCCTTCAGGGTCATGTCTTCTTTCGCATACATCAAAGTATCTGCCGTCACCATCTCTATGACGCTGAGAGGTTCGGTCTCCAGATAGTGTACTGTCTCTTTGAATGCCCGTTTTGCCGTATAATCATCTATATCTATGTCTAAAACACGAATTATTTCATTCATTCCATCACCTGCTATTTTTCTCCCGGTTGTTCGATTATAGCAAAATGGTTTTTCCATTTCAAGACTTGTCAATAATTGTTCACACTTCTTAATATTTCTGTTAATTTTGCCGTAACATCTCCCGCCTTTTTTTAGTAACAAGACCTCCTATCCTTCCTGTCTCTTTGGAAGACAGGGAACGCCATCCCTGTGTCATCACCTTATCAAGCAGCCCAAGTTCTTCAGCAATTTCGTATTTTAGTTTTTCCTCTTCAGTCAATTCGCTTAAAACAATCTTCTTTTCTTTATTTACAGACATATGTGCATACCCCTTTCTTTTTCAGGAGTATGCACATATATTAACGAAAATATTCATTTTAAGAACTCATTTACGGTTCATCCGGGATAACTATCGCTGCAATAATGTATGCAAGTATTCCGGACCCTGCTGACAGTGCAAACAATACCCAGGCAAGGCGGATCAGTGTCGGATCTATATTAAAATATTCTGCTATTCCTCCACATACGCCACAAACCATACGCTGATTTCTTGAACGATATAATCTTTTCTGTTCCATGATTTATTCCTCCTCTATAAAATTTACAGCAACACGTCCAACTCCGCAATCAATATTCATTGCTTTCATTGCCTGATTGGATTCCTGTTTTCTTACTCCGATTCCGGCATAGGAATCACCACCGATCTCTACCTCGCCAATTCCACAATCCACGTTATAATTATAATCCTGCTTTCTTCCTGTCGTTGTTAATTCAACCTCACCGGTACCACAATCAACATCCAGTTTTCCGCTGAATATACCAAATGCTTCCAGCCTTCCTGCTCCACAGTTTAAATCTGCTTCTGTTGACGAAAATTGATCAATCACTCCTTCTCCGGCCCCCACATCCAGGCCAAAGCTATCTGCATTCAAATTCTGTATATATACTCTTCCGGCCTTCATACTGATATCTACCTCTGCCAGTCTGTCTTTTGGAAGATAGAGCCATACCGTCCCTCCATTGCTAATATTATGAAGATTCTTTTTCGTAGTTATTTCAAGTTTATCTCCATCCTGATAATACCGAAGTCCCAGCCGGGAGTTTACGTTCGCCGTTTCCACACGAATATCATCCGTGCCGTCATTCTGCTCCATAATCTGAAGACTGAGCCGTGACACGTCCACTTCCACCTCCCGTACTCCCCGGAAGCTCTGGCTGTCATCCGACACACTCGGTGTCTCTCCATCTTCATACTCCGGCTCATATTCATCATCAAACCATATCAGGTCGACATTATCCACCAGACCGATTCCATTAGGAAATCTTGCCTGCACAGCTCCAACCGTGGCTCCCATGCCCACTCCGATCACGCATAACACCAGACCGATTGCCGCAGCTATTCCACAGGTGATCCAGAAAATCTTCCATCCTTTTTTCATCTATGCCACCGCCTTTCTTTTCTGAAATGGTTTGCGGCACAACCATACAATCCCACGGACAATTCCCGGGAAAACAATGATACATAGTCTTACTGATGCCACAGTTGCTATCACACCGATCACCGTAACAATCATACCGCTTCCGGTCAGAGCAAGACCTATTGCAAATTCTGTAACCAAAGTAATCAATCCTGTTACGAAGAGTGCAACACCTGCAATTGCTACTGCCACTGATCCAATAAGCAATGCGGCAAAAAGCGCAACCACTGTCACTCCCAATCCAAAAATCACACCAAGTATTCCCAGTGCCAGCGGAACTGCCACCGGAAAAGCACAAATTGCAATTGCAATAATTAAGATGATTTTCAATACTTTACTGGTTCTCGGCGGAGTCTCCTCACCCGTCTGTTTCCCCGTTTCGTTTTCCCTGCCAATTCCATAGTCATAGGCCTTGCTGTCTTTATATCCATTTTTCTCCTGAGCTGTCTTTCTCGTTGCCGGGGACTCCTTACTCTCAAATCTGGTATCTGTATATCCAGTCTCCCGATACTCAGAAGTATCATCCTCCTGAGTCTTCAGTCCTGCCTTTACCTCAGCAGCAACCTTCGCCGGGCTTTCCAGTTCTTCAATAATCTTTTCTTCATTCTCCTCACCGGCATCATCAAAATAATCATTATAATACTGCATTGCTTCTACCCGCTCTTCCGCCGATATATCCTGCAGTAATGCGGCAAGCTCTGTCATAAATTCTATGCGGTTCATGCAGTAACACCTCCCTCAAATAATTCATTAATCTTTCCGGAATATTTCTTCCACTCACTCTGATATAAGTGAAGCTGTGTTTTTCCGCGATCCGTCACCTTATAGTAACGTCTGTTTCTTCCGTCAAACTGTCGGTCATATACTTCCAGGCATTCATCCTTCTGAAGTCTGCGAAGCACCGGATACAGTGTTGACTCTGATACTTCAATCGCCTTCCTTACATCCTGAGTGATCTTATATCCATATGTCCCTTCCGGTTCTCTTGATACAACTGCCAGAACGATTGCATCCAAAAGCGCTGCACCGGTATTGAATACCATAGTATCACTCCCTTGCTATAATTTTATACAATATTATTATTTTGTTAATATTGTTCTTACAGTCATATTATATGTTATATAATATTGTTTGTCAATACAATATTGTACTAAAAAAAGAGAACACCGTATTCAGACGGCATTCCCTTCTCATTACATCCGGATTTCTTCTCCCAGTGTGATTGAATATATAATTTTCTCTTTTACATGCTTTCCTGTTATCTGCTCCAGGGCTTTTGCATAATACTCAAGCTGAGCATGATACTTTTCCACCAGCTGTTCTCCATGGTACACCTTATCCGTTTTGTAATCCAGCAGAACCAGCTCATCATTTTCCTCAAAATAGACATCTATGATTCCCTGAACCAGAATTGTCTCTCCTGACGTTCCTACATGTGCGGCATCTATCTTCGGATAGATTTCCTCCATTGGGACCCCCAATACAAAAGGCTGTTCCTTCCAGAGAAGTCCTTTCCTGGCTGCTCTTTGCATCCTCTGACCCGCATCACCCTCAAGAAACTGCTTGACATCCGCCGGCCTCACACATTCTGCCATTTCTCCAGCGATTCTGCCCGCCTCTGCCATGTCTCCAATGCTCTTTTCCAGGGACCGGATATCATAATCCTTTGTAAAATCAAGAAGTTCCAGCACTCTGTGATAAGCACTTCCCCTGGAAGCACCGGATACTTCCTTTTCTTCTTTTCGAAATCTGGGAATCAGTGGCACAACCGGTTCTTCTGTAATTAAAAGCTCACCGGCCTCCTCCTCCAGATACTCTCTTTTCTTAAGCTCGGACACGGTAAACTTTAATTTTTTGCCCATCAACTCATCAAACGGGTAAGAATACGAAAACTGGGCTTCTATCAGACTCCTCATTTCTTCATCAAATATCCGTTCCGTATCCCACTCTTCCAATGCTTTTCTGGTAAACAGATCCGATACCTCTTCTTCCATCTCCGCTTTTACCATATCCGGAAGATTCACCGTTTCCACCCTGACAGGAGTTTTTTCTCCCCTGCCCGCCAGAGCCGGCAATAACCAATCTATATAAGAAGAAACTCGCGACAGCCTTCCAAATGAAAGAGGGGTGACCGTCTCCGTCATTCCCTTCTTCTCTTCTGTAAGTCCCGGAATTTTGTCCGGTTCTTTCAACGTTCCGGTTATAATCAGCTTTTCTTTCGCCCTGGTAAGCGCCACATAGAGTACACGAAGTTCTTCTCCCAGTGTTTCCAGCACCTCTTCTTTTTGTATCACCCTCTTCAAAAAAGACGGCGTTTTCATGCGTTGCTCCACATCCACACTGTCCAGACCCACACCAAGACCAGCATGAATCAGAACACTCCCTCTGGTATCCTGCAGATTAAATCTTTTGCTCATCCCGGCAACAATGACAACCGGAAATTCCAACCCCTTACTCTTATGTATACTCATAATACGGACACTGTCCGACTGTTCATCCTCCATAGC
Organism: Sporofaciens sp. SGI.106; assembly: GCF_050314255.1. Lineage (NCBI taxonomy): Bacteria > Bacillati > Bacillota > Clostridia > Lachnospirales > Lachnospiraceae > Sporofaciens > Sporofaciens sp. SGI.106. Next base: position 41,302 of record NZ_JBNPMZ010000016.1, read on the forward strand.
AGCTTCCCCGTAATCCACCTCATACTTCTTCAGCTGTTCAATATACCGAATAAAATTAAATAATCCTTTGTAACTTGTTCCTTCAAATGCCATTGCCTTCTCCAACAGCATTTCCAGATTTGCCCTGCGTTGCTCCCCGCCCGGAAGAGCAGACACATAGTCCCGGTATCCGGTCTGGTCCATAATCTTCCACAAAAGCTCATGAATTGATGTAAATGGAACCATTTGCCGGAACATTTCTATCTGTCCCAGACAAGCTGTAAGTTTTTTTCTAATTTTCTCAGAAGAGATTACTTTATCAGCAGAATTCTCAATTTCATCTCCCCGGGCATACAGGCTTACCGCCTGCCAAAAGGGTCGATTTGGGTACGTACTTCTAATCACCGCCAGTTCTTCATCACAAAAGCCGCCAAAAAAAGAGCGAAGTACCGCCGTCAACGGAATATCCTGCTTCAGATTATTAATAATACTCAAATAATCCAATAACACTCCTATCTCCCGTGTCTCGAAATACCCTTCCCTGGTTCCCGCACAGACCGGAATTCCTTCACGCATCAGAACCTCCGTAAACACATCACAGAATCCCTTTACACTTCTGGTCAGAATAACAATATCCGAATGCCTTACCGGTCGGAGCTCTCCATTTTTTTTATCCGTAACCATCTGAGAATCCAAGAGTCTCTTTATGATTCCTGCAATCGCCCGGGCTTCTGTCTCTCTTGCCGGAAGAGAAACATTTACCACATTTCCACCGGCATTTCCTGTATACGGAATATCTTCCAAAACTTCTTCATATTCCGTATCGACCAGCAAAACCTCCGTCTCATTCCCCGGCACAGGCGCATAATCCGCCCCCACATATAATGCCGCCTGATCATCATAGACCACACCGCCAAGCGAACGGGTCATGATCTGCCGGAACAGAAAGTTTACACTGTCTAATACCTCTTTTCGGCTTCGAAAATTTTTATGCAGATCAATTCTCTGTTCCTTACTATCTGACAGAGAATAAGAATCGAATTTTTCCATAAATAATTCTGGTCTGGAAAGCCTGAACCGGTAGATGCTCTGTTTCACATCTCCCACCATAAAAAGGTTGTAGCGTCCATCCGCCACACCGGACACACTGGTCAGAATCGTTTCCTGTATCAGATTACTGTCCTGATACTCGTCAATCATAACTTCCTGAAATTGTTCCTGATACTCTCTCGCAACTCTGGAAGGAACCCTTCCTTCCTCTGTCTTATCTGTAAGAATCTGAAGCGCATACTGCTCCATATCATCAAAATCAATGATATTGCGCGTCCTCTTTGCCTCCTCAAACGCTGCCGCGAATGCACAGGTAAGCCGCGCCAACACATCCATCATCGGTGCACAGCTCTTCATGCCCTCCAGCACATCTTCTAACGGTTCTGTAAAATACTGCTCTGCCGCCGATTTTATGATTCCCTTAACCTCTTCACGAATTGCCTTTGCCTGCGCTGTTTTTTCTTCAGACACATCCTTATCCCGGTTAGGTGCAAGCCTTGCCCATACAATATTCTGACTCACCTCATAAAATTCTGCATAAGTTTTTGCACTCAGAAAAGCTTCTGCCTGATGCCGGTCTGACACAAACGCTTCCTCATACATATATGGTCCTTCTGCGCTTCGGCATACTTCGATTCCTTCCTCGATCATTGTCAGTGCACTCTCCATATATCGGCGCACATTTTCCGTTGCAGTCTGAAAATAAGGGGAAGCTTCCAGTTCCTCAGCCGTATCAATCCGGTAAGATTTTACACAGGTCTTCAGCCATTCCTCACTATCCGGATAACTTCGGGAAAATTCATAAAGCTTTAATAATAATCCCTCCAGCTTTTTATCATCCCTTCCATCTGCATATGCCTCTGTAAAATCCAGAAACTGTGGTTCTCCCTCTTCATACCAGGACTCCAGAAGCTGATCCAGTACATCGTGCTTCAGAAGCTTCAATTCCCCCTCTTCACCAATCCGAAAACCTGGATCCAGATCTATCTTATGAAAATGTTCCCGGATTACCGACAGGCAAAAACTGTGTATCGTAGTAATCTGCGCATTGTGAATCAAAGTCTCCTGCCGCTTTAAATGTTCATTTTCAGGATTTTCTTCCAGTTTCTTCTCAATCGCATCTCGAATTCTCTCCTTCATTTCAGCAGCAGCCGCTTCCGTAAAGGTGACAATCAAAAGCCGATCCACATCCACCGGATCATTCTCCCGCACCAGCATGGAAATGATTCTTTCTACCAGTACAGCCGTCTTTCCGGATCCCGCCGCTGCCGATACCAGAATATTCCGATTCTGAAGATCAATCACTTTCTTTTGCTCTTCTGTCCATACCACGCTCATGACTGCACCTCCTCTCTGCCTGTATCCTGACGCATTTTTGCAATTGCTTCTTCTCTCGAAAGTTTGGAAATATTCCGGTATCCATATCCAGGAATATGCTGATCAAATCCACAGATATGACGATATCCGCAGTAATCACACCCTGTTTTATTTCCCATACGGTATGGCATTACTGACACATCGCCCTCCAGGATCTGACGATGGAGCTGTTCCACTTTCTCCCCGGCATAAGCTGACATCGTCTCGAACTCCTCCGATCTCACCGCTTTCGAAGTCTTCGCAAGTCCTCCGCCCTTTTTTAGCTTAACCGGAATCGCCAGAGATTCTCCGGCATTGTCCCCGGCCATACTCCGATCCAGATGCCGAAGTGATTCCTGATCCAGATTCACGATTCCATCCGGTCGAAGCTCTTTCAATATCATCTTCTCCCTCTGACCTTCATCTTTCGTTTTCTCCACAAAGGGATCTCTGATTCTGTAATAAAACACCCCTGCCGGGATAACGTCTTTCTGTGGATACCACTGCTGTGCCGCATTCACTGCAGCGTTCATATATACCATCAACTGCAGCTGCAGCCCATGATAAAGCGCAGAGATATCAAACTCTTTCATACCCGTCTTATAATCCAGCACCTTCACATAGACCTGGTCTCCATCCACACAGGTATCCACCCGGTCAATCTTACCACTTCCAAATCGAAGCTCATATGCCGATGGCTTAAAATCGCCTCTTTCTAGCTGATTCGTAAGCGCCCATACCGTACGTTCCATCACACGTTTCATGCGAGTAATCATGTGTTCATTCCGAAAAGAACTGTAAAGAACGGAATTACCATAATCTGCAATTGCCAGTTCCAGACTCTCTGATACATACTTTTTTTGCTCCTCCTCGCTGATTTCCGTCCAGCCCCGACCCTCTTTTTCCAGTTTACGGGAATAATATTCTATAGCCTTATGAAATACATTTCCCATATCTACCGCCTGAAATTCAAATTCCTGACGTTCCTTAAGTGCCAGCCCATACGTCAGAAAATGAGCAAATGCACAGGCTGAAAACCGCTCCATTCTGGTGATACTGTTTTCAAAATGCTCCCCGTAAAGCTGTCTCGCCGCAGCCTCACTGATCTCATCCACCGGTCTGTGATAAAATCCTGCGTCCAGAATGGCTGCAATTCTTCCTGCCCAATCCGGGTTTCGCTGATACCAGCTGTAGAGTTCCATCCATGCACTTCCCGATTTTTCACTTCTCATCCTCAGCCCTTCGATCAGATCCGCCACAGCTGTATTTTCCGAAATTTCCTTTTCCCGCAGCGTCTTCTGACTCTCATCCACCACCGACAGATTCGGAAAAATTCTTCGGATCTCCTGAACGAGATAGGACGGTCTCAGGCTCTTTCCTCCGGAAGACACACGACTATAATAAATATGGAGCTTTCGGGTAGGTTTCGTCAGATTCAGATAAAGATAAAACTTCTGCACATAAGCCTGTTCTTTTCCTCCCGGGGTAAGAGAAATCTTCTCTTTCTGAAATTTCTCCCTGTCCCGCTCTCCCAGAAGTCCGGTTCGCATCAATGCTCCCGGAAGGTATACATCATTCGCCCCCAGGAAAAGAAGGGCTTTAATATCCCGAAGTCTTGTCCTCTGCATATCTCCGACAACCACCTGGTCCATACCCGGCGGGATTACACCTACTTTAGCCTCATTCAATCCGGCATCCAGCATATCACAGTATTCCTTCAGACTCACCTGTTCCTCTCCCAGAAGTTCTACAAATTTATCAAACAATCCCATTACGATTCCATATATCTGCGCATACTCTTTGGCAAGCGCCAGCTCCCCTCTCTCAAGAAATGCATCCTCCTGCACCTTCAACGTCTGCTGCATCCCTTCCGCCACCAGAAAATCATAGAGAGCCTCCGTAATGTCCCGCACCGTCTTCCTCCGCTGGCGAAGCACAAACACCAGACCATCCAGTTTCTCAACCAATTGTCTTCTGAGATGATTCACACTATCCAAATCCTCTTCCTTCATCCCAGGCAGAAGCCTTACCCATTTTTCCTGCCATTTCTTATATCCCCTGATTCCAAGCCCCAGCACATAATTATCCAGAGTATCCAGCTTCTCATGCTCAAAAGGAAAATATCCGCTTCTCAGGAAACGAAATACACTGTCATAAGTAAATCCCTGCTCCACCATAGCAAGCAGGCTCCTTAAATACTCCACAAAAGAATTCAAAAGTATACTTCTCTTATGATCCATAAAAATCGGAATTCCATATTGAAGAAAGGCTCGTTCCAGATACTCTCCATATGTATTCATATCCGTGACAATCACGCCAATCTCCCGATAACGATAGCCTTCCGTACGAACCAGACGGCGAACTTCACCTGCTGCTGCCATTGCCTCTTCTCCCGGGTTGGTTGCTTCATGGATTACTACCGCCTTCTGCTCTTTTATGTATGACTCCCCTGTATAACGAAATAAAGAAGACTCAAGCCATGCCAGAGCAGGTTCTTCCCGGAATCTGAAAAATGGTTTTTCCTTCATCCATACAGGTTCTTTTATCTCAACTCCCTCTTTCTTTGCAATAGCTATCAGAGATGAAACTGTCTTCTTACTCATCCCAAAGAGCTGGTACGGATGCTGATATACATAAGGATTCTCTCTCTCATCAATAGTCACCGTAATCCTTACATCAAGACACAGTTTCATAAGCTTTGCAAGCAGACGGTTCTGTACCGGTGTAAATCCGGTAAATCCGTCCAGAACGATACAACTTCTCTTCAACAGTTCAGATTCCTCTGCCACTTCGCAGAGCACATCCAGCACCTCTTCCTTTGTAATAAATTTATCCTTCAGATATTCCTGAAATCCTTTCTGTAAAACCAGAATATCCTGTAGCTTATAATACAAATAAGACTCTTCTCCTGCCTGCTTCATTACACGTTCTATTTCATCCGATCCGATATCATACTGGGTAAACTCAGAGAGGACGGATTTCACCTCACTGATGTATCCCAGCTTTTTCATATTTCCCCTCAGAACCTTAAGATTGGATTCACAGGTTCCCGCAATTCGTCGAAGAATCAGATTTTTGCCCTCATCATCCAGAACAGGTGTATTACCCTTTCCTGTTTCCTCAAAAATACGGTACGCCAAACGCCCGAAACTGAGCACATCTATATTCATAATCCCCTTTTTTTCATGCATCAAAACAAGGTCCTTCTGTGTCTGCATCGTAAACTGCTCAGGCACCAGGACCATGTAATTTAATCCGGGATTTCTCCCGGATTCCTCAATAACTGTTTTATAAAGATGATGGGATTTTCCGGAACCGGATCCACCCAGAATAAATTGTAACGCCATATACCGTCCCCCTCACATAATGCTTTCATAAATTCTGGCAGGTACATAAGCTTTTACCGCAATTCCATCTTCCAGATACTCTTCTTCGATCAACTCTCCATATCTTCGGATCAACTGGATCTTTGCCGCATCTTTATACGGATACAGCTTCTCTATGGCAATTTTTTGTCCACGAAGAACAGATTCAATCTTCTCTAAAAGTGCTGTAACACCCTCTCCGGTTTTTGCCGAGATAAAAACTGTTTCATCCGCTTTAAAATCCCGCACAGTCATCCTTTCCGGCATAAGATCACATTTATTAAATGCTGTGATAATCGGCTTATCCTGAACCCCCAGCATGGACAACGTCTCATACACAATGTACATCTGCTCATCCATCTGTGGATTGGCCACGTCCACTACATGTAGGATGATATCTGCATATTTCGCTTCCTCAAGAGTACTGCGAAAAGCGTCCACCAGATGATGCGGAAGTTTCCGGATAAACCCAACCGTATCTGTCAAAAGGATCTCCTGTCCACTCTCCATACGATATCCGCGTGTAGTAGGATCCAGCGTGGCAAACAGCTTATCCTCTGCCAGAATCCCTGCTCCGGTCAGAAGATTCAAAAGTGTGGATTTTCCTGCATTGGTATATCCCACAATTGCCACCACCGGCATATGATTCCGGTTTCTCTGTTCACGTGTTACTTCACGATGACTTTTTACTTCCTTAAGATCCCTGTTTAATTTTGCTATCCGGCTCTTAATTAATCGCCGATCCATCTCCAGCTTCTTCTCACCCGGTCCTCTGGTACCGATTCCGCCTCCCAGTCTGGAAAGCGATGTTCCATATCCGGTCAATCTGGACTGACGATATTTGAGCTGTGCCAGTTCCACCTGAATCTTTCCCTCACTGGTAGATGCACGGGATGCGAAAATATCCAGAATCAAAAGTGTTCTGTCCATAATTTTTGTGTCAAGTTCATCTCTTAAATTACCAAGCTGAGCCGGAGAAAGCTCGTCATCACATATGATTCCCGTAGCCTCCGTTTCCCACAGAAGGTCTTTGATCTCTGTCAGTTTTCCCTTTCCAACATAGGTTCCCGGATGCATCTGTTCCCGTCTCTGCAGAACTTTTCCGACTGTAACCGCACCTGCAGTCTTCGCCAGTTCCTCCAGCTCCTCCAGAGATTTCTCAGCATCATCATTATCCTGTGTACTGATACCCACCAGTATCACCCGTTCCATTTCCCGTTCTAATTCTATCATCAATATTTCCTGCCTTAGCGTGTCTCTAAAAATTCTGCTTCCTTCGCTGCTCTCTCATCATCCGGATAATCTTTCACGTATTCCTTAAGCTTCGTTCTGGCACTTTCATAATCACCTGTCTGCTCATAAGCAGCAATCTCATTAAAACGCATCTCCCGCTTCATCTCATCACTGCAATCCTCCGAAGCAATTCCCAGTCGATAATAATTCAACGCACTTTTCGCATCTCCCAGCTTCATCTCACAGCTGCCCAGAAAATTATAAAGAGTTGCCGTGGCCTCTGCATCCTGCTCCAATGCGGATTGAAAAGCTGTCAGGGCGCCTTCATAATCTTCTAATTCCCATCTGGCAATTCCTATTCCTCTGTAAGCATCCGCTTCATTTTTTCCTTTTTCAATTGCCTCCTCAAACTTTCCGATTGCTTCTTCATACTTTCCTTCTTCCAGCAATTCCACCCCTTCTTCCGAAGGATGAGCACCACAGCCAACCAGTGAAATCGCCAGCATAAGAGCCGCTGTTATTGTTCCCAGATTCTTTTTCATATATTCCTCCATCTATCTACTATGCAGATTGTCTTTTACGCCTGATATTTTACCACCCAGGCTGCATTAATTACTGAAATTATCATAACCCCCACATCTGCGCACACAGCTTCCCACATACTGATGTAACCAATTCCGGCAAATAGCAAAATCAAAAATTTTATCATCAATGCGAAAGAAAGATTCTGCCCTACTACCCGGAGAGTTTCCTTCGCAATCTTAATAACATCAATAATTTTAGGAAGATCATCTTCCATCAGCACGACATCTGCAGCCTCAATAGCCGCTGCGGAACCGAGTGCTCCCATGGCAATTCCCACATCCGCACGTGCGAGAATGGGTGCATCATTCATTCCATCTCCTACGCACACTACCTTTTCCATAGCACCCTGCCCCTGAAGGAACTCTTCTACCCGTTCCATCTTATCCTCCGGCATGAGACTGGTATATGCATAATCCATCCGAAGCTTTCTCGCCACCCGCTTTCCTGCATCTTTACTGTCACCGGTCAGCATAACAAGAACAGCATGATAACGTTCCTTCAGGACATCCATCATTTCCATTGCTCCCTCTTTTATCTCATCTGCAATCACGATGTAACCGGCATAGCGATCTCCTATTATAATATACAGTACCGTTCCGTCTGTTTTAACTTTCTCAGTCTGTACTCCATACTTCTGCGCCATCCGATAGTTACCAATATGTACTCTTTCTCCATCATAGCTGGCACTGATTCCAAGACCGGATTCTTCACGAATCTTTTTCACCCTGCGCTTATCATAAGTTCCTTTATATGCTGTACGCAACGAATGCGCAATTGGATGATTCGAATAACTCTCAATATGAGCCGCTATTTTTAAAAGTTCGTCCTCACTCATACCAACAGCCTTAATCTCTTTTACCCGAAATACACCTTCCGTTAATGTACCTGTTTTATCAAAAATAAACGTATCTGCCTTCGTGAGATCCTCCAGATAATTACCGCCTTTTACCAGAATCCCCTGTCTTGCAGCACAGGCGATACCGCCCAGAAAAGCTACTGGCGTAGACATGATAAGTCCGGCCGGACACGCCGCAATCAAAACGACCAGCCCTCTGTATACCCAGATTTCCCAATCCAGTTGAAAGAAATAAACGGGTACAAAAGCAGTGAGAGCCGCCAGAAGCATTACGACCGGAGTATATATCCGGATGAATTTTGCAACAAAATTCTCACTCTCCGACTTATGATTCTGTGCCTCCTCTACCATTTTCATAATTCTGGAAACCGTAGAATCCTCATATATTCTCAATACCTTTGCCTCGATCACACCAGTCAGATTAATACTGCCGCTGTAAATAACATCTCCGACTCCCGCTGACCGTGGCATCGCTTCACCGGTAAGCGCTTTAGTATCCAACGAAGTAGTACCTGCCACGATCTCAGCATCAACCGGAACTCTTTCTCCCGGCTTAATCACAATGATGTTATAAAGCTTAAGTGCCGACGGAACAACCCGGAATTCTCTTCCCCTTACTTTTCTCGTTGCATATTCCGGTCGAATATTTATAAGATCTGCGATCCTGCGCTTCGTGCGATCCACCGACAGGGCTTCGACAAAATACCCTGCTTCAAATAAAAGCATAACAAAAACAGCCTCCTGATATCTTCCCACACCAAAGGCGCCCATTGTTGCCAGTATAATCAGAAAATTCTCATCCAGAATCTTTCTATTTGAAACATTCTCACTAAATTTTCGAAATGCCTCGAATCCAATTACAAGGTAGGTAACAAAAAACATAATATATTTTACTCTGTCCGTTATCAGCATACGGTTAACAGCATACAATACTACCAGATAAATTAAAATTCCAATACCAAGGACCAAACCCCTTGTCTTCAACTGTTTTGTCATGCGTATTCTATTCCTCTACTCTGCAATGTGCTCCATTCCCTGACTGATAATCGTCTGGATATGATCATCTGCCAGCGAATAATAAACTGTTTTACCTTCTCTTCTGTTTTTCACCAATTTTGCCTGTTTTAAAATCCTGAGCTGATGTGAAATCGCCGACTGCGTCATACCCAGAAGTTCTGCCAGATCACAGACACATACTTCCGCCTGAAGCAGAACACACAAAATTCGAATTCTTGTGGCATCACCAAAAACCTTATAAAAATCAGCCAATTCCCGCATGGTATCTTCTCCCGGCATCGTATCCTTTACCTTTTCAATAGCAGTATCATGTGTTGCCACAACATCACAGCATTCCACTTCTAATCTTTCCATACCGACTTTCCTCTTTCTATCATATATGAACATCTGCTCATTTGTTAATTATGCCAAATGCAGCTTTTTATTTCAACAGTTTCAACTAAAATGACACCAAAGTTAACAGTTTTTTATCATTTCGTAACTTTAGTGTCATAGTTGGGGGCTTTTGCCCCCCAACATCTAATAATATCTATATTCTAATCTTTTTTTCGTCCTGTCGCCAGAACACGAATGGAATTCATAACACAGAGCATGGCAACTCCCGTATCTGCAAACACCGCCATCCACATATTCGCAAAGCCCAGAAAGCCCAGAATCATGACCAGAGCCTTAACCGTCAGCGCACCGGCTACATTCTGCATAGCAATCCGTCCGGTTGTCCTGGCTATCTCTATGGCCTGGGAAATCGCACTCACAGATGAATTCATAAATACAACATCTGCAGCCTCTATAGCCGCATCGGCTCCGCTTCCCATTGCTGCCCCGACATCGGCTCCCGCAAGCACCGGAGCATCATTAATTCCATCTCCCACAAAAAGCACTGCCCCATGACGGCTTCGGATATCCTGAAGCTTTGACAGCTTCTCTTCCGGAAGAAGTTTGGCGTATACTTCGTCAATTCCTGTTATTCGAGCCACCTCCTGTGCACTGTTCTGAGCATCTCCGGTCAGCATGGCTGTTACCAGATGGTGCTGTTTCATAACCCGAATAGACTCTTTTGCATCCTCCTTAACGGTATCGGCTATCACCAGATAACCGGCAAATCTTCCTTCCACCGCAACCAGCACTTCTGTTCCGTACTGCTCGTTGTGATAACCATCAATATCAACTCCCCGCTCTTTGAGAAAAGTCTGATTACCACACAGGATCTCTTTTCCTTCACATACAGCACGAATGCCCTTTCCGGATATTTCTTCCACTCCCTCCGGACGAACAAGCGGAAGCTTTCTCTCCCTGGCAGCCTCCACAATGCTGATTCCTATAGGATGCGTTGAACCAAGTTCGCACTGAGCAGCCATTTTCAATATATCATTCATCTCCTGATTCTGATACGGAACGATGCTCTGTACCCGAAACTCTCCTTTTGTAATGGTTCCGGTTTTATCCATAACAACAGCCTTCACATCCTTTAACGCTTCCAGTGCAACGCCTCCCTTAAACAGAATACCCTGTCGGGACCCTGCTCCGATACCGGAAAAGAATGCCAGCGGCACACTTAATACTAATGCACACGGACAACTGATAACCAGGAAGGTAATCGCGGTATATATCCAATGCTTCCAGTCTCCCGTTATAAGTGACGGAATTACTGCCGTTGCAATAGCCGCCAGTACCACCACCGGTGTATACACTCTTGCAAACCGTGTAATAAAACGGTCCAGCTTTGGCTTTCCTGCCGCCGCATTTTCCACGGAATTTAAAATTCTGGTCACCATTGACTCACCAAGCGGCTTCATCACTCTCATCTTCAGCAGACCCTGACCATTAACACAGCCTGACAGAAGCTCTGTCCCTTCCTTCACAGCCACAGGGACAGGTTCCCCGGTTACCGGAGATGTATCCAGCCTGCTCTCCCCGTCAATCACAACTCCATCCAGAGGAATTCTGTCCCCGGGACGAATGAGCAGGATATCACCAACACATGCCTGCTCTGCCGGAATCACCAGAACCTCCTCACCATTCATCCGGTTCACAACCTCCGGACGCATATCTACCGCATCCATAATCTGAGAACGGCTTCGCTCCACTGCCACATGCTCAAATAATTCTCCTATCCGATAAAACAGCATAACACCCACTGCCTCTGCGAAATCACCGATAGCCAGAGCAGCCAGTGTAGCAATACTCATAAGGAAATTCTCATCAAACACTCTTCCCTTTAAGAGATTTGAAAATGCCGTCCTTACAATCTCCTGCCCCAACGCCAGGTAGGCAATCAGAAATACAATTCGGAAATAGATTGTCTCAACGCCTGTCTGTTTCATAATCACTCCTGCGGCAAAAAGAACTGCTCCTCCGATAATAGGCAGAAGATCTGATTTATTTTCCGCAAAGAATCCTCGTTTTCCCACATGGTTTTCTCCAGTCTTTCTTTCTGCTTTTACTTCTTCCCTTGGTGTTACGGTCACTTCGCTTTCTATGGAACTGCATATCTCCTGAAACTTCGGCAGCAGCTCTTCCTGATGATCAGCCGCCACCCGAAGCTGTTTTGTGGCAAATGTAATACTTGCCATCTTTACACCCGGCAGCTCCTGTATCTTCTTCTCCATCTTAGCGGCACAATTGGCACAGCCCAAATTCTCCAGAATATATACTCTCTGTTCCACACCGGCAGATACAGATGTAAAATCCGGTTCATGATGATGTTTATGATGCCCATGGTCATGGTGATGTTCATGGTGCTCCTCATGATCATGATGATGACCACAGCAGCATTTTTCATCGTGTTCATGGTGATGATGTTCGTGTCCGCAGCCACATTTTTCATCGTGATGGTGCTCATGACCGCATCCACATTCTTCATCGTGGTGATGTTCGTGACCACAGCCACAATTGCAGCTTTCTCTGTTTTTATCTATTTCTGTCATATCTCTCCTCCTATACATATGAATATCTGTTCATATGTTCATAATTAAATATAAACATAGTTTTAGATAAATGTCAAGAGAGATTTTCAAAGTTTTCATATAACAAAAATCTCTGATAACCAACCCCTTTACCGAGTTCTGCCATCAGAGATTTTTCCATCTTATTTTCTAACCATTCTGGTTCGCTTTATTCGCACGTTTCTTCTTTGCCAGGCATTCCATCAATTCATTTTCTCCCTCAAAGATTCGGGAAATACGGAAATTTTTCTGAATCGTGTATACATGTTCATCCTGGAATACTTCCTCGAAAAGTTCCTTCGGATTCTTCACATCACGCATGCCCGGACGCTCTACTCCATCTGCTTTTACCGCAACTGTTCCATCAAATACGATAGAACTTCCCTTTACTGTGGAACGGGTCACATTAAGAACCTTGTAATAAATGAACTCGTTTCCTGCACGGGAACTGTACGTCGGATAATAAATATACACATCGTCACCTACCAGAAATATACGATATGTAGAATTAATAAACACATCATAAAAAAGTGACAACATAATAATAAAGATTGCAAATACGCATACGGTAAATATCGGGATGCTGTGTACAAAATAATTTGACACGACTGCGGAAATAAATATCGCCGCAACACTGACTCCCAGTACCGTCATCAGATACCCTCTTCTGACATCCATAATTGTTCTTGTCTGTTTCAGTTCCATGATTTTGTCCTCCTTCTCTCTCCTTTTACTTCCTGCTATTTTCAACTGCACATGAAATAGCCTCGTTAAATGTAGGATGCGCACGCATCGCATACATTAACTGCCTTGATGTAAGGCCATTGGCCAGTGCAGTAGCAAGCTCACCAATCATGTCCGTTGCTCTCGGACACATAAGCTGTGCTCCCAGAATTACATCACTGTCTGCCGCGAAAAGCACTTTGATAAATCCCTGTTCCTCTTTCGTAATGATAGACTGACCGTTGCCATTCATTACATATCTGCCGCAGCGCACCGGAACACTCTTGCGCCTTGCCTCTTCTTCGGTAAGTCCCACAGAGGCAATCTCCGGTTCCGTATAGAGACAGCTCGGCACGATCGATATTGGGGTAAACAGGCAGCTCGGAACCATAGATAATATAACCGATGGCTTCAGATTATTCATCCTCTCCACCACATAGGTAGCCTCTGCCGATGCCACATGGGCAAGCTGAATGCCTTCTATGACATCTCCCACCGCATATATTCCCGGAATGCTGGTCATAAAGAATTCGTCTACCACAATTTTCCCTTTTTCCAGTTTAATAGGAACACTCGGATCAAAGAGTCCCTCGGTATTGGCACTTCTTCCAACCGACACCAGTACACCTTCCACTACGATTTCCTGATTGCTTCCATGGCTGACAAACCGGCATCCCAGTCCGTCTTCCTTCTGCTCTACTCTCTCCAGAATACTTTCTTTGTAAATCTTAATGCCCCGGTGTGCCAGCATTTCCTCCAGTGTCTGGGAAAACTCCAGATCCATATTCGGAAGCAGGCGGTCGGAAATCTCAATAATCGTTACGTCTGTTCCCAATGCATTGAATACCGTAGCAAGCTCCAGACCAATCACGCCACCTCCCAGAATCAGGAGGCTTTTATACTGACTTTCATTGGAAGTCAGAAGCTCTTCACTGGTCATGACTCCCGGAAGTTCCATTCCCGGAATATCAGCCATATTCGCCTTTGCCCCGGTAGCTATCAGAATATTTTTTCCAAGATAATCTGTGGCTGTCCCTTCAGAATCCGTCACCCGAACCCGCCTGTTGCCTATGATCCTGGCATCTCCATGAATAACAGTAACTCCAAGCACTTCAAATTCTTTTTCCAGATCCTCCCGCATCTCTGCCGCAGACAGATCCTTATATTCATAAATTTTCTGCAGATCAAAACTCACCTTCTCCGCAGAAAGACCGAATTTCTCACATTCTTTCATTTCCCGGTACAATGTAGCCGCATGAAGCAGCGCCTTAGTAGAAATACATCCCCTGTTAATACAGGTTCCTCCTACCGGTCCCCGGTCAATGATCGCAGCCTTCATTCCCAGACCTGCAGCTTTTTTTGCCGCCACATAACCGCCCGGTCCTGCACCGACGATCAATAAATCATACCTTGTCTCCATACAAAATCCCCCAATATGTAATACACTATTCTATCTGCCAGTCAATCGGCTCCAATCCATTTGCCACAAGGAAATCATTCGTTTTACTGAATGGTTTACTTCCAAAAAATCCCCGATATGCAGATAATGGACTGGGGTGCGGTGCCTCCAGTATCAAATGTTTCGGATTATGAAGCATAGCTTTTTTTCTCTGTGCCGGAGCCCCCCATAATATAAATACAATCGGTCTGTCCTGACTGTTCAGCGCCATAATCGCGGCATCAGTAAATTCCTCCCATCCGATTCCCCGATGGGAATTCGCCTGATGCGCCCGCACCGTCAGCACTGTGTTCAGCATCAGCACTCCCTGCTTTGCCCATTTCACCAGATAGCCGTGATCCGGAATCGTACATCCCAGATCATCATGAAGCTCCTTATAAATATTCACCAGCGAAGGCGGAATATCCACGCCTTTCTTTACGGAAAAACACAGCCCGTGTGCCTGTCCCACATTATGATATGGATCCTGCCCCAGAATCACCACCTTAACCTCCTTAAGAGGCGTCAGATGAAATGCATTGAAAATGTCATCTGCCGGTGGAAATACAAGATGCGTACGGTACTCCTCATTTACCTTATTGAATAGTTCTTTATAATATGGCTTTTTAAACTCTCCTTTCAGAGCCTCCAGCCAGTCATTATTAATTGCTGCCATACAACTATATCCTCTCTTCAAAGCATCCTAAAGCCGCACCGATACTCCCTCCCGGCGCAGGTATTCTTTTACCTCTTTAATCTCAAGCTCTTTATAATGAAACAGAGATGCCGCAAGCGCCGCATCTGCCTTGCCTTCTGTGAGCGCGTCCTTAAAATGTTCCAGTGTTCCTGCTCCTCCTGAAGCAATCACAGGAATGGATACTTCCTCCGCAATGGCTCTCGTCAGTTCCAGATCGTATCCTGCCTTGGTTCCGTCACAGTCCATACTGGTCAGAAGTATCTCACCGGCTCCTAATTTTTCAACCTTGGCTGCCCATTCCAGCGCATCGATTCCCACATCAATTCGTCCGCCGTTCTTGTAAATATTCCAGCCGCTTCCATCTGCTCTGCGTTTGGCGTCAATCGCCACCACTACACACTGACTGCCGAATTTTTCTGCAGCCTCGGAAATCAGGTTCGGAGTATTAATTGCAGAAGAGTTGATAGATATCTTATCCGCACCTTCCCGCAGAAGTGCCTTAAAATCTTCCACCGTACGGATACCTCCGCCAACCGTAAATGGAATGAATACCGTCTCTGCCACCTTCCTTACCATATCAACTACTGTTTGTCTTGCATCAGAGGATGCTGTAATATCCAAAAATACCAGTTCATCTGCCCCTGCTTTATCATAGGCCTTTCCAATCTCCACCGGATCACCGGCATCCTTCAGATCTACAAAATTTACCCCTTTTACCACCCGACCGTTATGAACGTCCAGGCAGGGAATAATTCTCTTCGTATGCATTCCGTCTGTCCTCCATCTATAATTCCACAAAATTTTTCAATATCTGTATACCAATATCACTGCTCTTTTCCGGATGGAACTGACAGGCAAATACATTATCCTTCTCAACAGAAGCATGAATAGTTGTACTGTATTCCGTAGTTGCCGTTACAATATCTTCGTCCTCCGCTTTCAGATAGTAGGAATGAACAAAATATACATATGGATTCTCCGGCAGTCCCCGGAACAGCCGACCCTCCCTCGGGAAATCCAGTGAATTCCATCCCATATGAGGAATCTTAAGTCCTTCCTTATCCGGGATCCTGAGTATCTCGCCTTTTAATATGCCCAGTCCTTCCACTCCGGGTGTTTCTTCACTGCGTTCAAACAAAAGCTGGAGACCCAGACAGATGCCAAGAAACGGTGTTTTTTTATCCACCACCTGATGGATAATTTCATCCAATCCATATTGACGGAGCTTGCCCATAGCATCACCAAAGGCGCCTACTCCCGGAAGAATCACCTTATCCGCACGTAAAATCGTTTCTTTGTCACGGGTAATCTCCACCTCCTGTCCCAGAAGCTGCATAGCTTTTTCAACGCTTTTAATATTACCCGCATCATAATCTATCATTGCAATCATAATCGTCCTGTCCTTTCTCATTTCTTTTTTAGTTTATCATATGTACGAAAAAAAAGAAACGATGAAAGTACAGGAACCCCATCGTTTCTTCTTTTCTATTTTACATCAAGTTCGAACCAAAATTCAACCCCATTATCATAATTATTTACGCCGTACTTCTGATGAAAGGAATCCATAATAGCCTTTACAATGGATAAACCAATTCCATTCCCTCCGTATTCCCGGGTATGAGCCTTGTCCACCTTATAGAATTTGTCCCAGATATGACCAATATCTTCTTCCGGAATAGGATTTCCTGTATTGAATACTGTAACTTTTGCCTTATCCGATTCCTTCCGTATCCGTATCTCTATTACCCGATCACCGGACACATGATTAAAAGCATTGCTCACATAGTTTCTCACAACCTGCTCTACTTTGAATTCATCCGCCCAGACATATACCGGTTCTGTCTCCAGAAAGTTTACCCTGACCTCCTTAGACTGCGCCATAATCTCCATACTCTGCAACACACCTCTGATCAGCTCCGTCAGGTTAAATCTGGAAAACTCTACATTTTCATCTCCGAACTCCAGCTGATTCAGTGCCAGAAGACTCTTGACCATCTGATTCATCTTAGCCGCCTCATCCATGATTACATCACAATAAAACTCACGGCTCTCAGGGTCATCACTGACCCCTTCCTTCAATCCTTCCGCATAACCCTGAATCAGAGCAATCGGCGTCTTCAGTTCATGGGATACATTGCCAAAGAAATCGCCCCGCATCTGTTCCAGTTTTTCCTTCTGTTCAATATCTTTCTGCAGATGATAATTGGCCGTTTTCAAATCTGTAATTGCTTTCTCAAGCTTCTCCGACATACGATTGAAATTCTCACCCAGAATACCAATCTCATCATCTCTGTCACTGGCATATTTTGCATCAAAATCCAGATCAGCCATCTTCACAGACAATGCTGCGAGCTCCAGAATCGGGTCTGTCAGCCATTTGGAAAAGAACCATACCAGAAGACTGCACACCACAATCATAATCGAACCCACATAAATCAGGAACCGGTTTGATAATTGTACACTGGCCTGAATACTCTCCAGCGGGCTGCTGATAACTACATAATATCCATCTCCCAGGCTTCCCCTCATCCGCAGATTTTCCGTGGTGCCGCTCCTCCCCCGGGATTGACTGATTTCATAAAAATCCGTACGATTCAGGATGATATCATTCTCCGGGGATTGGTTCAGAAGGAATTCATATAATTGCTGAGTCAGATCCTCTGTATCGGGTACATTGGCATAAGCCTTCTGTTCTGTAGTATTCGCAACCAGGAAAAACATATTATTCTCTGCTGCCATCTGAAACAGTTCCTTCACTGTATCATCATCCTGAAGACTGTCCTCTGTCACCGCTTCTTTCAGCCGTTCGTACATGGCAATGAACTTCGCCTGTTTATCCCTGACATAATAGGGCTCCAGAAAATTCACATTCACAATCAGCATCAGAAAAAGCATGCAAATGATAAGTCCTATGAAGCCCCCCGTCATCTGCCGTTTGATTGAATGTCTCATGGTGTCACCTCGAATTTATAGCCCATGCCCCACACCGTCTTAATATAGTCTCCTTTGTCTCCCAATTTGCTGCGGAGTTTCTTTACATGCGTATCGATTGTCCTTGCATCTCCGAAATAATCATAATTCCATACATTATTCAAAATCTTTTCTCTGGAAAGTGCGATTCCCTGATTCTCTGCAAAGTAAGTCAGAAGCTCAAACTCTTTATAGCTCAGCTCCACCGGATTACCGTCAATACGAACAATATGAGCAGCCTTATTAATCTCAATATCTCCTGCCCGGATAATATCCTCTTCCGTCATTCCATGTACCCGCCGCAAAATAGCAGACACTCTTGCCACCAGAATCTTCGGGCTGAACGGCTTGGAAATATACTCATCCACGCCAAGCTCAAAGCCCTGCAGCTCGTCCCTCTCCTCCGAACGCGCCGTCAGCATGATAATCGGTACCTTGGAAGACTGGCGGATCTCCCTGCACACCTGCCATCCGTCCATATGCGGCATCATAACATCCAGAATGATCAGCGCGATATCCTTATGCTCATAGAAAATATCCATGGCTTCAAGTCCATCTCCCGCTTCCCGCACAATGTATCCCTCTCTCTCCAAAAAGTCACGGACCAGCTTGCGCATCCTGCTCTCATCATCAACAACCAGAATTTGTAATCTATCCATATAATCAGTCACCTCACCATTTGCTTTTCATTTTCCTAATCATAACACGTATTTATGACTCTTTTGTGAAATAATTGTAGATTTCTCAAAAATGTGGTATTCTTGTTAAAGTGATGTAAAATGATATGTTAACATGAGGAGAACACGAGAATGAATTGCCCAAAATGTGGAAATGAATTGAGAATCAGTAAAAAAGACCCCAGCTTTGGTCTTTGTGACAACTGCCGTAAAAAATTCCGTCTTCCTGAGGAACCCGTGCACCAGGAAGAAGAAGAGCATTATCCAAAGTATGCAAATATCCCTCCGAAAAAAGTTCGGGAAAAACGGGAAAGAGAAATGAGACGTGCCTATGATGAGTTGCTTGCCATCGGTGAAGAAGAACGCAAAAAGAAAAAGAAGAAATTTCTGTTCTTCGGATAATCTGCCGCTAAAAAGGCGCTAAATTTTTTCTTACATCTTTATGAATCTTTACTTTTTTTTCATTCATATGATATAGTGAGTCACAAAGGAGCATCTGAACAACAGGATACTCCTTTTCTTATATTTTATTTTCCCGAAAGGATTTTAATATGAATTTTTATCACACAAGATTTTCCGAAAAATTTGAAGAAGCTATAAAGGCACTCCTTCCCATTCTCGGAATTGTATTGATTCTCTGCTTCACAATTGCTCCTGTCCAACCCGGAATCCTGCTCCTGTTCCTTCTGGGTGGTGCACTGATAACTGTCGGCATGATGTTTTTCACACTGGGTGCAGAACTCGCCATGACGCCAATGGGAGAAAAAGCCGGAGCAAAAATGGCATCTACAAGACGCCTTAATATTGTACTTTTCCTGTGCTTCTTTCTCGGTTTTATCATCACTATATCTGAACCGGACCTGCAGGTTCTGGCAGAACAGGTTCCTGCAGTTCCCAACCATATCCTGATTATTGCTGTTGCCTGCGGAGTGGGTTTTTTTCTGGTAGTGTCAGCTCTTCGTATGCTGTTCTCCTGTGCCCTCTCCCCTCTTCTGGTTGGATTTTACATACTTGTTTTTTTCATGGCATTTCAAATTCCGGAAGACTTCCTTGCCGTTGCCTTTGATTCCGGTGGTGTTACCACCGGTCCGATAACCGTACCCTTCATTATGGCTCTTGGTATTGGCTTCGCAGCTGTACGAAGTGACCGCCATGCTGAAAATGACAGTTTCGGTCTCGTTGCCCTTTGCTCGATCGGCCCCATCCTTGCAGTATTACTTTTAGGCCTGTTATATCATCCTTCCGATACCGGCTATACGCCTCCTTCTCTGCCCGTTATTGAAAATTCCAGAGAGCTCTGGCATTATTTTATGCATGGATTTCCAAAGTATATGAAGGAAATAGCCTTCTCCCTGCTGCCTATCATTCTTTTTTTCGCCGTATTTCAATTCTTTGCCCTGCGGCTCAAAAAGAAAAAGCTGCTTAGAATTACTGTGGGACTGATCTATACCTATATCGGATTGGTGCTGTTCCTTACCGGCGCAAATACCGGTTTTATGCCTGCTGGGAACTATCTGGGGCAGACACTTGCAGGCTTTCCATACCGCTGGATATTAATTCCCATTGGTATGATTATCGGTTACTTCATTGTAAAAGCAGAGCCTGCTGTTTACGTATTAACAGAACAGGTAGAAGAGATAACTTCCGGTGCCATCCCCGGCAAGGCAATGAGCATCAGTCTCTCTCTGGGAGTCGCTTGCTCTGCAGGTCTCTCCATGATCCGGGTACTGACGGGAATTTCTATATTCTGGTTCATACTTCCAGGATATGCCATTGCGTTAATCCTCTCCTTTTTTGTCCCAAAAATATTTACCGCCATTGCCTTCGATTCCGGTGGTGTATCTTCCGGCCCCATGACCGCGACCTTTCTCCTGCCCTTTGCCATGGGCGCATGCCAGACAGTTGGCGGCAATATTGTACGGGATGCATTCGGTATCGTAGCCATGGTTGCCATGACCCCACTGATCACCATACAAATTCTGGGTGCAGTTTACCGCTTCCGGTCCCTGCACAGCGACTCTGCCTCTTCAGCCTCTCCCACCTGTCTGGACAACTGGGAAGATGATGATATTATTGAATTATAACACCTGGAAATGGAGGATACATCATGAGTAAAATCTATCTTATGGGTATTATCACGAACCGTTCCATGCGCGATACCTTCCAGTCTTTTTTCGAGAAACATCAGCTATCCGTTCGTTTCTCCACACTTGGCACCGGAACAGCAAGTGATTCCATTCTTAATCTTTTGGGTATGGAAGCCACTGAAAAAGTGATATATCTTTCTTTCATCACAGAAGAAACCTGGAGCCAGCTTAAAAGAGATCTTTACCTGTCTCTTCACATTGACATTCCCGGCCGCGGTATTGTCTTCTTAATTCCGCCCTCCAGTGTGGGCGGCAAAAAAGTTCTGCAGTATCTTACTGCAGGTCAGCCTATAGAAATAGAGGAGGAAACCACTTTGAAGAATACAGATTATGAACTGTTAATTACTATCGCCAATGCGGGCTACACAGATGTCATTATGGACGCTGCAAGAAGTGCTCAGGCGCCTGGCGGTACAGTCATCCACGCCAAAGGAACCGGTGCTTCCCAGGCACAAAAATTCCTTGGCATTTCTCTCGCCGAAGAAAAAGAACTGATTTTAATCGTTGTACGTTCTTCACAAAAAAATTCAATTATGCGGATTATTATGGAAGAAACCGGTATCAAAAGCCCTGCCGGCAGCGTCTGTTTTTCCCTTCCGGTAACCAGTGTTTCAGGTCTGCGCCTTTCAGAGGAAGAATTTTAATTTTGTATATAATTTTTTCAATAAGAGGTTAATATTTCCACTTGTTTCTTTCAACTCTGTCTATTATAATAGTACAGTAATGGATTGAAATTCTTCGGGGTAGGGTGAAAGTCCCAACCGGCGGTATAGTCCGCGACCTGTTGTCCTTAATCGCGCAACAGTTGATTTGGTGTAATTCCAAAACCGACAGTACAGTCTGGATGAGAGAAGAAATATGCGACATACAATGGCTCGATGTGTTCCCCGATATTTTCTATATCGGGGTTTTTGTTTTTATAACCCATAATATTGAAACAAACACATCCAACCTCCATACAACCGCCAAAAGATGTCACATAATTCCAAGAAGATTTTCTTTCTGCATAATGATGCCGCCGGCTTTGCCGGCGCGCGTCAGCCAATACTTAACAAAAAGGAGAGAAAGAAAATGAGTACTGATGTAACAAACAGCGCAACTAATAAAATAAGCGCAAGAATCCGCATGATTGCCCAGGTCGGTATGCTGGCTGCAATCGCAACCGTATTAATGTTGTTTGAGATCCCGCTTCCCTTTGCACCGGCTTTCTACGAGATTGATTTCAGTGAAGTTCCCATACTGGTTGGATGTTTCACGATGGGGCCTCTTGCCGGAGCTACCATTGAATTTATCAAAATTCTTCTGAATTTTGCCATCAATGGAACTATGACTGCAGGTGTAGGAGAAATCGCCAACTTCCTGATCGGCTGTGCTCTGGTAGTTCCCGCCGGTCTGATCTATAAAAAAATGCACTCCAGAAAAGGTGCTATTATCGGAATGATCACGGGAACTGTGGTTATGACATTCCTGGGATGTTTCTTAAATGCTTACATTCTGCTTCCTACTTATGCCAAAGCTTTTGAAATGCCGATGGATGCTCTCATCGGTATGGGAAGTGCTGTAAATGGAAATATCACCAATCTTCTTACTTTTGTTGCATTTGCCGTTGCACCTTTCAATCTGCTGAAAGGTATACTGGTATCTCTGATCGTGTTGCTGATTTATAAGAAAATCAGTCCAATCTTCAAAATGCAACATATCTAAGGGATAAACAGGGGGGACAGGTTCCTTGACTCATTGAACACTCAATGAGTCAAGGAACCTGTCCCCCTATCCATTACCTCAGTGTAAGATTAGCATATGCTTCACCCATGAGCAGATGCTCATAGCCACCCTGACCGTCTTCCGGCACAACCATGTCGAACTCAACCTGATCCTGGAACACCATCACAATGTCACTGCCGCCGAAAAGGAAATACCCCATCGGGTCACCTTTTTCTACCTTCGCCCCAACCTGTACGCTGTCTTCCCAGTTACAGGAACAGATTTGTGACATACCAATGGGCAGAATTGCAACAATGCCATACTCTGTATCGAGAATCACACAATCTCTCGTCTCAATCATCTGCCAGCCTGGTATGGTATCTTCCAACACATATTTTCCTGTCTTCTCATCCCAACAGGTAATGCCTCCTGCGGCATTCGTACCCTCTATCTTGCGCAATTCCAGCACCGTTCCGCTGATAGGAAAATGATAGCGATGGTAATCATTCACATCCAGGAAAGTATGTGTCAGTGTACCTCCGGCAAATGAATCTGCATATTTGCTTTCCTCACCAATGAGCTGTCGAATTGATGTGAAATTAGCAGACTTAATCTGAACACCCTCCTTCTGAACCAGCTCACCACTGTCGTCAATTGCCCACTCACCCTGCGGTTTGGAATCTGCCGGAGCAACCAATGCCGTTTCAGCGACAGGCCTCACTGAAGGATCTGACAGCTTACGGGCAAAGAAATCGTTAAAACTTGTCCACTCCTCCGGACTCTCATACCATCCCTCATCCAGGCCGAATCTCTGATCCTGACGGAACAGCTCCAGATACTCGTCATTCCAGCTCTCCGGAGTATCAAGGTATGTTCCCCAGGTCTTAGCGTATTGTCTGCACCAGCTGGCGATAGGTTCATGATACTGGAGTGTAGGATAGTAATAACCCAGTCCCTCCAGTTCCTCCAATGGCTGATCGACCAAAAACCAGAAATAGTCCACCGACTGGTCAATATGCTCGTAGAGAGTTGGATACTCTTTGTCCTTGAGCACGTTCCATGGCATGCACACAGCAGCCCAGTCTAGAAAATCATATAACTCTTCCAGATTCTGAGCCGGATTAGTATCGGGATCCGGGTTGATTTCCGCAGCGGCGGCAAGCGACTTCTCCATAAGCGCCTTCAAATCAGGATCATCTTCCAGCAAAGACATCAGCTCCTTCGTCATTGGTGCATGCTCTTCCTCTGATGCCACCGAAGTATCATTTACTGACTCATTCCTGCCTTCCGGTACTATCTTTAATGCTGTCATCACTATCAGTACCATCGCCAACAGAACCACCAATATACTCCATTTCTTCATACTTTTCTTTTCCATACGCTTCCCTCCTTCACTTGTTCTCATTATATCATAAATATATACA
>NZ_JBNPMZ010000017.1:0-58583 GCF_050314255.1 Sporofaciens sp. SGI.106
TGGTGAGATGCCCGTGGAGCAGGCAGTCCAGAAGGTAGAAGTGGACACAGCAGGAGCAGGGCAGCGTCTGAAGACCGCGAGGGTGGATAGGGGCCTTAGCATGTGGGAGCTATCCAGGAGAGCCGGTATCTCACAGCCACAGATCAGTTTGCTTGAAAGTGGGAAATATCAAGTGAAGCGAAAAGCGGCGGAGAAGCTGGCGGCTGCGCTTGAGGTTGGTGTGGATTGGCTACTGACCGGGGATGAAGAGAAAAAGGCTTTCCCGGCAGATAAGGCAATGGTTGACTGGCTGTGGCAGCATCCAGAGGTCAGGGAAGAACTGTGGGAGCGGATGAATGAATGAGCACCTCCGTAATGCCCTCTGAGGGCTTCTAGGAGCGGTTTTAAGCATTAGGGGTATTGCGGTATACCTCGATGCTCTGGAAGCTCCTGGAAGCTCTCTGAGTGGCTCAGAAGGTCATAGGTGACCTCATGTTAGGTGGTGATTAAATGCAAGATATGGTTGGCAAACGTTTCGGCAAGTTGGAAATTGTAGAATATGAGAAGCGGAAGCCGAATGCCTTAAGCAGATGCACCTGCAAGTGCGACTGCGGTAAAACGATAGAGATTGGTTTGGCTGCGCTCAGGAAGCGTACATCCTGTGGGTGCGATTACCTGGACCCTAGAGCTGATATAACCGGCAAAAGATTTTCAAAGCTGACTGTGGAATCCCGCATCATCGAACCCAATGTTGAGCCCTTCGCAATGAAATGGAAGTGCCGGTGTGATTGTGGTAAGGAGATTACTGCCACCACACTTGCGCTCCAGGCCGGTCTTATTGTCTCATGTGGATGCACTGCTGCTGATGAAGTGACCCTGGACCTTGCCAACGTCAACCGTGGTAATATCGAGAGAACGAACACACTTTTACTCCAGGGCGCACTTGACGGTGTGATGTACGAAAACAATAAATCCGGGGTGCGGGGAGTATATTTCAGCACCACTTTTCAAAACTACTGGGCAAACATAGTTTTTCAAGGAAAGAGGTATCACCTTGGAAGCTACAAGACTATCGAGAAAGCAAAACGGGCGCGAGAGAAAGCTGAGGATATTCTGTATGCAGGTTTCATGGAGCATTATGAGGAAGACCTGAAGCCGCAGATAGCAGCAGAAAATGAACGAGCCAACATTGAGAGCTTTGATAATTTTTTGGAAAATCTGGAGCCGGATGAAGAACGTACACCGATACTCACACCTGGGAAATTCGGGGAGGGACAGTGTCAGGTTTGCGGCAAGCCGATCCCCAAAGGAAGACAAAAGTACTGCTCCAATGCATGCTGCTCTCGGGCCTTGCAGGAATTCAATTATCATAAACGAAAGCGCTCGGAAGAAAGATTCTGCCCAGTGTGCGGAAAGCCCGTCCCTTCAAACAGGACAAAGTATTGTTCTGACTCTTGCCGTGGTCTTGCTTTAAAGAGAAGAACTGTGAAGACCGGAAATGGTCACCAGAAACAGATTGTCTGCCCGGACTGCGGCAAGACTGCTTGGGTTGGATATAGCAGCATCCGCTGTAAGGAATGCCAGGCTGTGGTTAGGAAAAGACAAAATGAGGAGTCTCATTTAAGGCGAAAAGAAGGTGCCACGAGGAAGATCGGCAGCGAGGCATCCTGTGAACGTTGCGGCAAACCATACATCGTAAAAGGTGCTGTACAGAAGTATTGTGAGAATTGCGCTGGTATTATGCTCCAGGAAAAGGCGCGGAAAAGATATGTTCCCAAAGAAGCTGCGACTCTGATTTGCCAGATATGTGGGAAAGAGTTTACTTCAACCGCTAATAAGAAGCCCAAGTACTGCTCGGATGAATGCCGTGAAGAAGG
Organism: Sporofaciens sp. SGI.106; assembly: GCF_050314255.1. Classification (NCBI taxonomy): domain Bacteria; kingdom Bacillati; phylum Bacillota; class Clostridia; order Lachnospirales; family Lachnospiraceae; genus Sporofaciens; species Sporofaciens sp. SGI.106. The sequence continues at coordinate 1,857 of NZ_JBNPMZ010000017.1, forward strand.
CTTGAGAAGGTACTATAAAGAAGTCTGGAAAAGACAAAAGGCGGAGAAAGAGAAAGAAAAGAAGTAAGTTTATAGGAGCTTCCGATGCACCGATGCCCACAAGAGAGTGTATAGCCACAAGCTGTGGGAGGGAGGGGAAGTTGAATGTGGTCGTTTATATTATTTACTTCCCCTGTAGTATTATATATTTAACTTTCCCTTATTCCCTTTATAAAAAATAATATATATAATAAGATGTAATAATAATTAAAGCAACTGTGCCGCCATTGATCACGAATGCATTATTGTATAGGGCGATAGTTTTGGGGGTTATGACATCAAAATATCAAGACAAGGAGAACACGACGATGAAAAAAGTCTTAATGATTGTTGGCTCTATGAGGAAAAAGTCTTTTAACAGGCAGCTGGCTGCAATCGCGGCAGAACTTCTCCGGGGAAAAGCAGAAGTTTCTTTCCTGGAGTATGCAGACATTCCTTATATGAATCAGGACATTGAATTTCCTGTACCGGAAGAAATTGCACGAGTGCGTGAAGAAGTCAGCGGGGCGGATGGTATTTGGATTATCACTCCGGAATACAATTACAGCTATCCGGGTGTACTGAAAAACCTGCTGGATTGGCTCTCCCGCCCCACAAGGATGGGAGCTCCAAGAACCGAAACAGCCATTGCAGGCAAAAAAGTGACAATCAGCGGTGTAGGCGGGAAAAGTGCTACAGCGAATGTAAGAGTAAAACTAAAAGATCTTTTGCAGTTTATGCAGGTCGATCTGATGGAAGAATGCGAGACAGGTGTGGCGTTGGATATGAGCGCATTTCAGACAAATGTCTTGAATCTATCTGAAGAAACGAAAGTATCTCTTCAGAAACAGGTAGATGCGTTCCTGAAATTTATGGAGGGCTGACCAGACCGCTTTTCAATGCCATTAGTCTTCTGATTATCGCCTACCATCGATCACGAATGCATTCTTAGGACTTGCTATGTGCTAAAAGATAGGTTCTAATGGTGATGGAGGCGGTTTCGTGATAACTACAGAATATAGAGTTGGAGCTGCTTGCAACCACACTGCTGCTCATAATCCCCATATCTCTATCGCTATTGTAGATCCCGCCTGTGAGAAGATACCATAGTTTCCGCAGCAGGATATTTTATATATTCTCACAGAAAATATGATGTAACCACACACGTTCCGGCCTAATCTTGATTTCTTTACGGACTCCTGCTATAATACATTTCGCGCATAGATATAATAAACTATGAAATATCAGGCTCTGTTATATCACACATTGTTTTATGCAATCAAAAAAATATATTTCTAAGGAGTGTGTTCATTATGCCGCGTACCAAGGGGTCTAAGAATAAAGCAAAAACCTCATCCATCCCTACCACCGACTTCACCTCTCTCATTGCTGAGAAAGCAGCAGCCAAAGATGCTCTCGTTTCCGATATCGCTGTGCTGGAAGAAAACGTGAACAATCTGAAGAATGAGCTGAAGGAGAAGAAGGTCGAGCTGAAGAAGCTGGATACTGAGCTGTCCAAGCTGGAAGCAAAGAAAGCGGAAGCCGATGCTAAGGCTGCTGCGGAAGCTCAGAAAGCCGAGCTGGAAGAGACGATTCAGAAGCTGATGGCCGATGGTGTGTCTGCGGCTGAGATTCTGGAGAAGCTGAAATAAAAATATATACCCTGCTGTGAGAGGTAATCATCCACACAGCAGGGTATTTTTTTGCCTTGATGCGTGCGTGCCTGGGAGCATTCACGCCTGTTCTGACATCACTTTCAATTTTGCAAACATGAGCTCTCCGATACAGGTACCGATTTCTAGTAGGAAATCTTCATCTATTTCCCAGAACTTTTCTTTTTTGACCTGTGTTTCAAGCAAATCCTTCATTTTCCAGAGCTGGACGCGGAATCTCTCATCATCCACATCAGATATACAGGTGGGTTCTATTTCATCGTCTGGCACAATGATGTTGCCGTTATCATACACCTTTAACTTCCTGTCTGCGGCGGCTTTTACATACAGCACAATAAAATCATCCATGAGAAGATTTGCAAAGTAATGTGCAAGAGCGTATTCGTCTATGGTGGAGGGGTAGTACCAGAGAGCATCATCAAGTAAACCCACCAGACGGTCAACGATTCCTCCCCAGTATTGAGGATGCCAATCCATCAGCTCCGGGTGATAGTATTTTGTATTTGAACGATGCTTAAAGCTAACATACTTGGAGATAGCTTCAGCAATAAACTCCTGCCAGAACCAATACCCTTCCTGCTTGAGGCGCTCATCGGATAGCCCCAGGACCGGGCCATGCGTGGTGAATTCAACAATATGGCTATCATCGACAAGCCCCGGGTCGCTATAGTGATGCAGGTTTGTTTTTTCGGAATTGATGGCATAGAAATGTCCAAGTTCATGCCAGAAGTACCAGCAGAAGCGTTCGTCATTGCTATCGGGAAGAAGATTCTGCCGGATGAGGATTGCATGACCCTTCTCCCCAAGCATATATTCCATAATGGAATCTTCGGGAAATTCAGTTTTCTTGCAGGCAAGGTCGTTAACAAGCTGGGCCCTAATGGAGCGGATGTTTCGACCGTTGGCGATGATGACTTGAGGATAGGGTGTATTAATCGGCGGCATGATGGACTTGAATATATCCGTAGCAGCAGGAATCCACAGTTGAATCTCGGACTTTGTGGGAGCTTTTGCCATATGTTTTTTCTCCTTATGTCTTTGTGGGTGCATTCAGTGTATTTGATACTCCCGGCCATTATATAAAAAAAGGACTTCACATCGGAGATAAGTATAGACGGGATGACGGCATTATATCATCCGACTGTTGGTAATTCAACTGTGTCTGCAAGGTTTACGGAATTTGCTTTCATTTTCTTCGCGTACTGCATGGTTTTATAGGCTCCGCCGGAATTGTGGTCAACGCAGAAAACGACAAGGTCGGAGCAATTAGCCACAGTCTTGGGTGAGATGAGATGTCCAAAACCTTTTTTCTATATATTCTTTTCTTATATAGATATTTATATATTCATTATCTACGTCTTCTTCAAAGAAGAAAATATAATATATAAGTATATATATAATAGAATCCATAGGGTGAGTGGTACTTACTCACACAACACCATCGTCCATATAATCCACGAGATCACCGTGGATTTCGGTAATCCGGTCGATGTCGATTGTGGCGTTCATCCCGGCAGGACCCGTCTTTTTCATCAGAATGACCTTCCGGGCCACCGGGGCTATCTTCTTGATTTTCTCTGTTACAGTGATATATTTCCCACCGGATTTCCGCTCGTCCGGCACAAAATAGGTGATGGACACAGTGGGTTTCGTGCCATCTTCTATCACATCGGCAATCAGAGTGAGCTTTTGGTTCAGAAGCTCTATGGATGCTTCCCCCAGATCTATCTGCTGCCCGACATATCGCGCTTCTTCTTTGACCATGTCATCGTAGCCGGTCAGAGCCGCAAACGGAGCGAACTGCGCGGCCCGGTCATACAGACTCATGTGAGGTCTGGTAGGTGACTGGTGGTGGGGCAAGTCTATAATATCCGCGTACACGACACGTGGGTCCGGCTCTTTTTCTGTGATTCCTTTTGTCATACCATCTCTCCATTCTGCGGTGCTGCAGCATCTCCTCACGCCTTGTGGCCACCAACCTGCTCATTACGAAGCCGGGTGGTTCCATCTTCAGACAGGTTCATTCCTTTCAGGACAGCGTTCTTGCCGTATTTGGCTTGCAGCAGTAGCGTTGCTTTCTGCAATCGGCGCTCTTTATCGTCCGCTGCCGCTTCCGCAGCTTTCTTCTTTTCAAGGGCTGCGTAGTCCGTGAACAGGTCAAGCTGCTCTGGTGCTTCCTCTGGAATGTCATCCTCATGCAGAAGGTTTACAGCAACCACGGTTACGCGCCTGACCAGAAGATCGGGGTCCACGATTTTATCGAAAAGCTCCATCATGACTTCCATGATCCGTCTGGTGCTGCTGGTCCAGCAGCTGATGTTCCCGGTGCCATGGGCATACTTCGGTACCGGTCTGCCGTAATGGTCAGAAACGACAGCCCCTTTATAATGTTTCCCTGTCTTGACCACCGTGTAGACGGAGTCCTTGATGCTTTTCCCCTTGTACACACAATTGATGCTTTCCCGGTCATATCCGATGGTCAGTTCGATTTTCTTTGTGACCACACCCTTGCGTACCAGATCAAGGACCAGCAGCTCCGTCATTTCTTTCACGATCAGTTTCGCCTGGTCAATGTTATAAGGCTTCATCAAAACCTGCCCGGACGAGATGCTATTGGTTTCCGGTTTGTAGGATTTGATGGTTTTGATTTCCGTAGGCTCCCAGCCCCAGGCGTGGTCGATCACAAGCTCCGCGTTGATACCCAGTGCGGCATACAGCTTATCTTCGTCCTTCACGCTGAGCCTTGCAATATCACCCATGGTAAAGCAGTTGAGCGCAGCAAGGCGCTTTGAGATGCCGGGGCCGATCCGCCAGAAGTCGGTGAGGGGTGTGTGACACCACAGCAGTTCCCGGTAGGTTCGCTCGTTCAGTTCAGCGATTCGGACACCATCCTTATCGGGCTTGACGTGCTTTGCCACAATATCCATGGCGACCTTCGCCAGATACATATTCGTCCCGATCCCAGCGGTGGCGGTGATGCCGGTGGTGTACAGGACTTCCCGGATCATCGTGATAGCCAGCTCATGGGCGGACATGCGGTAGGTGTTCAGGTAAGAAGTGACATCCAGGAAGCACTCATCAATGGAGTACACATGGATGTCCTCTGGTGCTATATATTTCATGTAAATTGAGAAGATCTGCGTACTGATCTGCTCATATAATCTCATTCTTGGTGGAGCAATAATATAAGAAAGCTCAAGAGATGGGTCTGCAGCGAGGGCATCCGCATCGAAGGAAGCGGAGGTGAAGTGGTAGTTTCCGTCCTCGCCCTTGGGGAGCTTGCCGAGCCGCATCGCTCTCTGAAACCGCTCCTGGTTGACTTCCTTCACCCGCTGCACAACTTCAAACAGCCGGGCACGACCGCTGATGCCGTGGGCCTTCAGAGAAGGGGAGACTGCCAGACAGATGGTTTTCTCCGTCCGGGAGGAATCCGCAACAACAAGGTTTGTGGTCAGCGGGTCCAGGTGGCGGTCGGCGGCTTCCACCGATGCGTAATATGATTTCAGGTCAATGGCCAGATAAGTGCGGCCATTGTTTTCCGACATTGCTGTTTCCCCCTTTCTGATTATTCGTACTGTGTAAATGACTGCGTGTTATCTCGCAGCCCTTGGTGTTTCCACAAACCATCTGCCGAAACGGCCTGAGAACATCGGGTCTGTTCGCTCAAAGAAGAGGTGCTTGACCTCACCCTTGATGACTACGGTGTAGCAGTCACCCGGCAAATGCTCTGCCAACGATGATGCCGGTCTGAAGTCCTTTATCGACTCGATCTTAAAGACCCTGCCATCTTTCCAGATGATTTCAAGCGGCTGCATATAGCCGGTGGAATCGAAGATGGAGGTAACCGTGACAAATATTCTCTCCGGGCGCTTTGTGCTTGTGGCCATGGGCGGCTACCTCCTTTCTGCATGAATACTGATTATCTGCAACTATTGACAGCCTATATGCTGCTGTTGACAGTATATATGCTTCTGTTGACGGGTTATTTATATAGTAGGTGTATGGGTTTAAGTAGGTGTATGGCTACTGACAGTCACATATAACTGTCGTTCTCTGCACCGCTGCAGTCAATGGTGCCCATGCAGTTACGCTTCGTGTAGATGGGGCATTCAGCGGACAGCAGATTATAGTAGCGGAGCATCCGCATCTTGTAATCCAGGATTTCCTTTGGCACTTCGAGCAGAGCCGCCGCCTGAAAGAAGTCGTTGCTTTCCCTCAGCACCTCCAGCGTTTTGTCGGTGTCGAGCAGGTACTCAGCAATAAAGCGGTTGGCTTCATCCTCGAACACTGATGCGGCATCGAAGACAGCGAAGTCCTGGAAGGCAAAGACCTGTTTCTTCTGATGGTGGTTCAGGACATAATGCCCGATCTCGTGGAACAGGACGATGGCCTGAGTCCGCTTCGGAAGGTCCGAATTTATAGTGATGACACAGCACCGGGAATTTCTCGTAATAAGCCCCTTTACTGCATCAGGCCCTTTCCCCATAGGGAAATAGTCAATCAGGATGTCCAGGTATCTGCACAGTACCTCAGGCGAGGTGGTTTGGTGCAGGTTGCGTAATCTGCGGGCAATTCTGGTGATTTCCTCGTTCGTCATCTTATCATCTCACAATCCGGTATATACTCAAAAACAGGTTGCGGCATATATATCTCCATTGCATGAACCCGAAACTGCAAGGAGATGTCTATGTGTATCAGAATAATGCACATATGCGGTCATATACCCAGATTGTGATTTACTTATCCTTACGTCCAAACTTCTCACGGGCATGCTGCTTGTTCATGAAATAGGCGCGACTGACTGCTTCATAGAACATGTCCTTCTGATCTTCACTGAGAGAACCACCGGCAAAGAGCGCTTCATTCTGTTTGAGAAGTCCGGCCATCTCCGCTGCACCTTTTTTACCAAAGGTTTCCTGTGCAGCTTGGATGAACGGCTCTTCATCAATACCAGCCTGCGGGTCATCGCAATCATCATTTTGAAGATAGCGCATCGTTACACCAAGTGCCTCAGCCAGCTTCCGCAGTGTGCCCTCACGAGGAAACTTACCCCCGGTTTCATAAGAGACGATGGTGCGGCGAGATACGCCACACAAGTTTCCAAGTTGCTCCTGCCCAAGCTGCAATGCTTCCCGCGCAGTTTTTACTTTTTCTCCGAATCTTGTCATGGTAGTATTCCTCATTTCTATAATTGGGTGAACTGCTTCATTATGAACGCCGTGTAAATTTCCTCAAACTTCTCTTGACAATGAGAAGTTACAGAGATATAATACAAACAAGCGTTCGAGAAGTATGAGAACATTATACACCGAAAACTTCTCAATGTCAAGAAGGAGAGCGAAAAAAAGAGAAGTAAAAATGAGAACTTGAATATAAAACTTCGCATTATATAGTTGCTTAGAATAAGTATAGCATGGATAGTGTCCAATAAAACGGACACGAAAGCGGTAGGAATTGAAGTGTGATTACTAAAATAGTGCCATGAAATATGTACATCAAAAACATGACAACCCTATTGACAACCGATGGCTACTCATATATAATAGTGTACATACAATACATGACAAAGATAACATTGAATGAATGACAAAGAGGGGTAACGATATATGATGTACGAGATTGGGTGCATGGACTGTCAGGTGGCGAGTGGGACCGTCATTAGCCGCATTGCTGTTAAGGACGCAAAACCGGACGATAGAGAGTTGTTTGAGGAGAGGGTATTGCTGCCCAAGGCTCTGGATGGCGGTATCATTAAAGAAGAGCTGGGTTCGGTGGTTGTCTCCCGTAAACAGATGCAGAGCGGGAAGGTGATGAGGACAGAGAAGGGCGATGTGGTGATAAAGCTCACAACACCCTATGACACCGCGTATGTGACGGAGGACGATGCAGGTATCATTATTTCCTCACATTGCGCCGTGATACGTGCGCTGAATCCAAACGAGGTGGATTGTAGATATCTAGCCTATGTTCTAAGTAGCCCATATGGAAAAGATGCGCTAAGTTCCATGACCAACGGAGCCGCTACTGCTATGCTAAAGGTAAGAGATATAATCTCAATCCCTATTCCTATGGTATCTATGGAGGAACAGAGATATCTTGGTGATCTCTATGAGTTGTCCTGTAAGAAAAGAATTGTTTTACGAGGGATACAGATCAACGAACGGAAGGTTATGGACAACTTGATTATGGACGCAATCGAGAAGGAGATAGGGTGAGATGAATTTTTACGAAAGGGTATATAATATAACAAAGGATGACAATCAGGCAATAGAGGCAGCACAGGCGTTCCAGGAAATCTTCCGGCTGCAGAAGACATGGAAGTATCGAATGGTATCACCCGGAGGAATGCTACCAGGGTTGCTAATGCCCCTGCTTCCCAAATTTGTCCTGGATAATAAAGAGGACTTTGAAATCCCTGATGACCTCGCAAGCGGAATAGATGAATTGATGAGAGGTTATGGACGAAAGGAATCGGGGTTCATCATTGCGATCATGAACCAGTTTGTTGCTTTCCTGGATCATTGGATGGGATTGCAGAACAGGTTGATTGCCAGCATTTATATGCAACAGGAAGGAGAGAATTTCTTTTCATTTTTGAAGGAATCCTTCTATATCTTGAGCAGATTGGATCTGAATATGCATCGCCACCCTTATGCGGCCTATGAAGCACTCTTGGAGGTGATAGAGGATATTACCAGGTATGAGGGCAGAAAAAGCGGTGAGCTAATTTCCGAGCGGAGCATCAGCAATTTGATGTGTGAGCTTGCGGAAATAAGAGACGGAGACCTTGTGTATGATGGAGCCTGTGGCTATGGTATTTCCATGAGTCTCGCTGTGGCGGCGACGGATGCAGTTCCTTATATGCAAGATTATTCCAGTGACTGCACTGCGGTGGCTTCAATTCTAATGCTGTTCGCGGGGAAAAAGGAGGCTGTGATTCATTGTGGAGATACCACAGTGAAACCGCTGACAGCAGAGGTTGATGTATATTTTGACCGCTTTATTACTCATCCGCCATTCCTGAATTACAGCACTGAAGTAGAACAACGCTCTGAATATCAAAGAAGTCGGGATTTCCTGTACTCTGGTATGGTGCCGCCCAACGATCGTTGGCTTTTTGTGCGTAATGCATTGGCGCGACTAAAGGATGACGGAGTTGGGGTTGCGCTTGTTCCGATTAGCGTCTTAAGCCGTGAATCAGATGCTTATGCCATGACCAGAAAACACCTTGTATGGGATGGTTTTATCGATTCCGTAATCGAACTGCCAACGGGAGTTGTCGGCAGCATCAATACCAAATGGTCGATTTTGGTCTTCCGAAAGCACGCGCAGCGAGAATCTATCTATATGCTAGATTTGAGCCGTAAGAATGTATACTCGTATTTTGAAAAAGAAGACGCGATGCTGGTATTACGTGATGGTGCAGCTGAAGAAATTGTTTCTTTTGTGAAGGAGCATACAGCGATTGATGGCATGGCGAGAATGGTATCGCAGGACGAGATTGCACAGAAATACTATCGACTAAGTATCGGAAGCTATATAGTAGCAACCACAAATCGAGATGCTGCTGTGGCAAATAGCGCTGAGCTGTGGGATGAACGAGAGCGCTTGGAGAAGGAATATGAACGAGTCAACTATGAATTTGAAGAAGCTCTATGTGGTTATAACGCTTGGCTTAATCATAATGCCATCGATGACGAGGAAGAACTGGGCGAAGACTTATCTTTCAGATATGGAAGCAGACGGCGCTAAACGAGGTAAATGGGAGGGTAGCGAATGAGGAATAAAAAGAACAATGAAATTCGTACCGCCAGGGAGGATATTATGGTCGGCACAAAAACAACGGATCACGAAACCGGCGCACCTGTGGCCTTGATCAAAGGGAAGGGCGACAAGTACGACACCATCAGTCTACAGGAGATTGCCGAGGCCCTCTATGGGAAAGGCGTAACGGTCACAATTCACACAGCATAAAAGAAAAAACAGATCGGCACCGCACTGAAAACGGTGCAAACAGCGTAGCCGGTCGTTCACGCACATCGAGCTTTCCGATAGGACAAGATTCCTTACAAAACGAGATAAGCCGGAGCGGATATAAGCAATATGGTAGCGCAGTACCCAGGATAACTGGGCTGTGAGAACCATGGGCTTTTATCTGCTCCGGCTTTTTGATTCTCACAGAAAAATATATTTTTCCTTCGACAAATACATTATATTTTCGACATTTTTCACGCAAAAACGTAACGAATCTTCTTGACGGCCCTGATAAGCTGAAAATGAAAGGAGTCGAAACGTGGAATCGGACGTTTACAGAGAGGACAGCGTGACTAGCAGGGTCATGGATTACAACAACTACATGACCACAGGATAGAAAGATTAGCATTTTACAAAGGAAGGGGGTGTCTTACAGATATGGAAATCCAGGCAGATGCAGTTGTTTTGGGGAGAAACATCAAAAGCATCAGAAAAAGCCAGCATCGTACCCAGGAGGACCTGACGTTTGATGCCGAGATATCTGTTAAGATGCTCTCCGAATATGAAAATGGCAAGCGGGAAATGAGCAGCCAGGTTCTTTTCAAGATTGCGGATGCCCTGATGGTATCCGTGGACGAGCTGGTGCCGGATCGGCTAAAGAAGCCGGAGGAGGAAACAAGCCCGGAAGAAGATACCCTACTTACCATGTTCCGCCAGTTGAACGCAGCCGACAAGGAGATGCTCCTTGGTATGGCAAAGCGGCTGAGTACATCCGTAGCATAATCCGTACAGTGAGAAATTGCTGTGCGGATTATTTTTTTGTCTTCCGAGGGGAGGACGGCCCCACAGAAACGGGAGAAAATCTGAAAACTTTACATATGTGTAAAGTTTTGAGGGGGAGAAGCGGCTGAACCTTACATCGCTAGGAAGGTGTTTTTCGGGGTTCTGGTGTAGAATTTAACCATCGACAGGGCGAACACAGAGCTCAACCCGAAAGCAGTTCATAACGAGTTGCAGCGGGCCGAACCTGAATTGAATTTGCTTCCTGTTAGGGGAGTCAGGAGGCGGACAAGCATCGTATTCTCACGTCGATAAACTGAGCAGTCGAATCGGTACTACCGGATATCTTTCACAAAAACAATATCTGAAGCCGGATGCATACGGCAGCGGATGTTCAAGACGATCTGTTTAAAGGAAAACAAGCATGAATGCTTGGGCTTCTGGAAGCAGATTGTCTGGACACCCTTCTGTCTGTGCGTCTGGCTTTTGTCGTTTGCAGGCAAATCGGTGTCAACAACCGCAAGACCGTAACAAAACAAAGGAGCAACAATAAACACTACAAGGAGGCTCGTATGAACTACGCAGTGAATTATTCCGCAATCAATCTTTTGATGAACAGCAATGTCGGACAGGCCGTCCTGACCAGCGTAAGAGTAAGCCCTGAACCGCTGACGCACAACGATGCAATGACGCTGCGAGAACTTCGCGGGCATATTCGTTCGACTGCCGGAGTACCGACGCCTGGGAAGAAGGTGCTGGAGGACTCGAGTGAGCCAATAGCGACGTATTCATCCGAAGATTACCACATGGTCGCATACAAATGCGGATTTGCTTTGGTCAAGTTTGGGAAACGCTGGACTGTTGTAAGGGTGAATGGATGCAAGGAGTACGACTACCAGTTTGATGAAGATTATCCGAAGACAGAGGACACCACGCCACATCATTTGGATGAGGAGTATTTTCTGGACAAGCCCTGGCAACTCAGGGTGATGATGGAAGCAGAGGACCAATTGGAGTCGAACAACAACTCTCGAGAGGGGAGCTTGATTTCAAAGCATCCGGAAATCCCGGACAATAAGATTTACATGAATGGTGGCCATTACTCCTTTGAAAGTCAGATAGCGGCTCAGGACCAGTGGCAAAGGGCGTTGGAAACGCTTTCTAACCGTCAGCGTCAGACAATCTTGCTGTGGAAGGAGGGGTACAACCAAAAGGAAATTGGGAAATTGCTGGGGATAACACAGTCGGCGGTATCTGAGCATTTCGCACACGCAGTGCAGAAGTTGAAAGAATACTACTCACGTTAATCACTCAGATCTTCTGATCACACAGTACAGCTTACATCAACCCCGCTGACAAGGCGTGTCAGCTAAGAAAGCAGCTCACGGCTTCATACTGAGCGGCGAGTCCAGCGCCACCACATGGACGAAAATACAAAAAAAATAATATCTAAAGCCGGATGCATACGGCAGCGGATGTTCAAAATGACCGGTTTCAAGGAAGCCAAGCATGAATGTTTGGCCATTAGAAAAACCATGAAACGAGCCATTAGGACACCCTTCTGTCTGTGCGCCCGGCTTTTGTCGTTTGTCAGCATTCAGGTGTCCGGTGAGCATACCGCTGTCTTATGTGTCCGCAGAAAGGACACAAAGATGGAAATCAAGATCAACGGAACTATTCATATTGAAGAAAATTGCGCGGCTCCTGCCGATAACGGAAACCCACAGGAGGCCCAGACTCCTATCGACCATAGCAAGGATGTACTTCTTGACAACAGCACTACCTTCAACGAGCTTCTTCGGGTTCTCGCCCGTAATCCGGAGGTTAGCATCGCCGGTCAGCTGGAAGCCGAGCAGCGGGAGCAGGAGAAGCGGGAAGCCAGGCTGCGTGAAGCCTTTGGTGAGGACTACGCATGGGTTGTCGAAAAGAACGAGAGAAGCTCTGATGCTGAAGCTAGGGAGATGAAGACCGAAAAACAGAAGCCGAAACGTCGCCCGGGTGCGAGACAGCTTCGCCAGGGTTACCCTCGCGTTGCGATGATCGAAATTGGGAAGAACGCCCGGGTGGAAGTGTTTAATAATGGTTACGCCATATACGACAACGGGAACCGCAGGGTTGTCTTGTGGGCACCGGATTGTGGCTCTGCCATATATTACTTCACCGGCCTTCGGGACAATGAAAAAGAGTATCTCTCACAGAGTGAGGAGATTGGGTTGGATATTCTCGGAGAGCTTCCCTGGTATCAAGCCCTGATGATTGCGGGGGAGAACCGTATCGAATACAACATGGACCATCCGAAATCCAGAGGGAATACCAGCGATTTCGATACGGGGGATGACGATGTTGTACCGGCAACCCACTGGGTTGGGGCGTACCATTTTGAATCTCCGGAGGAAGCTTATCTGAAGAAGGAAGCAGCAGAGGAGCGGAGGAAGGCACTGACGGACAAGCAGCGTGAAGCGTATGTGATGTATTACGAGGAAGGAATGACTGTAAAAGAAATTGGGGCGAAACTTGGAATTCATTACTCGCAAGCCGCAAAGCGTATTTCAAGAGCTAGAGAAGTATTCAAAAAGGATATTGAAAAATTTTTCTAATCTAATGGCACATTTTGCCCTTTCCAAAACCTAATAAGTAGAGGGACATGGAAACGAGCCCCTCTGAAGACCAAGAATGGCCGCTTCTGCAAAGAGGCGGTCCTTCACTATAATACGGACCGCAGACCGACTTCTGCGGAGGAAGGAAAAGACTATGGACAAGAAGGTTTTTATTTGCTCCCCGTTTGCAGCAACCGCGAAGGACAAGGAAGAAAAGAGGAAGGAGACCATCCGCAACATCCAGACGGCCAGAGCCGCAAGTCTGTATGCGGTGGCGGAAGGCGCGATACCGTACACTCCGCATTTGTACTTCCCGCAGTTTCTGGACGATGATGATCCGGATCGCCGTGAGCTGGGACAGCTGCTGGGCATGTTGTGGCTCGAAGAGTGTGATGAACTCTGGGTCATCGGCAGACACATCAGCGACGGCATGAAGAAGGAAATCGAGATGGCAAAAAAGCTCGATATTCCGGTGCGGTACTTTGTGGCCAAGCGTACCCGCGAGGAGCGTTTTCTGGATGCACTCATGTTCCCGGATATCGCTTTTCGGGAAATGGACTAAAAAATGGAGGTAATAGATTATGGCAGCAAAGAAAAAGAACGCAGAAACTGTGGAAACCATAGCGTCCAATGTGATCGCAGTGGATGCCCGTAGGCTCAGTCAGGGCCTTAAGATGACCTTCGAGGGCATGGCGATGGTCTTTGACAGCATTGGTGTGGATGCTGCTGTCCCCACTGTGAAAGCTGATGATGCAAAGACCGAGGTCCCTGCTGACACGGCATCTGCGGATAAGGCTGGCGGTGTGGAAGAGACCATGTCTGAAAAACACAATACGGCTCCGGCTGCGGAAGAGCAGAATCCGGCCACCGAAGCGGAGAATATGGATACCGCCGAGGACACTGCTGCAGAAGCACAGCCTGATGCATCTGAACCGACCAACGCTGTGAGTCTTGATGATATCACCAAGATCATCGTTCAGAAAATCAAGCAGAACCGCAGCAACAATGAGAAGATTGGCTCCATCCTCAAGACCTATGGCGTTGCCAAAGTTGGTGAGCTTCCGGTTTCCAAGTATGAGGCATTTCTGACTGACCTTTCTGCCATTTAAGGGGAGGTGGTCGGATGCCGGAAGTTCATGCACTGCTCAGTGCGTCCAGCTCGAAGCAATGGCTAAACTGCCCACCCAGTGCCCGGCTCCAAGAGAACTTCCCGAACGAGTCTTCCGTGTACGCGGAAGAAGGCACCTTTGCCCACAGTATCTGCGAGTACAAGGTTAAGAAGTATCTGCATGAGCGGGTGCGAAGGCCCCAGTCGGAAGAGTTTTATACAGAGGAATTGGAGCAGAGCACCGATGCCTACTATGAGTTTGTGGTCGGCTTGATCGAAGAGATGAAGCGAAACGGCTGTGAGCCGCTTGTCTTGGTTGAGGAGCGGGTGGATTACAGCCACATCGCGCCATCCGGATTTGGCACAGCGGACATGCTCATCATCGGGCACGACGCAGAAGGACGGGGCATCCTGCACATCTGTGACTATAAAAACGGCAAAGGCGTTTTTGTGGATGCCAACCACAACAGCCAGATGATGCTCTATGCCATCGGTGCGCTCCATGCTTACGGATATATTTATCCGATTGAGATCGTGCGCATGTCCATCATTCAGCCACGGCTTGATAATATCAGCACCTACGAGTGCAGCCGGGAAGAACTGGAAGCCTGGGGCGAGTCCATCAAGCCCACCGCGAAGATGGCCTATGAAGGAAAAGGGGAACAGAAGGCTGGCGACTGGTGCCGGTTCTGCCGTGCAAAGCCGGTGTGCCGTACATGCAAAGAAGAAGCCCTATCCCTTTGCCGGGAGGAGTTTCTGGACCTGGATGCTGGCGCTTTTGCGGTGGACCCGAGAGCTGCTCCCTCGGAGGTGGAGGAATCCGACACCACAGCTCCGTACACACCGGATAGGTCCGCGCCGACGTTCAAGCAGCCGGGGTTGGTATCTCTGGACGAGCTAACGGAGATCCTCCCAACGCTGAACCGTATCAGCACCTGGATTGAGTCCGTGTTCGCCTATATCAGCTCCGAAGCAATCAACCATGGTGTTCCCATCAAAGGGTACAAAGTCGTGGAAGGTAGGAGCAAGCGGGTGTTCACGGATACCAAGGCTGTGGTTGCCACCGCAGCCCAGAACGGCTACACCGACCTCTATAAGCAGCAGCTTATTTCGCTGACCGAATTCGAGAAGATGATGGGCAAGAAGAAGTTTGCAGAGCTGCTTGGGGAGTATGTGGCCAAGCCCCCTGGGAAGTTGGCTCTGGTCCCGGAGAGCGATCCGAGACCTCCGGTGGATTTGAGCAATGGGGTAACAGAAGAATTCGAGGTGTTGGAAAATGAATGAGTCATGGTCGGAACGTAACCGACCTTAAAGAAAATGCAAACCGGGACACCGGGTGGAAAAGAGACAGGTGTAAGAGGATAGGGAAGTGCAGAGGATTCTGCTTACCGAGAAATGCCGTCCACATGGAGCCTCTGCCATGGCGTGGACATCATCATATCGAACCAGGCGAAAGCAGTCTGCCTGTTCAGATGTACACAGTTTGAATGACTGCAACGCTACACAAAGCGCTATCAGCTTATGGCTGGGCGCTATTATTTTTGGAGGTAAATATTTATGGCGAACAACAACAATAATCGTTCCGCAACCAAGGTGGTTATCCCTTGCCGCATTTCTTTTGCGAATATCTGGGAGCCCAAGTCCATCAACGGCAGTGAGGAGAAGTATTCCGTCTCCTGCATCATCCCCAAGTCCGATAAGGCGACCCTGGCCAAGATCCACAAGGCCATCGAAGCTGCCAAGGAGGACGGCAAGTCCCGCAAGTGGGGTGGCAAGATTCCCGCCAACCTCAAGATGCCCCTGCGCGATGGCGATGTCGAGCGTGCGGATGATGAGGCCTACGCAGATGCCATGTACGTCAATGCCAACAGCAAGGATGCTCCCCAGATTGTGGACCGCAGGGTTCAGCCTATTCTGGATGCCATGGAGTGCGGCAGCGGCGACTACTGCAATGTCAGCGTGAATTTTTACGCTTTCAACGCCAACGGCAATCGCGGTGTGGCGGCTGGCCTTGGCAACATCCAGCTGATCAAGCACGGTGAGCGCCTGGCCGGTAAGGCTTCCGCTGCTTCCGACTTCGAGGAGATCGAGGGCGAGGAAGAGGATGGTGCTCTCACCGGTGAGGATGACCTGCCTGATTACCTGAAGTAATCACCAGCCACACTGTGCCATGAAAACAGCGGATTAGGGAGGGGGCTTCGGCTCTCTCCCTTTCTGCATTTTATGAGAGTTTCCAGCGACTACATCTGGCGGTTCTCATAAGGTGCAGAAATAGATGCACAGAAATATATACTCAGGAAGGAGCGCACATATGGGTATAGTGAGAAATCTTAGTATTGACATCGAAACGTACAGTGACGTGGACCTGTCGAAATGCGGTGTATATAAATATGTTGAGGGGGATTTCCACATCCTCCTTTTTGCTTATGCCTTTGACGATGAGGATGTCCAAATCGTGGATTTGGCTTGCGGAGAGGAGCTGCCGCAGGAGGTACTGGACGCCATCGATGACCCGAACTGCATCAAGTGGGCGTGGAACGCACAGTTTGAGCGGACCTGTATTGGTCATTACCTTGGCAGGGTGCTATCCCCGGATTCCTGGCGTTGTTCCATGGTTCATGCCGCATCGCTGTCTTTACCGCTTTCCCTGAAAGAAGCGGCGAAGGCTCTCAAGACCGGGGAGCAGAAGGATAAGGCCGGTGAGAACCTGATTCGATATTTCTCGGTTCCCTGCAAGCCGACCAAAACCAACGGTGGCAGAACCAGAAATCTGCCGGAGCACAACCCGGAAGGCTGGCAGCAGTTCAAGGACTATTGCTTGCAGGACGTTCGCACCGAGCGGGATATCCGCAAGCGGCTGGAGGTTTTCCCGCTGATGGAGCATGAGTGGGACTACTACCACATGGACCAGCGCATCAACGACCGGGGTGTCCTGATCGACAAACAGCTGGTGGAACAGGCCATTGCCTGTGACCTTCTGCTGTCAGAGACTATGACCAAGAAAGCCTATGAGCTGACCGGACTTGAAAACCCGAACTCGGTATCTCAGCTTAAGACCTGGCTGCAGGAGCGGGGGATTGATGTTGACAGCCTTGGGAAAAAAGAGGTCGCGGCTATGATCACCGACCTTGACAAACACAGCTGCGACCAGGAAGCACTGGACATGCTGAAGCTGCGGTTGCAGATGGCAAAATCGTCTGTGAAGAAATATCAGGCGGCGGACCGGTGTACCTGCGCCGATGGCCGGGCAAGAGGTCTGTTCCAGTTCTCCGGGGCCAATCGCACGCAGCGTTGGAGCGGCAGAAATATCCAGTTGCAGAACCTCCCCCAGAACCACATCAGCACACTGGATGAAGCGAGGGAGCTTGTTAAGATGGGGTGTTTTGATATGGTCGAGAGCATCTACGGTAACACACCGGATATTCTCTCCCAGCTGATCCGCACCATGCTGATTGCCAAGCCGGGGTGCAAGTTCATAGTGGCCGATTTTTCAGCAATCGAGGCCAGGGTGTTAGCCTGGTTGGCTGGAGAAGAATGGCGCATGGAAGCCTTCAAAAACGGAGAGGACATCTATTGTGCGTCAGCCTCTCAGATGTTCGGAGTTCCGGTTGTGAAGCACGGCATCAATGGCGAACTGCGGCAAAAGGGAAAGGTCGCGGAGTTGGCCTGCGGTTACGGCGGTGCAGCAGGAGCCTTGATTTCCATGGGCGCACTTGATATGGGCCTGTCGGAAGAGGAGCTTCCTGACCTGATTGATGACTGGCGAAACTCCAATCCCAAGATCGTTCAGTTCTGGTGGGATATCGAGAAAGCAGCGATTGAATCGATCAAGGACCACAAGGATAGACGGGTCGGCAGGATTGGCGTTTCGTTCTCCAGCAACACACTTTGGCTTCAACTGCCTTCGGGTCGCAGACTTGCCTATGTGAAACCCAAGCTGCAGCCTAATCGTTTCGGTCGTCTTTCCATCACCTATGAGGGTTTAGGGCAGAACAATAAGTGGAGCCGCATCGAGACCTACTCCGGGAAGCTGGTGGAGAACATCACACAGGCAACTGCCCGCGATCTGCTTGCGGAAGCCATGTGGCGTATTGAGAAAGCCGGACTTGATATCGTCGGCCATGTCCACGATGAAGTGATTCTGGAAGTGCCGGAGGATGGCGCGACGGTTGAGGACGTGTGTCAGATTATGAATCAGAATCCGAAATGGGCAGATGGGATATGTCTGTCAAGTGCTGGTTATAGTGGGTCCTACTATTTCAAGGATTAGAGAAGAAAAAATTTCAAAATTTCTATTTCTAATGGCACATTTTCCCCTTTCCAAAACCTAATAAGTAGAAGGACTTATTTCAGAGTTCTTCAAAAGCTACAGAACGATAGGATGAATCAAGGAGGCAAACACAATGGGTAGAAAAAGAAAGAACTTCTTCGAGAACGTCACATTCGATAGAATCGGTGAACCGGTAAACCTGGAAAAGTGCCCGGAATGCGCAGAGCATTCTGACTGCTTCGCGTGTATCGGTGGAAAGTGCACAGCTCTGAGCGAAAGCGGTGGTCAGGGCTGTGTTTTTTATAAGCCGGAGCATCAGGCTCTTCAGGAAGTCCGGAGGGCATATCAGGTACTTAAGGAGAACAAGCGCTATGACCTGATTGCCAAGTACCTGAAAGCCCTCACGGCTTTGGGTGCTACGGCTCAGGAGTTCGATGCCGGTGAAGGCATTATGGCGGATCTCAACGAGTACGCAGCAGAGGACCTTGCAGCACAGCTTGAGGCAATGGCAGAGGGAGGAAAGAAGGTGTGAAATGAAGGAAATCATCCCACATATGAAACCGCCATGGGATGATGGGAGCGGCCCAGATTACAGTTCTCCATACCGGGATTTGGCTACCGCCATTGTCCAGCTTGCGGTGAAGGACTACAAGAAAACGCTCCGGGCTATATGGAGGAATCCGAAGTCAGAAGCCGAAAGGCGAAAGCTAATAAAGGAGAAAATCGAGTTGGAAGAATTCTTCCATTCCGGCGAATATCGGATGTACTGCAATATTGATCCGGACAAGCTCATTAAGAATTGCTATCTCACCGCAATTGAGGATGAGAAAAAAGCAATCTCAAGACGGAACAAAAGAAAGATCAAAAATCAGCTGAAAGATTATAAGGAGGAACAAGCGCATGAAACAGGGAAGAGCATTGTCTGAGGTACTCACAGAACTGCAGCGGCAGAACGCAGCCAAGCAGGATTTTATCGGTCCTGCCCAGGCATTCACGTTAAGGCCGGACGGTTCTACATTTGAAATCGTCCACACCAATTCCGGGCAGCAGGAGGTATTCGGAACCACCGACCTGTTCCATCGGCAGATCGGCTCCACGCTTGGCATTCCCGCCAAATACTACGACCAGATGCGCAAGCTGAAGCCGGAGCTGCTGGCGGAGAACGTCAACGCATGGTTTGCCGACCGGGAGCAGTCCTACATGATCCGCTCCATGGATTACGGCAACGGCAGGGTGGCCAGAGCATTGCTCTCCGACCGCTATCGCCGTATCGACAACATGGAGATCGCATCGGCGGTACTTCCGCTGTTCGCAGGACAGCCGGACATGCAGGTGATGTCCTGCGAGGTGACGGAGAACCGCATGTATCTGAAAATTGTGAATAAGCGGTTGGAGTTGGATGTGGTTCCCGGCGATACCGTGCAGGGAGGTGTCATCATTTCCAACTCCGAGGTTGGGCTTGGCGCAGTCTCCGTGCAGCCCCTGCTGTACCGTTTGGTTTGTACGAATGGCCTAGTGGTAAACGACCTGGGAGAGCGCCGGACCCATGTGGGTAGAGCCGCAAAGGCGGTGGAGGACAGCTTCACCCTCTATTCGGACGAAGCTCTGATCGCCGAGGACAAAGCTTTTATGCTCAAAATCCGAGATATTACCATGGCTGCTATCGAGGAGACGCGTTTTGGTATGATCGTTGATCGGCTGCGCGAGTCCACACAGGTCAAGATCACCGGCAGGGTGCAGGATGTCATCGAGCTGACCGGCAAGACCTATGGCCTGAATCAGCCGGAGCAGGATGGGATTCTGAACTACCTGATCCAGGGTGGCGACCTGAGCCAGTACGGCCTGTCCAATGCCATCACAAGGGCCAGCCAGGATGTGGAGTCTTACGACCGGGCTACAGCTTTGGAGGGCATCGGTTGGCAGGTTGCGACCATGCCGATCCAGCAGTGGAAAGAGATCAACAGCAAGTAAGACTGTATAAATATACAAAAGGATGTATAAAAGGATTTTAGAGCTTCTGGCATACCGCCAGGAGCTTTTTTGATAGGAGACGGAAATGATGAAGAAAAACAGGAACCGCTTACCTTCCGATGTAGGAGGTGGGCGTAATGCGTGAAGATTATTACCCACACGAGGACCGTTATCCCCGCTCGGAATATTACCCTTGTGGATATCGGGATGACGAAGAAATGTGTGTTTTCGACCAGTGCTGCGACAACTGCGCAAGGCAAGGTTGCGGTTGCCCCTTTGAGGACGATGATATGCCCCCTGGAGCAAGGAATGAAGCCATGAAAGAGGATGCAGTCGTCAGAGATCAGGAGCCGCAATGGTGCATCTACTGGAAGCAGATCAAGCGGCACAGATTTTAAGGAGACCAGATGAGAGAGTACGTTGTTGAAAATGAATTTGTAAAGGCAGTCCGAAAAGCCGGTGGCGTGGCATACAAGCTCACAAGCCAGACTGCGAATGGTCTGCCGGACAGACTTGTCCTGTTTTTCCCGGCAAAGACCATCTTTGTGGAGCTCAAAGCTCCGGGCAAACAGCTGAGACCGCTGCAGCGGAAACGCAGATACCAGCTGATGAAGCTGGGCTTTCCGGTCCTCTGCATCGACCGGTTCTCACAGATTAAGCCCTGCATTGAAGCCATTTTGAGCTGGACCCCCGGAGAGCCTTTCCCCGAGGGAATCGGTGCGAAGATTCCTGAGCTTGAGATGGCGCAGCTGCCGGACCATCAGAAGGACATGGACGATTATGGAGATACCCTGGAACTGGAGGACCCTGCGGTATTGGCGGACTTTTACGAGCTGGACGAAGAGTAATCAATTTATGGAGGTTAGAAAATATGTTTGAAAACAAGGAAAAGACCACTGGTAACTCCGAGCATTACGATGGTGCGACTCTCAGGGATGTCTACGGTGCTGCCTATCGCCCGGAGGGGAACAAGGCCCGATACATCGAAACGCGGGTGTATCTGCAGCAGGTTCGTGATGAGAAGCACCGGGAGGACCTGATCAAGAAGCGTATCCAGTATCGCAAGGAAGCGGGCTTGGATACCAGCGAAGCAGAGCAGGAACTCGCTGCCGTGCAGGACAAGCTGAAGCGGGTGACCGCAGAGGTGGCGGAGGAGATCAGCAAGCTCTATAACGTCAACCTGGAAATGGTCATGGTCAAGCGCTACATCGAAACCCTCTCCTGGGATGAGGTTGCGAAAAGCCTGGATATCAAGATGCGCACGGTTCTTAAGTTTCACGGCAAGGCACTCCCTCGTATGCGAAGAATCCTACTGACCGATGGTCTGGTGGAGCTGGCGGTTGAAGACCCTGGTGCCAAGGTTGATGCCGGTGCAGAGACGGATTCCAATGCTGCTCAGGTGCCGGTTCAGCATGACACTGACGAGGAGGAGCCGGGTGAATACTTCAATGACTGATGCGGCATCCAGCGCTGTGAATCTCGCCATCCACCCGCCCAACGACCACACGGTTATGGGAGGTGATGGCGATTGAAGTTTATACCGCACGACTATCAGAGATTCTGCATTGAATATATCAAGACGCATCCAATTTCGGCTCTGTTCCTGGATATGGGTCTCGGTAAAACAGTCATCACCCTGACCGCCATCCGGGACCTGATGCTGGATGATCTGCTGGTGTCCAAGACGCTGGTCATCGGCCCCCTTCGAGTGGCCCGTGATACCTGGCCAGCGGAAGTTGAGAAATGGGAGCATCTACAGGACCTTGATGTATCCGTTATCGTTGGTGATGTCAAGGCCAGAACTGCGGCCCTCAACCACAATGCTCTGGTCTATGTCATCAACCGGGAAAATGTCAAATGGCTCGTTGAGTACTACGAGAAGAACGGCTTGCGCTGGGACTTCGACTGCGTGGTAATCGACGAGCTTTCTTCGTTCAAAAACCATCAGGCCCAGCGGTTCAAGTGGCTGCGGAAAGTACGTCCGTTCGTCAAACGCTGGATCGGCCTGACCGGCACACCCACATCCAATGGTCTTATGGACCTTTGGGCGGAGATTGGCATCCTGGATGGCGGGGAGCGGTTGGGCCGGTTTATCGGCAGATTCCGGGAGTGCTATTTCAAGGCTGGCTCCATGAACCCCTCCACCGGTGTGGTGTTCTCCTACGTTCCCCGACCGGGAGCAGAGGAACAGATCTATCAGCGTATCTCCGACATCACGATATCCATGAAGGCCATGGACTATCTGAAGATGCCGGAGTGTGTTTTTGTCAATCACGAGGTGGAAATGTCCGCAACCGAGCGGAAGCTGTACGACCAGCTGAAAACCGACCTGATTATCCCGCTGGAGGACGGAGATATTGATGCCGCCAATGCTGCATCCCTCTCCAACAAGCTCCTGCAGATGGCGAACGGTGCTGTCTATGACGAGAATAAGGAAGTCCGGGTTATCCATCAGCACAAGCTGGAAACCCTGGAAGACCTTATCGAAGCCTCCAATGGCCAGCCGGTTCTGATTGCCTACTGGTTCAAGCATGACAGGAATCGCATCATCGAACACCTGGAATCCATCGGATATAAGTTCGGGAAAACCCTGCGGGATATCAAGGATACTGAGGACATCAAGCTCTGGAATGCCGGACAGCTCCCGGTGGCTCTGATCCACCCGGCATCTGCTGGCCATGGCCTGAACATCCAGTCTGGTGGCCACATCCTGATTTGGTACGGCCTGACGTGGAGTCTTGAGCTCTACCAGCAGACCAATGCACGACTGTGGCGGCAAGGACAGACACAGACCGTGACCATCCACCATATTGTCACGAAGAACACAGTGGACGAGGATGTACTGGCGGCACTGGCCAGCAAGGACGTGACCCAAGAGAAACTGATCGCTGCCGTGAAGGCAAGATTGTAAGAGAAATAGTTCCAGAATATAAGAAGGTGAAAAATATATGGGACGTAAGAATAAAAGAAAGAAAAGCGAGTACAGAAGGAGGCTTGGATTTAATCCTATGAAATATATTGGTTCGGGTGCTCGGAGCGCGGTCAACCATGCGTCGGTTGCACCCACTATCCCTGCGCTGACAGACACAGTTCCCCCTGCACCGGCTCTCCCGGTGACTTCCGCAGACCGCATCCCGCAGCGGGGTGACATTTGGTTTGCGGACCTGATTGGCTGTCCGGGGACCTGCGTACAGAGGGGGATTCGCCCGGTTCTCGTGGTTTCCAATGATGCGGGTAACACCCACTCTGGCATCCTCAACGTACTGCCTCTGACCAGCCATTTGAAGAAGCCGTATCTGCCCTGCCACACACTGCTGGAACCCGGCAATGTGGCAGACAGCAGATATCATTTCGTGGATTCTATGGTCCAGGCGGAGCAGATCACCACAATTGGGAGGTTGCAGCTCAAAAACTATGTCGGCAGGGTAGAGGACACAGAGGTCCTGGATCAGATCACCCAAGCGGTGATCTCCCAGCTGGCATTATAGTAGTACACCATTTTCGTAATGCACCATATTCACAAGCATTGAATAATATACAACTTTTTAGAAAGGACGATTCTTTATGAGCGTTAATTTTGTCAACATTCCCACCGAACTCAAGCAGAACGCTTCGTTCTGTCTGTGGAAGAAAGAGAAGCGTGGCGGCAGGGTGACCAAGGTGCCGTATAACCCCAGCAACGGCACAATGGCCAAAACCAACGACGCATCTACCTTCTCTGACTTCGCCACTGCCATGAAGGCCTACGCCATGGGCGGCTGGGACGGTATCGGCTTCCGTGTATCCGAAGGTATCGGAGCCATTGACATCGACCACTGCATCCGGGAGGACGGAACTCTCAACGATGTGGCGGCATCTATCCTGGGTTTCTTCCCGGACAGCTATTTCGAGCGTTCTCCCTCTGGCACTGGTTTGCGCGGCTTCTTCAAGCTGTCCCCGGACTTTGCCTATGATAAGACGGTTTATTATATCAATAACCGCAAGCATGGTCTGGAAGTCTATCTGCCCGGCACCACCAACCGCTTTGTGACGGTCACCGGAGATATGTACCGCAGCGGCAACGTGGAGCGCAACGATGAAGGCCTGGCGACTACCCTGGATACTTTCATGAAGCGGAAAAATCAGACTACCACAGCTGCCGTTGAACCCTGCTCCTATCTGACCGACGAGCAGGTAATGCAGCATGCCCTGAAATCCGAATCCGGCGATAAGTTCAAGGCTCTGTACAACGGCCAGTGGGAAGATTTATACGACTCTCAGTCCGATGCAGACATGGCGCTGGTCTCCATGCTGGCATTCTGGTGTGGCAATGTGGAGGAGCAGATTGACCGCATTTTCCGGGAATCTGGCCTGATGCGGGAGAAGTGGGATCGCCACACGGGTGACAGCACTTATGGCCAGATTACCATCCGTAACGCGGTAAGCTCCAACTCCGCCATCTACACCCCTGTCCGCGATGCAGCTGCATCTGCTGAGGACGAGTTCAAGGACCTGGATGATCCTGAGAATCCCGAGGAGAAGTCTCCCTTCCGTCCGGCGCTGTCGTTCATCACGATGAAGCTGGAGGACATGAAACCCCACACGAATCCCCGGTACCAGCGGGACGAGATTGGTATCGGTAACGCCTTTGCAGATTACTTCAAGCCCATCGCTCGTTTCGCCGGTGACCGCAATATCTGGTATGTCTACGATGGTGTCGTGTGGCAGCCGGACGAGAATGCCCTGGCAGTGGCGGAGCTTGCCAAGGTTCTGGCGGACAGGCTGTATTCCTTCGCCCTTCAGATCAAGGACGAGGATACCCGCAACCGCTACATCAAGCGTGTCCAGAAGCTGCAGCTTCGTAAGCACCGCAAGACCATGCTCGAAGACGCGAAGTCCGTGCATCCGGTCAAGGCGTCTATGTTCGATCGCAACAAGTACCTGTTCAACTGCGCCAACGGTACGCTGGACCTCTCCACCCTGGAGTTCCGTCCGCACGACCCGGAGGATTTCATCACCAAGGTCAGTCCCATCAACTACGACCCGGATGCTATCTGTCCTCGTTGGAATCGGTTTGTCGATGAGGTGATGGAGGGGCACACGGAGGTTAGCCGTTATCTGCAAAAGGCAATCGGATACACCATGACCGGCGATACCTCCTTGGAGTGTCTGTTCATCATGTACGGCCCGACCACCCGAAACGGTAAGACGACTACAATCGAAACAATCCTGCGTGTCATGGGCGAGTATGGCTGTTCCGCGAAGCCGGACCTGCTGGCTGCAAACTTCCGTGGCCCTTCCAGCGGCGGTCCTTCCGAGGATGTTGCGCGTCTTGCCGGTGCTCGTTTTGTGGGTATCAGTGAGATGGAGCAGAAGCTGACCATCAATGCATCGCTCACCAAACAGCTGACCGGCAACAGCTCCATCACAGCCCGTTTCCTGCACCAGAACTCTTTCGATTTCCGTATGCAGGCTAAGATTTTCATCGACACGAACCATCTGCCCAACGTCAACGACCAGACCCTGTTCGAGTCGGGCCGTATTAAGATCATTCCCTTCAACCGGCATTTTGAGGATCATGAGCAGGACAAGACCCTGAAGTTCACATTGGTCGACCCGGATAACCTGTCCGGCATACTGAACTGGTGCATCGAAGGGTATCGGATGTTCAAGGCAGAAGGCCTGGAGGAACCGGAGGATGTCAAGAACGCGACTGCCCAATACCGACAGGATTCCGACCGTATCTCTCAGTTCATGACACAGTGTCTGAAACCCGAGAAAGGGTCTGAGCTGAAGCCGAGCGCCATATACAACCGGTATAAGGACTGGTGCACCGAAAACGGATACAAGTACGAAGGTGCTCAGAATTTCTACAAACGTCTGAGCCTGGCGTATTTGATTATCAAGCGTAGACCGTGGAAGCAGGAAACGACTGGCAATATGAACCCCACCAACCTGGTGGACAACGTAACCTGGGAAACGGGGGAAGAGCCGGAGAGCTCGTTGGTGCCGGAAGAGTGAAGCTTGGAAGATTGATGCAGTAGCCATGCCCACATTGTGTGCGATAGAAGGAGCTTTAGGTGGGGTAGTAAAGTGCCCCACCGCCTTTTCTGGCTGTCAGTGGCCGTCTGTCGCTGTCAGTGTACAGCGATTAGCAGTAGCTAACCATTTTTCTTATTATCTTCTCTAGTAGTTATCTTTTAAATATTATATCTTTTTTCTTTTCTTGAAGAAGACGTAGATAATGAATATATAAAAATACTATAAAGAAAGAATAAATAAGAAAAAAGGTTTTGGACATCTCATCTCACTTTGGGGGATGATACGCTGCTACCCCCTGTGGTTGCCGACTGTGTTGGAGTAACAAAGCTGGCCAGGGCAAAAGGGTGCAGAGATGGTGTAAATGAGGTGGTTCCCATGATTTAGTTACACAGTCCTGTGGAGGATTTGCTAAAAGGCGGTTCTCCCGGGACTATTTTCAATCTCGACAATTCAAAATCCCCATAAAAACTATTTTTAAAGCCCAGGAAAGGAAATCCTGGCAGAAAGGTGAATCAGTATGAAGATTATCACTTGTGAGCAGGTCAGCAATGGTCATCCTGACAAAATCTGCGACCAGATCGCGGATGCCATCGTTACGGATGTGCTCAAGAACGACAAGAACGCCAGAGTCGCCATTGAGGTTCTTATCAAGGACCGAGTGGTGGTCATCGCCGGTGAGCTGACTAGCAAGCACGAACCCAACTACCGCAGACTGGTCTACGATGTGTTCAAGCGCATCGGCTTCGACAAGCTCGGCTACTTTGACCCCCTGTCTGTTGGCCCTGAGATTCAGATTCTCGTGAAGCAGCAGAGCCCGGATATCGCTCTTGGCGTTGATAAGGGCGGCGCGGGTGACCAGGGCATGATGTACGGCTACGCAACCAATGAAACCGTGGAGCTGCTGCCCATCCCCTTCATGGTCGCCACCAAGTTCCTGGAAATCCTGAAGAACCATCCCAGCAAGATGTTCCGGGCGGATGCCAAGGCGCAGGTCAGCTTCGATTACGACAGCGGCAAGATTACGACTTTCCTCTGTTCCGTCCAGCACAGTCCCGATGTGGAGGTCAGCGATTTCCGTCACGTCATCGAATCCATGATGGTGCTGGCTGCATGCGAGTACGGGCTGAACACCGACTTTGAGAAGCTGATTAACCCCACCGGTCGATTCGTCATCGGCGGTCCTTATGCTGACTGCGGTGTCACCGGACGTAAGCTTGCCTGTGATACCTACGGTGGCATCGCACATATCGGCGGTGGTGCCATGAGCGGAAAAGACCCTTCCAAGGTGGACCGCTCCGGTGCCTACATGGCGCGGAAGATTGCAAGGGACATCGTTCTCGCCGGATACGCAGAGAAGTGCGAGGTCCAGATTGCCTACGCCATCGGTGTGGCGGAGCCGGTCAGCGTGTATGTCGAGACCTTCGGCACCGAGCGTCAGGACAAGCGTTTCATCGAACAGTACGTCAGAGATTCCTACGACCTGACCCCGAAGGGCATCATCGACAGCTTGGGGCTTCTCGATGTGGACTACAACAAGGTCAGCGCCTACGGCCACTTTGGCAAGGCGGATCTCCCCTGGGAGAAGTAAGAGAGAAATCAGAACAAGAGCCGTGGTGGTGAAATATCCACCCGGCTTTTCTTATATCCCGAAAGGAGGAAGATAGATGCCATACAGACCGAAAGTGCCCTGCAAACAGCCTGGGTGTGCTGCACTGGTTGAACCCGGCAAGCAGTACTGTGAGAAACACCTGCCGCTCCATCCCGAGGTGACCCGCTCCGCAGGGAAGCGTGGCTACGGCAGCAGATGGCAGCGGGAATCCAAGCAGTTCCTTCAGGCCCACCCGCTGTGCGCCGAGTGCATGAAACAGGACCGATACACCAAGGCCACTGTGGTGGACCACATCATACCCCACCGAGGAGACCCGAGGCTGTTCTGGGATAGGAGCAACTGGCAGAGTCTTTGTAAACCCTGCCACGATAAAAAGACGCTGACGGAGGACATCAATCCGGTGTATCGGTACTAAAAAATAAAAAAATTTTTTCGATGGCACATTTTGCCCTTTTCAAAACCTATATAGTAGAGGGGCTTGTTTATGAGGCTTGACCCTCTCCTGGATATAGGATTTTCATCACCTAAAGGAGAGAACGCGATTGAAATGTGAACTGTACAACGAGAACTTCCAGAATTATAAATCCTACAACATCCCCAAGGCGCAGCTGATCATTGCGGACATCCCCTACAACATCGGGAAGAACTTCTACGGAAGCAACCCTTCCTGGTATGTGGGCGGCAATCGGGAGAACGGAGAAAGTAAGCTGGCAGGAAAAGCCGCTTTCAACACGGACTTCTCCTTCAATATCACCGAGTTCTTCCATTTCGTCAGCCGGATGCTGAAACCCGACCCCAAGAAGAAAACCGAAGGGAATGAACCGCCCTGCATCCTTGTGTTCTGCTCCTATGAGCAGCAGTTCGAGGTGATTGAGAAGGCAAAGGAGTATGGCTTCAAGCATTACATACCCCTGACCTTCATCAAGAACTACAGTCCCCAGGCACTGAAAGCCAATATGCGTGTGGTTGGAGCCACCGAGTATGGTTTGGTGCTGTACCGGGACAAGCTGCCGAAGTTCCGCAACGAGAAGTACACCGATGCCAAAGGCGTGGAGCATGGCCGGATGGTTTTCGACTGGTTCGAGTGGGGGAAAGACGGGAAGGAGATTCCCAGGCTGCATCCCACCCAGAAGCCGGTCGCGCTGCTGGAAAAGCTGATTCAGATTTTTACGGACCCGGGCGATGTGGTCATCGACCCTTGCGCTGGCAGCGGCTCCACCTTACGAGCGGCGCACAACCTTGGTAGACCTGCCTACGGCTTCGAGGTCGATAAGCATCGGTACAAGGTTGTGATGGACAGCGACATGCTGAAATTTGAGGACTGACACCTACTGAGAAATCGGTGGGTGTTTTTTTTGGAGGTACAAGATGAAAGTTGAATTGGTTGGGTTTAGCCAGATGGTAAATGCCCACGGTGACCCTATGTCGCTTGCCGAGCTAGCGGCTTCGGTTTGCTATGACAGCAAGCCCACAAAGAACTGCAGCATTGTGAAGCAGTGTATCGCTTCCGGTCACATGTCGGTGCTGGAGCATGTGAGCTTCACTTTCCACATCGAAGGAATCAGCCGTGCCTGTCTGGCGCAGCTTTCTCGGCACCGGCACATTAGCCTGTCGGTCCGTTCGCAGCGGTACTGCCGGGAGGACAACTTCCAGTATGTGAACCCGTTCCCGGAGGGAAGCTTCGGTGCGGCGGAGTTTGAGGACTACATGGAAGAAGCGAGAGCCAACTATGTGGACATGGTGGATGCCGGTGTTGCGCCGGAGGATGCCAGAGCAGTCCTCCCCAATGCCTGCTGCACGGAGCTGTATATGACAGCAAACGCAAGAGCCCTGATTGAGATGAGCCACCTGCGGATGTGCAACCGGGCGCAGAGAGAAATCCGGGAGCTGTTTGATAAGATTCGGAATTGCTTCCTGTACTTCAGCCCCGTGATGACGCAGAACATGGTCCCTGTCTGTAAAGCACATGGTGATGTTCCGTTCTGCACGGAGCACAACAGCTGTGGCTGGCATCCCAAGCTCTCCGAGCTGGTGCGTCCGCAGGAGAATGATGACCTTCTCGACGAGGATGACTTCGATGAAGACGATCCCCTGGAGGATTACTTCGACGAGGCTGACCTTCTCGATGATGAAGACCTTCTTGACGAAGACGATGACGATGAGGAGTACTTCGACTAAGGTTTGAGGGCTTCCCCAGAGCAGTTCCGGGAGGCCCCCAGGGGGGATCGAAATCTCTACGGACTGCCCAGACGGAGACCGGCGCCCCCTCAATCGTAAAAATCCGCGAATTTGATGGGGTGGGGGTCCATGAGCTATTCGGCGCAAAATGAAAAAGGAGAAACGGCGCAAAATGAAACCGTCCTCATGCTGCACCGAAACCGCAAAACCAGATGGAGAAGCCATAAAACCCCGAAAATCCAGCTCAATTCCGGTATTTCGGGTGCTTTTTCAGTTTGGCAGCGCGTTTCTTAAGCCGCTGGCGAAGCCCCTGTGGAAACCAAGAGGCAAAGAGGAAACCGACGATTTGATGGATTTTCACCTCGATGCTTTTTAGGTGTTTTTTGAGGTTTTTCGCAAAAACACAGGGGTATTCGGTGCAACATGGACGGGGTGCTGGCTTTGAAGGGTTGCCTTTAGGCCGTTTTTACCCAGAAAGGAGGAACAGAAGCGTGAGCGGAACCATTGCCGTGTTGTCGGCAGAAGAAGAAAAAGAGTTTGAGGATGCCGTGGTCAAGGGCTTCTGTCCTGAATGCGGGAAGGCGGTCTACCAGAACCCAAGGGGCAGACGGAAGAAGTTCTGCTCCGATGCCTGTCGGTTCGCCTGGAAGAACAAACACCCGAAGCCGGAGAACTGGAAGTCCACCAGGGTGGCGGTTTGCCCGGTCTGCGGGAAGGAGTTTCTGGCAAGCCGGGAATACAAAAGCAAGAGAAAGTATTGCAGCCACGCCTGTGCCAATCGTGGCAGGGCAGTGAAGGAAGGAGGTACAGAATGACCCTGATTGAGGGATTTGTTCGGGACGAAATCTTTGTGGACTTCGGTTCGGATATTCTTTACGGCTCCGACCAGCAGTTCGTGAACTACCCCAGCCGGTTCCCAACTGTGGGGTTTGAGCTGATTGCAACCTGCGGCCTTTGTCAGATCGCCGACCGTATCCGCAAGGATGCCGGATTCAAGCCGATGCATCCCATGGACGAGTTCACCGATGACACCTGTGACAACGAGGGCTGGTACGATTTTTATATTGGCCTGAATGGATTTGCTGAGAATCACATGGACAGCTGCATCGAGTTCTATGTGGTCAATGCGGATTCGCCGGACAATGAGGAGAAGTACACCATCGACCTGACCGCTGAGGAACAGGCCGCGATCTACGCACGGCTGGATGAGCAGTGCAAACGGTATCTCGGTAAGGGCTGTGAGGAGCTGCTGGCCGAAGCCGATAAGCTTCTGAAGGAGGAAAGCTCATGAAAGTGATCAAGCGGAACGGTACAGAGGTGCCGTTCGATTTTACGAAAATCAAGAACGCGATAGAAGCCGCCAACGCTTGTGTCGCAGAGAAGGACCGGCTGTCTGATACGATGATCGGTTTTATTGTTGGCAATGTGGAGAAACGCTGCGATGCTCTTGGCAGGGCTGTTAGTGTCGAAGAAATCCAGGACATGATTGTGGATGAACTGGATCAGAGCGAACATTACAGGCTTGCCCGGCACTACAGCGACTACCGTCTGCGCCATGAACTGCTGCGCAAGCAGAGCAGCACCGATGCCAAGGTCCTCTCCCTGCTGCGCCATGACAATGAGCTGGCCAAACAGGAGAACGCCAACAAGGACCCGGTGCTGAATTCCACCATGCGCGACTATCTGGCATCGGAAGTGTCTGAGGACATCTGTCGCAGATATATTTTCCCGGAGGATGTGATCCTGGCCCACGACGAGGGCATCATCCATGTCCACGATATGGGCTATGTATCTGGTCCCATCACCAACTGTGAGCTGGTGAACCTGGAAGACATGCTGCAAAACGGCACGGTGATTACGGACACCCTGATCGAGAAGCCCCACAGCTTCTCTACTGCCTGCAACATCGCCACCCAGATTGTGGCGCAGGTCGCATCCAACACCTACGGCGGTCAGACCATCAGCCTGGCCCACCTCGCACCCTTTGTGGATGTCAGCCGCCAGAAGTACCGGAAGGAAATCCGGGACGAGTTGGCAGCAATCGGGGAGCCGGTGGATGCGGACAAGGTAAACCAGATGGCTGAGATGCGGGTTTGCAGAGAAGTGGAGCGGGGCATCCAGACCATCCAGTATCAGATCCAGACGCTGCTGACCACCAACGGTCAGACCCCGTTCGTATCTGTGTTCCTGTATCTGGATGAAGTCCCCGCTGGTCAGATGCGGGACGACCTAGCCTTGATCATTTCTGAATGCCTCCGTCAGCGTTACGAGGGGATTAAGAATGAAGTTGGCGTGTGGGTATCTCCCGCGTTCCCCAAGCTCATCTATGTGCTGGACGAGGACAACATCACAGAGGATGCCCCTTACTGGTATCTGACGGTGCTGGCTGCAAGGTGCTCTGCCCGGCGCATGGTCCCCGATTATATCAGCGCCAAGGTGATGCGGGAGCTCAAAGGTGATGTGTACAGCTGCATGGGCTGTCGCGCTTTCCTGACCCCGGATACCGAGGGCCTGAACCCGGATGGCAGTCATAAATACTATGGCCGCTTCAATCAGGGTGTGGTCACCATCAACCTGGTGGATGTGGCTTGCAGCGCAGAAGGGGACGAGGAGAAGTTCTGGCAGCTGATGGAGGAACGCACGGAGCTTTGCCACAAGGCGCTGCGGATTCGCCATGAAACGCTGGTGGGCACTCCTTCTGATGTGGCCCCCATCCTGTGGCAGTACGGAGCCATCAGCCGCCTGGGCAAGGGAGAGAAGATCGACAAGCTGCTGTACGACAACTACAGCACCATCTCCCTGGGCTATGCCGGGCTGTGCGAGTGTGTTTATCGCATGAAGGGTGTGAGCCACACCGATGCAGCCGGTCACGATTTCGCCATCGCGGTCATGGAGTTTCTGAACCGCAAAACGGCTCAGTGGCGGAAAGCGGAGAACATCAGCTACTCCCTCTACGGCACTCCGATGGAGAGCACCACCTACAAGTTCGCCAAGAACCTGCAGCGGCGCTTCGGCATCATCCCTCACGTCACGGACAAGAGCTATATCACCAACTCTTACCACGTCCACGTCACGGAGCCCATTGATGCATTCAGCAAGCTGGGCTTTGAGGCGCAGTTCCAGCCCCTGTCTCCCGGTGGGGCCATCTCCTATGTGGAGGTCCCCAACATGCAGCACAACATCCCTGCGGTGCTCTCCCTGATGCGTTTCATTTACGACCACATCATGTATGCCGAGCTGAATACCAAGAGCGACTACTGCCAGGTGTGCGGCTTTGACGGCGAGATTCGGGCGGTGGAAGATGACGGCAAGCTGGTCTGGGAATGCCCCAACTGCGGCAACCGGGATGAGCAGAAGCTGAACGTCTGCCGCCGGGTCTGTGGATACCTTGGCGTGAACACCTACAACCAGGGCCGGATGTCCGAGATCGCCGAGCGTGTCCTCCACCTGTAAGGGGGTGCGGGGCCATGAACTACTGTGGAATCAAGAAAACAGACATCGCCAACGGTCTGGGTGTCCGGGTATCCCTCTTTGTTTCCGGATGCCGGAACCACTGTCCTGGCTGCTTCCAGCCGGAGACCTGGGATTTTGATTTCGGAGAGCCGTTCACCCGAGATACAGAAAAGGAGATTTTGAAAGCCCTGCGTCCTTCCTGGATTCAGGGTCTTTCCGTTCTCGGCGGGGAGCCTATGGAACCAGAAAACCAGAAGGCGCTGCTTCCGTTCCTCAAGCGTGTTCACCGGGAACTGCCGGATAAGGACATCTGGCTGTATACCGGATATCGGCTTGAAGATATCGCGGAATCCCCGCTGCTCCACTATGTGGATGTTCTGGTGGACGGTCCTTTTGTGGAAGCGGAAAAAGACGCTGGGCTTCCATTCCGTGGGAGCCGAAACCAGAGGATTATTCAGCTGTGAGAGGAGAAAGTCAGATGGAAGAATACGATGGAACGGTACGCTGTGACGCCTGTGGATGCGCGTTCCCCCTGGACTTTGAAACCCGTGTGGACGGGGAAATCGAAACCACCTTCTTTCGCTGCCCGTTCTGCGGCAAAGGGTATGTGGTATGTGTGACCGACGAAGCCCTGCGGAAGAACATCCGGGAATATCAGCAGCTGTACACACGGAATCAGAAGAAACGGCTCTCGGAGCGGACGCAGAAACGGTTGCAGAAGCTGAAGGCATCCAATGTGAAGCGGTGTGAGGAGCTGAAAAAACAGTACCCCCTGGAGGGAGAAAGGACGGAACCGGATGTCGGAGAGTAACATGATCGACCTGTCCAAGGTAATCGGTGTGTATGGCCTGTGTAATACCGGAGCCGTCCTGGTGCATGCCATTGACTACCCGGAGGACAAAGTGCTGGCAAGCATCAACGGAGAAAACCCGCAGTGGTGTGAGCTCACCGAAGCTTGCCGGGAAGGTGAAGACGAGTTGGAGCTGGGATTCTTCCTCGGCTCTCTTTTTGTACCGATCTGCGAGGTTATGAGATTTTATGGAGGAAGCGAATGAAGAAAACTGCGGAATTGAAGGTCCTGCCGGTATCGGTACTCAAACCGGCAGAATACAACCCCAGAAAGAAATTGAAGCCTGGGGATAAAGAGTACGAGAAGATCAAGAACTCCATTGAGGAGTTTGGCTTTGCCGACCCTCTGGTGGTCAATGCGGATATGACCATCATCGGTGGCCATCAGCGTCTGACCGTGGCCATGAGCCTTGGGTACACCGAAGTGCCCTGCGCCGTGGTGGATGTCGATAAGACCCGGGAGAAGGCGCTGAACATCGCCCTCAACAAGATCACCGGCGCATGGGATGATAACCTCCTGGCTGATCTTTTGAAGGACATCGAGAACAGCAGCTTTGACTTGGGCTTTACCGGCTTTGACCCGCCCGAGATCGAGACGCTGTTTAACAAGGTACACAGCAAGGAAGTCAAAGAAGATGACTTCGATGTGGACTCCGAACTGAAGCAGCCGGTGTTCTCCAAGGAAGGGGACCTGTGGTTCCTGGGCAAGCATCGTGTGTTCTGCGGCGATTCCACTGTGGCAGAATCCTATGCGAAGCTGATGGAAGGCCAGAAGGCCAATCTGGTTCTGACGGACCCGCCCTACAACGTCAATGTGGAAGAGACCGCTGGCAAGATCATGAACGACAACATGGGTGACAGCGAGTTCTACAACTTCCTGCTGGCGGCTTACACCCAGATGTATGAGAACCTGGCATCGGACGGCAGCATCTATGTGTTCCACGCGGACACCGAGGGGCTGAACTTCCGCAAGGCTTTCAAGGAAGCGGGCTTTTACCTCTCCGGCTGCTGCATCTGGAAGAAGAACGCTCTGGTGCTGGGCCGCAGCCCTTACCAGTGGATGCATGAACCTTGCCTTTATGGCTGGCGTGCTGACGGCAAGCATCAGTGGTATTCGGACCGCAAGCAGACCACCATCTGGGAGTACGACCGGCCCAAGGCCAACAAGGACCACCCGACCATGAAGCCCATCGGCTTGATGAGCTACCCCATCCGCAACAGCACCATGACCAACGGCATCGTGCTCGACCCGTTCCTGGGCAGCGGCTCCACGCTCATTGCCTGTGAGGAAACCGAGCGAGTTTGCCGAGGCATTGAGCTTGATCCCAAGTTCATGGATGTGATCGTGAAGCGCTACATCGAACACCAGGACGGCAAGTACGATGATGTGTACGTCATCCGCGACGGCCAGAAGCTGAAATTCGATGAAGTCGCCACCTTCGAGCCGGAAACGGAGGTGCTGGCAGATGCGTAATCGGATGACCAGGAGGGAATGGGTATGAAGACAGTGGGCCTGGTTCTGTTTATTGTGGTGTGTGTGCTCCTGATTCTTTTCGACCTCCTGATGATCCTGAGCATGATTCCGTTCTCAAGGTGGGAGGACCGCAAGAACAGAAAACGCAGAAGAAAAAACCTGCGAAAAGCAGCAAAAAGGAATGTAAACTGAACCATTTACACCAGAATTCTTCCTCCATCTTTGGTAGGTATATGTAGCGGAAATGACTTGATATCTGTTCAAATCAGAGCGAATATGTGACTACCAAAATAAAGGAGGAAGAATTTATGATGATTCTATTCAACGTAAGTGGCGAGAGCCGAAAAGCGATGGTCAAGGCCATCGAGGACGAGCTGGGCGTAAAGGCGACCTACCTTGGAGTTCCGAGCTGCGCGTATCAGATTGGGGACTTCAAGGTGGGCAAGCTCGGTGAGCTGGAATTTGCAGATGGAGAGATGACCGAGAAAGCATCCAAGGTGATCGACGCTTGCATTCTGGCCACCGGCGTCACCCCGGACGGCTTGCCGGAAGCGGAAAGCAACCAGGAGGAGGAAGTGGAGAGCGCCCAGGTAGAGGAAGCGCCAATGCTCACGATTTCGGTTCCCTTGGACAAGGTGAAGGTCGGAAACCTCACTGCCCTTGTGGAGTCCAAGGCCGGACTGATTCGAAAAGCACTGGGAACCCAGGACCTGCGCATCGATGTGGACGAAGAAAAGGTTTCCTTCCCTTGGTTTTCAGGTGACCTGGATGCGGATACCGTTCAGGCCTACACCGAGTTCATTGGAGCGCTCTGCAAGATGAGCGTCAACCAGAAACGGGTCCAGGCCAGGGAGAAACCGGTGGAGAATGAAAAGTACGCGTTCAGGTGCTACCTGCTCAGGCTGGGCTTCATCGGCGCAGAGTACAAGCAGACCCGCAAGGTGCTCCTGAAGAACTTTGAGGGGAGCAGCGCCTTCCGCACCCAGGAAGCCGCCGACAAGTACCGGGAGAAGCAGGAAGCCAAAAAGGCCGAGGCGCACCGCAGCGAGGAGGATGCAGTATGTTTGGAGTAACACAAAAGGAGCTGGAGCGGCTCCGCCAGCAGTACCCGAAGGGGACCCGGCTGAAGCTGATTTCCATGGAGGACCCGCAGGGAGTTCCAGAGGGCACGGTCGGCGAGGTCGAGCTCGTCGATGACATCGGTCAGATTCACGTCAGATGGGAGACTGGAAGCGGCCTGGCCCTGATCCCCGAGGTGGACCGGTTCCAGAAAGTCTGAACACTACATGTGGTAGTTGCACCATAATGTACACAAGAACCGGCACAAAACCTTGTGTAGTATATGTTGCCCAAATGACTTGATATATCTCCCGAGTAGAGCGAATATGTGTACACCGAAAGGAAATACACAACGCAAAAGCGAAGGAGATAATCAAAATGATGAACATGGAAAACGCCAAGGACCAGACCTACGGAGTCGAGATTGAGATGAACAACATCACCCGCAAGGAAGCGGCAAGGTTGGCAGCAGAGTTCTTCGGAACCGGCAGATACGAGGACACCGCCAGGCGGAACGGCTACTACACCTGGAGCGCCTGGATGGCGGACGGCAGGGAATGGAAGTTCCAGAAGGATGTGTCAATCGCCGGACCGGATTCCCAGAAATGCGAAATGGTCACCCCGATCCTGACCTACGCGGACATGGAAACCCTGCAGGAGCTGGTCAGAATCCTCCGCAAGGCCGGAGCCAAGAGTGATGCCACTCGCACGTGTGGAGTCCACATTCACATTGGCGCAAAGGGCCACACCCCGCAGACCCTCCGGAACCTGGCCAACATCATGGCAAGCCACGAGAGCCTGATTGCCGAAGCCCTGGACCTGGACAGCTACAGGATGCACCGCTACTGCAAAACAGTGGACCCCAAGTTCCTGGAGGTCCTCAACAAGAAGAAGCCCGACACCATGGCCAAGTTCGCAGACATCTGGTACGGCACTCAGGATGCGGACTATGGAAGGAACCATCATTACAATGAGTCGAGATACCATATGCTGAATTACCACGCAACCTTCACAAAAGGCACGGTCGAGTTTAGATTGTTTCAATTCGACGCACCTGCAGACGGCAAGCAGAACGGACTCCATGCGGGACGCTTAAAGGCATACATCCAGTTTTGCCTGGCCCTCAGCCAGATGGCGAAGGAAGTCAAGTTTGCCAGCGCCAAGCCCCAGCAGCACGAGAACCCCAAGTACGCGATGCGCACCTGGCTCCTGCGGTTAGGATTCATTGGCGACGAGTTCAAGACCGCACGAGAGGTCCTCACCAAGAGACTGAGCGGCGACGCAGCATTCAGAACCGCAAGATAAGGACATAGTTCCTTATCCTCCTACCTGGCCCGGGTTCGGGCCTTTAGGTGGTAGAAGGGTAAGGAAGTGTGCCCTTAGAAAGGAGACAAAGGATATGAAGTATTACTTAGCGTATGGAAGCAACCTCAACATCCGGCAGATGCAGATGCGATGCCCTGGAGCAAGGCCTGTGGGAACGATGGTTCTGAAAGGCTACGAGCTGCTCTTTAAGGGGAGCAAGACCGGCTCTTACCTGACCATCGAAAAGAAGCGGGGCGGCAAGGTCCCGGTGGGAATCTGGCAGGTGACCGAGCAGCACGAAAAGGCCCTGGACAAGTACGAGGGCTTCCCGGTTTTCTATTATAAGAAGGAGATTCCGATTACTGAGGGCAGGAAAGCCTTTGTGTATATCATGCACGAGGACAGACCCTTCGCCATTCCCAGCAAATTCTATGTGGATGTGTGCAGAATCGGTTATCAGGACTTCGGCTTTGATGAGACCTACCTTTTCAAAGCCCTCAAGAAAAGCAAGGAGGCGGCGCAGCTATGAAGACAGAGGAAACCATGAACCGAATCTGCCCGGTTTGCGGCAGGGAGTATCACGATGCCCCGGCATTGTCCCGGGTGGATAACACCACACTCATTTGCCCGGACTGTGGTACCCGGGAAGCGCTTTGCAGCATCGGGGTGGGGGAAGCCGAGCAGGAAGAAATCCTGGGCATCATCCACCGGGCGAGAAGGGGCGAAGATGCGTAAGCAGCTGATGGAAGGCTGAACCAGATCAGACAAAATGGCTCGTGGAGTGAAATGCTCTGCGGGCTTTTTTGATTACATCATTTTAAGGAGGATGCAATGACCAGAGCAGAAACATTGGAAAGAGCAAAGGTGTGTGTCTGCGGTGAGCGCGAGACCGACTACGGTTCCCCGGAGGATAACTTCAAGCGGATCGCCGAGCTTTGGAGCGCATACACCGGCCACACCTACACAGCCATTGATGTGGCCATGATGATGGCGCTGCTGAAGGTAGCACGGATCAAGGCCGGAGGGACGGACGATTCCTTCGTGGACCTTGCCGGATACGCCGCCTGTGGCGCAGAGATTTTCGGAGCGGCAAGCCCGGAAACGTAAGAGCAAGTACACAAGAATAAAAAAACTTTGGAGGTAAATTCAATGAAGAAAATCGTACCCCTTTTCCTGGCGATGGCCATTTTGATGGTCCTGTGTGTCTGCCTGACCGGCTGTGACGCCGTTGAGTACGCGACCACGGACACCGAGAAGCAGCAGGTGGTTCAGCAGACGCTGTCCTACAACCAGGCCACCCCCACGGACATCGACTATTCCCTGGAACGCTACAACCTGATCAAGCGAGCCTATTGGGTCAATGGTCAGCGGGAGAAAGCCATGACGCTGGCATGCCCTGTGGAGAAGCCCCTGGGATATATTGTACTGTTCTCCGAAAACGGTGCAGTCATCGGTCGCCATGTGGTGGATGGCAAGGTCACCAGCCTGAACAGCTACCTTTCCCCCGACAGTGAGTATTTTGAAATTTCCAGCGAATATACACGATACAATAACTGGCTTGCGGATGTGGATGGCAGCTACGGCGAGAATGACAGCGGTATCTTCTTCTTCACCACGGACGGCAATTACTACGAGTGGACCGGTACCTACCTGTATACCGATGTTCCCGTCCAGGTAGACAACCCCATCGTCTATGTGGAGGAAAAGGGTCATGAGTAAAGCAGAACGAGTTCTGGCGCTGCTCCTGGTGGCGCTGGTGGTTGCGGTGGGTGTATTCCTCGTCACCCCCGCTGGGGTCGCCCTCCGCAACGGTTACAACTTCGCGGTGCAGAAGGTGGACGATGCCACTCGCTATGAAACCCGGAAAAAGGTGGAGGACACCTGCCGGGCCATGATTGCGAACTACGAAGCAGACCGCATCTCCTACGAGCAGTATAAAGACAACCCCGACTCTGAAAAGCAGGGGTGGGCAGAACAGGCCAAGATGAGGGCAAACCGCACGGCGGCAAGTTACAACGAATATTATTTGAAGAACAGCTTTGTGTGGTCCGGCGCGGTTCCCTCTGATATCAAGGGCAGCCTTCCCTACCTGGAATAAGGTGTAAAAGGCGGCGATGCAGACCAGTCACGGGGTAGTTGAGACCCTTCTATCCCGTGGCTGTTCTGCTGTAAGATACACAAGAATCCGGGTAAATGATTGTGTGGTATTTCCCTCTATCTTGACTTGCTATATGTGCTTTTCAGAGCTAATATGCTACTACCGAAAGGGAAAACAGCCAAGAAAACGGAGGAAAATACAATGACAAGATTTGAAAAGGAACTGAGCGGAGCCCTTGGAGCCTTCTGGAAAAACAGCGCAGAGAAGGAGCTGGCTGGGATTCGGGCCGACCTGGAAAACGGCAAGATCACCATCGACGAGAACGGGGTGGCAAGGAACTGCATCGGGCGGGTCCTGATGAGCGACATGCTGGAAAAGCTCACCTACGTTACCGACAAGGTAAGCGTGGAAGCCACCATGGCGGCACGGGAGGACGAGGTTTCCAGAAGCCTTGCGGAGTACCGCAGGAACGCAAGACCGGCAAGCGCGGAAGAACTCCACGAGATGAGAGCAGCCTTTGGCGAAGGCCAGACGGTGGTGAACATCCTGACCGGCGAACGCTACAGCCTTTAAGATACACCCGGCAGATAAAGGAAAGGGCCTGACAAGAGCAGGTCTTTTCCTCTGTCTGTTGACAGATAACGAAGATCTTCACTTCCTGTGAGGGTCTTTTCTTTTACCCATTTTTCGGAGGAAGGAGGAATGCCCATATGGCAACCAGAGGAAGAAAGCCCACGCCCACCGCCATCAAGGAGCTGGAAGGGAATCCGGGGAAGCGGGCGCTCAATGACAAAGAGCCGAAGCCTGTGAAAAAAGCTCCTGCCTGTCCTAAGTGGCTGGAGGATGAAGCCAAGAAGGAGTGGCGGCGGCTTGCCAAGCAGATGGAGCAGCTTGGAATTCTCACCCAGGTGGACATGGCTGCTTTCGCCGGTTACTGCCAGGCCTATGCCCGGTGGAAGGAAGCTGAGGAATTCATCACCCAGCACGGTTCCATCGTCAAGACCCCTTCCGGCTACTGGCAGCAGGTACCGCAAGTCTCTATCGCGCAGACTTATCTGAAAATCATGAACAAGTTTGCGGAGCAGTTTGGCTTGACCCCTTCCTCCCGAAGCAGAATCATTGCTTCCAGTGAATCCAGCGGCAACGCTGTAGATGAAATGGAAGAGCTGCTGGGAGGTGGGAGCTGATGGCAGAAACCAGGCCGAAGAATTATCCGAAGCTCAAAAACTATGTGCCGTCCCGGTTCATGCTTCCCACATCCCATTACGATGCGGAGAAAGCCGACCGGGCTGTGCGGTTCATCGAAAACCTCCGGCACACGAAGGGCAAATGGGCTGGCAAACGGTTCTGGCTGCTCCCCTGGCAGGAGCAGATCGTCCGGGATGTATTCGGCATTGTGGACGAGAACGGAAACCGCCAGTTCCGTACCGCCTTTGTGGAGATCGGAAAGAAGAACGGCAAGTCCGAGCTGGCCGCTGCCATCGCCCTGTATCTGCTGTTCGCCGACAATGAACCCTCTGCGGAAGTCTACGGCGCTGCTGCGGACCGCCAACAGGCGTCCATCGTATTCGATGTGGCCAACCAGATGGTGCAGATGTCTCCGGCGCTGATGAAGCGCTGCAAGATCATGGCGGCGACCAAGCGCATCGTCAACTATTCCAATGCCGGTTTCTATCAGGTGCTTTCCGCTGAGGTAGGTACCAAACACGGCTTGAACGTATCCGGCCTTGTGCTGGACGAAGTACATGCCCAGCCGAACCGCAAGCTCTACGATGTCCTGACCAAGGGCTCCGGTGATGCCCGAGAGCAGCCCCTGTTCTTCCTGATCACCACAGCTGGTACGGATAAGGAGTCCATCTGCTACGAGCTCCACATGAAGGCCCTGGACATCTTAGCTGGCAGAAAGATCGACCACACCTTCTACCCGGTGGTGTATGGGCTGACCGATGACGATGACTGGACAGACGAGAAGAACTGGTACAAGGCCAATCCCTCCCTGGGCCAGACCATCAAGATTGAGCGTGTCCGGGAGATGTTCCAAGAGGCCCTGGATAACCCGGCAGAGGAGAACGTGTTCAAGCAGCTTCGTCTGAACATGTGGGTCGCATCCCTGACCCGGTTCATCCCGGAGCAGATTTATGACCTGGGCAACATCCCGATTGATATGGAAGCCTTAAAAGGCCGTGACTGTTATGCTGGTCTGGACCTATCCAGCACCGGTGACATCACGGCTTTTGTGCTGGTGTTTCCTCCGCGCACCGAGGACGAGAAATATATTGTCCTCCCGTTCTTCTGGATTCCAGAAGACACCATCCCCATTCGTGTGCGCAGGGCATCGGTTCCCTATGATGTCTGGCATCAGCAGGGCTACCTCATGGCCACCGAAGGCAACGTCATCCACTACGGTTTCATCGAGAAGTTTATCGAGGACCTGGGCAAACAGTACCACATCCTGGAGATCGCTTTTGACCGCTGGGGTGCGACCCAGATGGTGCAGGACCTGGAAGGCATGGGGTTTACTGTGGTGCCCTTCGGTCAGGGCTTTAAGGATATGAGCCCTCCCACCAAGGAGTTCTACAAGCTACTCATGGAAGGCAAGATCATCCACGGCGGCAATCCGGTCCTGCGGTGGATGGCTGGTAACGTTGTGGTGGACCGGGACCCGGCAGAGAACATCAAGCCCACCAAGGCCAAGTCGCCGGAGAAGATTGACGGCATCGTCGCCACCATCATGGCGCTTGACCGCTGCATCCGCAACCAGGGTCAGCAGGGAAGTGTATATGATGAACGCCCCCTGATCGTATTTTAGTGCTCTCAGAGCAGGAAGGAGAAAACAACAATGGGAATTCTCAGTGGTTTGTTTCGGACCCGCGACGGTCCCAAGAACGCCACATCCGGCAGTGCCTACAGCTTCTTCATGGGATCTTCCGCAGCCGGGAAAAGCGTAAATGAACGGTCCGCCATGCAGATGACGGCGGTGTACGCCTGTGTGCGTATCCTGTCGGAGTCGATTGCAGGACTTCCGCTGCACATGTACCGCTACGAGGACGATGGCAGCAAGACTAAGGCGGTGGAGCATCCGCTCTACCATCTGCTCCACGACGAGCCGAATCCCGAGATGACATCCTTCATCTTCCGGGAAACCCTCATGAGCCATTTGCTCCTGTGGGGCAACGCCTACGCGCAGATCATCCGAAACGGCAAGGGCGACATCATCGCGCTGTATCCATTGATGCCCAACCGCATGAAGGTGGAGCGGGATGCCAAGGGGCAGCTCTACTATGAGTACCAGACCATGAAAGAGGATGCTCCCACCATGAAGGGTGCGGTCTACCAGCTGTACCCCAATGAAGTCCTGCATGTACCGGGGCTTGGCTTTGACGGCCTTGTGGGTTACAGCCCCATCGCCATGGCAAAGAACGCCAT
The DNA here is from genome assembly GCF_050314255.1 of Sporofaciens sp. SGI.106. Taxonomy (NCBI): domain Bacteria; kingdom Bacillati; phylum Bacillota; class Clostridia; order Lachnospirales; family Lachnospiraceae; genus Sporofaciens; species Sporofaciens sp. SGI.106. Next base: position 45,720 of record NZ_JBNPMZ010000017.1, read on the forward strand.
CGGTCTTGCAATCGCAGCCGAGGAATATGGCAGTAAGTTCTACGCCAATGGTGCAGCACCCAGCGGTGTGTTGGAGCACCCCAACGTCCTGAAGGACCCCGCCAAGGTCCGCGATAGCTGGAATGCAGCGTTTGGCGGCAGCTCCAATGCCCACCGTGTGGCAGTCCTCGAAGAGGGGATGAAATACACCCCCATCTCCATCAGCCCCAACGAAGCCCAGTTCCTGGAAACCCGAAAGTTCCAGATCAATGAGATTGCTCGAATCTTCCGTGTGCCGCCCCATATGGTGGGTGACCTGGAGAAGTCGAGTTTTTCTAATATTGAACAGCAGAGTCTTGAGTTCGTGAAGTACACCCTCAATCCCTGGGTGTGCCGGTGGGAACAGGCTTTGCAGCGGGCGCTCCTTGACGATGACGAGAAGGGCAAGTACTTCTTCCGGTTCAACGTGGAAGGTCTGCTGCGCGGCGATTACCAGTCCCGCATGAACGGTTACGCCACAGCACGGCAGAACGGCTGGATGTCCGCCAACGACATCCGGGAGCTGGAAAACCTCGACCGCATCCCTGCGGAGCTGGGCGGTGATCTTTACCTGGTGAACGGCAACATGCTCCCCCTGTCTCAGGTGGAACAGAACAATGCCTATGCCAGTGGAGATAAATCTGAAACTTTGAAGAAGGAGGAAGAAACCGATGAAGAACAAGAAGTTCTGGAGGTGGACGAACCTGGCACCGGAAACCGGGCAGGAAGGCGAAGCCGAACGAGTCCTTGAGCTCTACGGCACGATTGCCGAGGAATCCTGGTTTGACGATGATGTCACCCCACAGATGTTCCGGGAGGAGCTTTTTGCGGGGAACGGCCCGGTGACCATCTGGCTCAACAGCCCCGGTGGTGACTGCATTGCAGCCAGCCAGATCTACTCCATGCTGATGGACTACACTGGCAATGTGACGGTCAAGATCGATGGCATTGCGGCATCCGCTGCATCTGTGATCGCCATGGCCGGTACCACGGTGCTCATGGCCCCGACTGCGCTCATGATGATTCACAATCCCATGACCGTGGCCTTTGGAGACACCGCAGAGATGCAGAAGGCCATCGACATGCTGGATGAGGTGAAGGAGTCCATCGTCAACGCCTATGAAATCAAGACCGGCATGAGCCGCGCCAAGATTTCCCACCTCATGGATTCGGAGACATGGATGAATGCCAACAGGGCCATCGAGCTGGGTTTCGCCGATGACATTTTGGAGGACAAAAAGAAGAAGTGCGCCACGGATGACGTGGCTTTTTCTTTTGCCGCAAAGTCTTCTGAGATGCGTCTTTGGAACAAGCTGGAGGGCAAGTTCAAAACCAAACCTGTGGCAAATTCTGAACCCGAGCCCAAGGAACCTGCGCAGCAGACCCCTGTGGCGAACCCCGCATCCGACCCCGAACCCAAACCCGAAGACAAGCCGGTCACTCAGGAGTGCCCTCTGACTCCGGCTGAAGAAGAACAGGGCGCAAACATCGCCGATCTCATGAAGAGATTGAGCCTTTTGAAATAATACGGAGGTATTGATTATGGCAAAGAACAAGATTAACGAGCTGCGTGCGCAGCGTGCCAAGACCTGGGAGTCCGCGAAGGCTTTCCTGGATTCCCACCGCAACGACAAGGGTATCCTCTCCGCTGAGGACACCCACACCTACGAGCAGATGGAGCAGGAGATTGTGGACCTGGGCCACGAGATTGAGCGCCAGGAGCGTCTGGATGCCATGGAGCGTGAGATGGCCCTGCCTGTGAACACCCCCATCACCGGAAAGCCTCAGAATCCCCATGGTGAGGAGAAGACCGGTCGTGCTTCCGATGAGTACAAGAAGAACTTCTGGAATGCCATGCGCATGAAGAATCCTGACCGTGCCATCGTGAATGCCCTTCAGATCGGTACCGACTCCGAAGGCGGCTATCTGGTCCCTGACGAGTTCGAGCGCACCCTGGTGTCCGGCCTGTCCGAGAACAACATCTTCCGTACCCTGGCCCATGTGATCCAGACCACTTCCGGCGACCGCAAGATCCCTGTTGTGGCTTCCCACGGTTCCGCTTCCTGGGTGGATGAGGAAGGCTCCTACAAGGAATCCGATGAGGCTTTCTCCCAGATCACCATCGGTGCTTACAAGCTGGGCACCATGATCAAGGTCTCCGAGGAGCTGCTCAACGACTCCATCTTCGATATCCAGTCCTACCTGGCTACCGAGTTTGCCCGTCGTATCGGCAATGCGGAGGAAGAGGCGTTCATCACCGGCAACGGCACCGGCAAGCCTACCGGTTTCCTGAGCTCCGCAGAGCTGGGTGTGACCGCAGCTGGCGACAAGGCCATCACTGCCGATGAGCTCATCGACCTCTACCACAGTCTGGCGGTTCCTTACCGTGGCAAGGCCGTGTGGATGCTCAACGACTCCACCGTCCAGTTCATCCGTAAGCTGAAGGACAACAACGGCCAGTACCTGTGGCAGCCTGGTCTGGTCGCAGGTGCGCCTGACACCATCTTGGGCCGTCCCGTGAAGGTATCCCGCTATATGCCTTCCCTGGCTGCGGGGAATAAGGCCATCGCCTTTGGCGACTTCTCCTACTACTGGATCGCCGACCGTCAGGGTCGTTCCTTCCGTCGTCTGGATGAGCTGTTCGCTGTCAACGGCCAGGTGGGCTTCCGTGGCTCCCAGCGTGTGGACGGCAAGCTGATCCTGCCGGAAGCCATCAAGGTGCTGCAGATGAAGGGCGCTGCGGGCTGATTGTAACAGGTAGACCCATGGGTGGCCTCTTAACCGGGGCCACCTTCCTTTATTGGAGGTAGAGAACGATGCTGATCACACTGGAGGAAGCAAAACAGTATCTGAGGGTGGATTCCGCATCTGAGGATACCCTGATCCAAAGCCTCCTGGAATCTGCGGAAAGCATCTGCATGGATGTGGCACGTAAGGAAGCAACCGAGGAGATGGAAGAAAAGCCCACCATGAGGGCGGCTGTGTTTTATGCCCTGGCTTATCTATATGAGCACAGGGAAGAAGCCGACCACAAGGAGCTGATCCGGACACTCCGGGCAATCCTGTCTCCCATCCGTGAGAGCAGGTTTTAAGGAGGGCGCATGAAGATCGGGAGAATGAACGAGCGCATCACCTTCCAGAAAAACGAGATCGTGACGGACCAGTATAAAAACCGTGTGCCGGTCTGGTCGGATTACTTCTCCTGCTGGGCATACGCAAGCACCTATACCGTGAGCGAGGATGGGGATGTGGTGGTTTCCGAAGAAGAAAGCATTACGTTCCAGGTGCGGTACTGCCCGGAACTGGCAGCAGTCACATCCACCGGTTATCGCATCCTTTTCCACGATACTGTGTACAACATTCGGTCGGTGGATCGGATGAACTACCAGAAGCAGGAAATCCGGTTTGCCTGCAGGAAGGAGAAGCGATGAGTAGGAATGTGTCGGTGGATCAGATGGAAGAGGCGATTGGGGAGGAACTGGAAAAGTACCGGGACCTCGCAGCGGACGAGCTGAAGAAGGCTGTGAAAAAGGCCGGACGGACCGCCAAGTCCGACATCAACGATTCCGCGCCTGTGCGGACCGGCAAATACGCCAAGTCCTGGAAGACCAAGGTGACCGCAGAGGATTCCCAGCGCATCCAGGTGACCGTCTACTCTCCCTCCCGATACATGATCGCGCACCTTTTGGAGAATGGTCATGCCAAACGAGGCGGGGGCAGAGTGAGGGCGATTCCCCATATCAAACCTGCGGAGGAGCACGCGGAAGAAGTGCTCTTAAGAGATATCGAAAAAGCACTGGGAGGGTGATGCCATGACCTATGAAGAGGTAGTAAACATGGCGGAGGAGACGGGGCTTCCGGTGGCCTATGACCACTTTGCAGAAGGAGAAAGCCCAGACCCTCCGTTCCTTGTATTCCTGTTTCCGTCCTCGGATAACTTTTCCGCTGACGGTCAGGTCTATGCCAAGATCAACGCACTCCATTTTGAGCTGTACACAGACAAGAAGGAGCCGGAGATCGAGGCGAAGGTGGAAGCCGTGCTGGACCAGCGCGGTATTTTTTATGACAAGAGCGAAGTATGGATCGCCGATGAGCGGCTCTACGAGGTGCTCTACACGATGGAGGTATTAAGCGATGAATAAGATCAAGTACAACCTGAAAAATGTGCATGCGGCGATCCAGACCCACACCGAGGACGGCGGCTATTCCTATGAAACGCCTGTGGCCATTCCCGGCGCAGTGAGCCTGTCCCTGGATGCACAGGGCGAAACCAGTCCTTTCTATGCGGATGGTATCGTGTATTTCCGTACCGTGTCCAACAACGGCTATTCCGGTGACCTGGAGATCGCGTTGATTCCCGATTGGTTCCGCGAGAAGGTTCTCAAGGAGCTGAAGGACAACAACGGTGTGCTGGTGGAGACCGACACGGATATCGAGCCGGTGTATTTCGCCCTGCTCTTTGAGTTCGACGGCGATAAGAAGGCCATCCGACATGTCATGTACAACTGCTCCGTGTCCTCCCGTCCGACCGTGGACAGTAAGACCAAAGAGGGCAGCATTGAGCCTGGCACGGAGACCCTGTCCCTGGCTGCGGATGCCCGTGAGGACGGACTCATCAAGGCGCGTACCGGTGCGGACACCAAGGAGACCACCTATAAGGACTGGTACAAGACGGTGTATGTCCCGGATGTGACCGCTGAGCCCCAGGGCTAAAAGGAGGTAAGACCATATGCTGAAGAAGACTGTCAAAGTAGGTGAGCAGGAAGTCACCTTCAAGAGTTCTGCGGCGATCCCGCGCATGTACCGCATCAAGTTCAAGCGGGACATCTTCAAGGACCTGACCAAACTGGAAAAGTCCTACAAGGACAAGGACGATGGCACCAAGGAGCTGGAGATCGAGGATTTGGAAATCTTCGAGAACGTGGCCTATATCATGGCCCTTCATGCGGACCCCAGCACCCCTGCTTCCATTGACGAGTGGCTGGATCAGTTCGAGATGTTCTCCATCTACGAGGTCCTGCCGGAAATCCTGGAGCTGTGGGGCAGTAACCTGTTCACCGATGTGAAGTCCGCAAAAAACTGAGAGAGACCGAGCGTGAATTAACGACACCGCTTTTCCTGCTGCGGTGTATGGAGGTTGGGATATCCATTCCGGATCTTGACCTCCTCACGATCGGTCTTGTGCTGGACATCTGGACAGAGAAGGGGAATGACAGCGTGGAATACGCGACCCTTGCAACGCAGGACGATTTCGACCGCTGGTGATGGGATATCCACACCTTTTCTCATGGAAATGCAGTGTTTCTGCGGCTTTGTGGGAAGGGTGTGGATACCATCCTCACGAATACTCCGCCATGAATCATCAGAAGTTGTCGGGGGGAGAAAAATGACAAAAGACCGCCTGCTGATAAAAATGCAGAAATCCGCAAAAATTTCAGTAGAACAATTGATATCTGAGTGAAAATATGGTATACTAATAGTGCTATTGAGAAAAATGCGGAAAACCGCAAATATTTCAGCAGGAGGTAAGTATGGAGTACGAACGCAAACAATACCTCGAACAATTGATTAAGAAGAAAGATAACGGACGTGTGAAAGTGATCACGGGTCTTCGAAGAAGTGGGAAATCCTATCTTCTGTTTAATCTGTTTCGCAGTAACCTGATGGAATCAGGAGTAGGAGAAGACCAAATCATCGCTCTTGCTCTCGATGAAATCGATAATGCAAAATACAGAAATCCATTTGAACTGAACCAATATGTAAAGGAACGCATCTTGGACAAAACCAAGCGCTATTATATTTTCCTGGATGAAATACAGTTTGTTTCTACTGTTCCAAACCCCTATGTGGATGACCCGGAGGCAAAGCTGACATTCATTGATGTTGTGCTAGGGCTCATGAAGATTCCGAATGCGGATGTGTATGTCACGGGAAGCAATTCAAAAATGCTGTCTTCGGATATACTCACGCAGTTCCGTGATCGAGGGGACGAGATTAAAGTCTATCCGCTCTCGTATCAAGAGTTCTATGAACACTATGATGGAGACAAACGTGGTGCGTGGCGCGACTACTACACCTATGGTGGCATGCCCCTGGTGTGGACCCTTGAAACGCATGAGGAAAGAAGCCGATATTTGAGAGACTTGTTTTCACGCACCTACATCAAGGATGTGCTGGAACGCAATAAGATCAAAAAGGATGAAGAAGTTCTGGAAATCCTCCTGAACATTCTTGCTTCAGCGGTTGGCTCTCTCACGAACCCTACCAAGCTGTCAAACACATTTCACACGGAACGACACATCGAAATATCTCCCGGTACCATCGACAGCTACATTGGCTTTTTCATGAACGCCTACCTGATTCAAAAAGCTGAACGCTATGATGTGAAAGGGAGGAAATATATCAGGACTCCTGTCAAGTATTATTACTCTGACCCTGGATTGCGTAATGCTCGTCTTGGATTTCGGCAGATTGAAGAAACCCATCTGATGGAAAATGTGCTGTACAATGATCTGATCCGAAGAGGATACGATGTTGATGTCGGCGTGGTTGAGCAGCATGCCGTGGAGCCGGATGGCAAAAAGGTACGGAAACAGCTGGAAGTAGACTTTGTGGTCAACAGAGGAGACGAACGCTGTTATATTCAATCGGCGCTCTCTATTGATGACCCGGATAAGAAAGCACAGGAAATCGCGTCCTTAATCCGCATTCCGGATTCTTTCCGAAAGATTGTAGTGGTAAAAGACTATATGAAACCGTGGCGAGATGAGAATGGTATTCAGTATGTAGGAGTGGAGCAATTCCTACTGGATGAAGACTTTCTTACCCACTAAACAATAACCCAAGCAGACCTCGCTGGAAATCAGCGGGGTTTTCTTATTCACTGAACTAGCACTTTTATGCAGCGAAACGCATAAGGTGCTTTTTTTGTGCCCTAAGAAAGATACTGAGAAAAATGCGGAAATCCGCAAAAGTTTCAGTAGCATGAATTTTTTTGAATCATCAGAAAGGGGGAGCAAAATGGCTTCAAGGATCGCCGGTATTACCGTTGAGATTGGCGGCAACGTCGGACCTTTGTCGAAGGCCCTCGAATCCGTCAATAAGGTCATCAAAAATACCCAGACACAGCTGAAAGATGTGGAGCGCCTCTTAAAGCTGGACCCGACCAATACCCAACTGCTCACCCAGAAGCAGGCGCTCTTGAAAGACTCCATCTCCGCAACCAAGGAAAAGCTGGAGGCACTCAAAACCGCCCAGGAACAGGCAAAGGCCCAGATGGAAAACGGTGATCTGGGCAAGGACAAGTACGATGCCCTGCAGCGGGAGATTATCGCAACCGAGCAGGAACTGGAACGCCTGGCCAAGGAAGCCGCCAACGCCAATGCCGCGCTGAACAAGCTGGACAGTGTGGGTCAGACCTTAGAGAATGTGGGCAACAAGATGGCCGGGGTGGGCAAAACGCTGACCACCAATGTGACAGCACCCATTGTTGCTATCGGCGCTGCCGCAGTCAAGACCACCGCAGACTTCGATGCCCAGATGAGCAAGGTTCAGGCCATTTCCGGTGCCACCGGGGATGAGTTCGATGACCTTCGGGAAAAGGCCCGTGAGATGGGCGCAAAGACCAAGTTCTCCGCTTCCGAAGCCGGTGCGGCCTTTGAGTACATGGCCATGGCCGGTTGGAAAACCGGGGACATGCTGGATGGTATCGAAGGCATTATGAGCCTGGCTGCGGCATCCGGTGAGGACATGGCGACCACCTCGGATATCGTGACCGATGCCCTGACCGCCTTTGGCTTATCCGCTAAGGACTCCGGGCATTTTGCAGATATATTGGCATCGGCATCCTCCAACGCCAACACCAATGTGTCCATGATGGGCGAAACCTTCAAGTACGCTGCGCCTATCGCGGGTGCTCTGGGATACACGGCGGAGGATACAGCTCTTGCCATCGGTCTGATGGCCAATGCCGGTATCAAGTCCACCCAGGCTGGTACCTCGCTGCGTTCCATCATGACCAACCTGACTGGGGATATCAAGATCGCCGGAGCCGCGATTGGCGAGGTGACCATCGCAACGACCAATGCAGACGGCTCCATGCGCAGCTTTAATGACATCATCATGGATTGCCGGGATGCGTTCTCCAAGCTGTCCGAATCCGAGAAGGCCAATACCGCAGAAGCCCTGGTGGGTAAGAACGCCATGTCCGGCTTCCTTGCCATCATGAACGCTTCGGAAGCGGATGTGAATAAACTCGCTACTGCCATTGATAACTGTGATGGCTCCGCAGAGCAGATGGCGGCGACCATGCAGGATAACCTCAATGGCCAGATCACGATTCTCAAATCTGCCCTGCAGGAGCTTGCCATCCAGATCGGTGATGCCCTGATGCCTACCGTCCGCAGCATTGTGGCGAAGGTGCAGGAGTTCGTAGAAAAGCTACAACAGATGGATGAGGGAACCCGAAACACCATCCTCAAGATTGCGGCCTTTGCGGCGGCTATCGGTCCGGTGCTCCTTGTGGTCGGTAAGCTCACAAGCGGTGTCGGGTCGGCCATGCAGTCGATTGCATCCATGGGCAAAGGTATCCTTACCTTTGTAAATCAGGCCAAGCTGGGTGTGGGTGCGGGAGGACAGCTTGCATCCGCGATTGCCGCCATTGGTCCTGTGGGATGGGCAATCATCGCGGTGGTTGCGGCTCTGACTGCGGCTTTCGTTTCCCTTTGGAAGAACAACGAGGAATTCCGCAACAACATCATCGCCATCTGGGAGGGCATCAAGGCCAAGTTTGAAGCCTTCGGACAGGCCATCACGGATCGGCTCAATGCCCTGGGCTTTGATTTTGAGAATTTCACCGAGGTGCTGAAAGCCGTGTGGGATGGCTTCTGTGCGGTGCTGGCTCCGGTCTTTGAGACGGCCTTCAACTATATCTCGGTGGTGCTTGGCGCTGTGCTGGATGTTCTGGTGGGGCTGTTTGATGTGTTCGCTGGCATCTTCACCGGCAACTGGGATCAGGCGTGGAACGGTGTGAAGGAGGTGTTCTCCGGCTACTGGGAGGGCATCAAGGGTGCTTTTTCCGTGGTTCTGGATGGGCTTAAGAATCTGGCGGATGTGTTCCTGGGCTGGTTTGGCACCGACTGGGATACCGTTTGGAGCGGCATCAAGGAGTTCTTTGTGAACACCTGGAACACCATCAAGCAGTTCTTCTCGGACACCTGGAACGGCATCAAGGAGACCTTCACCTCGGTGTGGACGGCCATCTCTGATACCGTTTCTTCCGTATGGGAGACCATTAAGAACGTGGTGCAGGTTGGAATCCTGTTCATCCAGGAGCTGTTCTCTGCGGCATTCCAGATTCTGACCGTTCCGTTCCAGTTCATTTGGCAGAACTGCAAGGATGCGGTGACCGAAGCCTGGGAGACCATCAAATCCAAGGTGTCTGCGGCAATCGAAGCCATCAAGACCACCCTGGAAACGGTATGGACCGCCATCTGGACGGTGCTTTCTCCCATTATCGAAACCATCAAGACCGGGATTTCCACGGCATGGGAGAACATCAAGACCACGGTGACCACCATTGCGGATGGCATCAAGAATGCCCTGAGTACCGCATGGAACGCCATCAAGTCCATCATTACCCCCATTGTGGATGGCATCAAGACCGGTGTGACTACCGCATGGAATACCATGAAAACCACGATCAGCAGCGTGATGGACGGCATCAAGACCAAGGTATCCTCCGTGTGGGATGGAATCAAATCCACTGTCAGCAGTGCTGTGGACTCCGTGAAGAACGGAATCAGCAACGGCTTCAATGCCGCAAAATCCACGGTTTCCAATATCTTCGGGAGCATCAAGACCAGCATCTCCAATGCCATGAGCAACGCAAAGAATGCGGTGTCCAATGCCATCTCGGCCATCAAGAGCAAGTTCAACTTCTCCTGGTCGCTGCCGAAGCTGAAACTGCCCCACATCTCCATTTCGGGTAAGTTCTCCATCAACCCGCCTTCCGTGCCGCACTTCTCCATCAGCTGGTACAAGAAGGCTATGGAAGACGGCATGATCCTGAACGCTCCGACCATCTTTGGTATGAAGGGCAATCAGCTTCTTGCCGGTGGTGAAGCAGGAAGTGAGACAGTCGTTGGCACCCAGAGCCTGATGGAGATGATCCGAAACGCGGTGGCTTCCATGGCAGGAGGCACGACCATCAACTACGGCGGTGTGAACATCAACGTCTACGCCAAGGAAAACCAGGACATCCGGGCTTTGGCAGACGAGATCGAATACCGCATCAACAATAACGTGATGAGAAGAAAGGCGGCGATGGGAACGTGAGACATGAATTCATCTACAACGGGATGAACTCCCGTGACTATGGCCTGAGGATTTCCGGCGAAGATACCTGGACCCGTCCCCAGCCGGATGTGACCAGGATTTCTGTTCCGGGCAGGAATGGCGACCTCATTCAGCTTGGGAACCGGTATCAGAACCTGGACATCACCTACCATTGCGGTATCGTGAAAAATCTGCGCACCAACTTCGACGCCTTCAATGCAAAACTGCTTTCCGAACCCGGGTACCACAGACTTGAGGACAGCTATCATCCGGAGTATTTCCGTATGGCTGTCTTTGAGTCCGCCTTGGACCCGGATGTGAAGAAGCGGGCGCTGGTGGGAGAAGTGGACATCAAGTTCAACTGCAAGCCCCAGCTGTTTCTGAAGTCCGGGGAGATCGAGCAGACGGTGATGAATGGCGGATATATTTACAACCCCACGCCATACACCGCTGCTCCCACCTTGCGGTTCAAGTTCCCGGATTCTGAAGAAGGCGGCAGTATCACGATAAATGGTGTGACCATCTCTGTACAGAAACCCGGTTCCGGTGAGGACTTCATCATCGACTGTGACCGTCAGGATATTTATCTGCGTGGAGGACGGGTCAATAAGAATAACGACTTTGTCCTGAGCAACGGAGAGTTCTTCGAGCTGAAACCAGGCAGAAACCTGGTGCAATGCACAGGACTGTATCTGAACCGTGTGTGGATCACACCCAACTGGTGGACGGTATAAAAGCGTATCTTTTTTGTGAACGATCTGTCGTATAGCTTGATAATTCTATTAACAAGTGGTATAATATAAATACTAACAGATGTTAAGAGGATAGAGCTATGAAAGACCTGATTAAAACAATCCGTACAAAACTAAATCTGAACCAGGAACAACTGGCTTCCTTGATGGGTGTCTCGCCGGTAACAGTCAACCGCTGGGAAAACGGAAAAGCCAAACCCAGCTTGATGGCACAAAAGCAGCTGTACGAGATATGCGTGGGCCATCAACTGGATTTGGCAGAGTACATTGTGGAAAGAGAACAAGCAGATGAAAACCAGCATGTGCTGTATCATGCTTCCCGCTTTGGAATTTCAGGCAGCATTCAGCCAATCAGCCGCAGCAGGTGTGATTTTGGCAGGGGCTTTTATATGGGAACAGACCCGATCCAGCCGCTGACACTCGTCTGCAATGAGAAGAATCCCGTATTCTATACCCTGGAATTCAATATGGAAAACCTCCGGGTTCTGGATGTGGAGATGGGACTTGATTGGGCGATGCTGATTGCTTATTATCGTGGATATATGGATGGCGAAGCGGGCAACATGATTTATGAGAAATATGCCCACATGGCAGACGGATATGATGTGATCATCGGGTACATTGCGAACGACAGAATGTATCAGGTGCTGACCGACTTTTTTGAACGTCGAATTACGGATACAGCCTTGATAGGCTCTCTTTCTGCATTGAAATTGGGCAGACAGTATGTGGCGATCACAGAAAAGGCCTGTGATCAGATTAGAATCATCAAAGAACGCCCCCTGCAGAAGCTGGACCTTATGATTCTGAAAGACAGAAGTGTGGTGCGGAGAAAAGAAGGTATCGCGCTTGCGGATCGTATCGTCACAGAACACCGGCGTGATGGGCGTTATTTTGATGAGATATTGCGAGGTGATGCGTTATGACGGATAAAGTATTAAGGCGTTCCCTATCGGAAATGCAGGGAGCCCTTTTTGAAATGAGCGGCGTGGAAGGATACGACAGCGAGACATTCATCCGGGTCTTTATGCACTCTAAGATCTCAGAAGGTCTGGACAGTGATTTTGACTATACCCAGTGGGCCGGGAAAGAGTATATCATGGAACGGATGAAGGAAGAGTATCCGGAAGGCTTTTCAAAACAAGGGATTGTTTTCGACAGCGAAACACTTTACTGGGCCGGGTATTTGTACCGTTACTGGCACTTCTATACCGGCGAATCAAGCAAAGTAATCTACAAGCAGGCGGACGCACAAACCGTCAACGCTATGTACTATGGATATCACACGCTCGATATCGAAATGGCCATCGACCGTTTGAAAGAAGCGAAAAAGAAATAACATGATTTTCACAGAAGCATCTTGGAAATTCCAGGGTGCTTTTTTCATGTCTTGAAATCATGCTGAGAAAAATGCGGGAATCCGCAAAAATTTCAGCAGAAAAAAGTCACCATTGTAAATACCGAGCTGAACAAGCTGGACAGTTTGGCTCATTTTTTCCTGCGCCCTCTCAAGTCAGAAAGCGCCTCAGAAAAAGGCCGTGTATTGCCCTCCTGGATATCTTTCAAACCGCGTTCGAGGCTTGTATAAAGTTCAAATCTTGCGGTGATCTTTTCATAAGCCTCGATACTCATGACGGCAAGATCCCCTTTGCCGTTTTTCGTAATGAATATCGGCTCTCCGTAAGTGTGGCACAGAGTAGAAATGCTGTCGTAGTCATTTCCCAAGTCTGTGTTGGATTTGATAATCGGCATAACGCTC
>NZ_JBNPMZ010000018.1:0-57783 GCF_050314255.1 Sporofaciens sp. SGI.106
TTCTGAGATATTTATTGATGATATATTGAAAAAATCCTTGATTTTCAAGGGAAAAAGACTTGACTAAATAGGGAGGATATTGTAAAAGGTAGATTTTATACGATGGAAGAAGTTCAGGAACAACTTGATAAAATGTTGCAGGAATAAATGATTTTGAGATAATAACTAGGTTATCATATGAGAGAGCCTATCGAAAATGAAGAATAATGCAGTATAATTATGACAAGGAGGCAGGCACATGGATGAAACTATAATTATTTATCATGGAAGTAATGCCATTGTGCAAAAACCTAAGATTCTGATCAACGGTCATTTAAAATATGCTCTTTCGAAGAAATGACAGAGGAATGGCTGGAGTTTGTGGTAAATTGCCGAAGAGGTAAGGAACATATATTTCTAAAGAGGCTTTCTGGGAATTGGTTAAATTCAAATACCCGACACATCAGATCGTTTTCTGCACGGAAGAAGCACTGAAAACATTACGTTTTGAAGGGAGCGAAAAGCTATGACAAACATATATTTCCCGGATGAAGAAATCAAGAAGAACGATGTGTATTTTATTTGTTATATGATTGAACGGGTCGCAAGAAAACTCCATCAGCGTAACAAGTATGTGGTCAATAAGATTGGCAAGGAGAAACTGGAACATTTGATTAGTGTAGCAGATGTTCTTCATGCGGAAAATCCTTTGGCAGTGGAAGATGACTGGATTAAAGAATATGATCTTGCGGAGGGAAATGTTGATGTTACTGCAGTAAATCCTGAATTGGTAACAATAATTCCCAGTGCAACTCAGATGGGGAAGGTCTATCAGAGGTTGGTTTACGATACGATGCAGCTGGAAGAATCCGAAGTGGAAGGAATTATTCGGGTTTATAATGATGAAATCTGTGATGTGATTGATAATTATAATTGCAGCGCTTATTATGAACCATCCTATGTAATTGCCAGAGCGTATCAGAATGGTGGGTTTTAAGAGTGAGAACAAAAAATTTATAATATGATCTGTGATAACCTGCACTTATCGGTTGAACAGGTAATGACAGAACTTGATATATCAAGAGCAACATCATGCTATATTTGACAGTGATAATTATCAGGAAGTATACAAAAGAGATCTGCTGGAAGAGGAGAAAGAGATTGCATAACCTCAAAAACAATGATATAATCGAGAAGTCTTTAAGGCAAATATAAAAGAAAGAGCACATGTCGTGTAAGGTGAGGAAATGTTTAATAGATAATTTGATTTAGGCAAAACACATAGTATAGAATAAGACCTGTGAAACGGGACTATTATTTGTGTATGCTCAGATTGAATTATCGCATTTTTCCTTATTTTTATCTTATGATAATAATATAGGCTTATTTTGCGGTTCTATTTTGCGTATGCATTATAGGACCGTTTGTTATTTACAGGCGAAGGGAGATTATATGGCTCAAATTAACGTATGTAATTTGACCTTCGCATATGAAGGCAGTTTTGATAAGGTATTTGATAACGTTTCTTTTTCCATAGATACAAATTGGAAACTTGGTTTTATAGGAAGAAATGGAAAGGGAAAAACTACTTTTTTAAATCTCTTACTTGGGAAATATGAATATAGTGGAAGTATCAGCAAAGGAATCGTGTGTGATTATTTCCCATACAAGATTTCAGTTGAAGATATGTCAAAAAATGCAGACGATTTGATGGAAAAATGGAAACCAGGTGTGGAGAATTGGCGTGTAATGTGTGAATTGTCAAATTTGGGAATCGATAACGAAATTTTGTATCGTCCTTTTTCGACACTTAGTTTGGGAGAAAGAACAAAGGTGATGTTAGCTGTGTTATTTTCTGGAGAGAATGATTTTTTATTGATCGACGAGCCTACTAATCATCTGGATAAGGATGCCAGAGAGATTATTAAAAAGTATCTCTCCAGTAAGAAGGGATTTATTTTGGTTTCACATGATAGAGATTTTTTAGATGCAAGCATTGATCATGTTCTGGTACTCAAGCGTGTTGGCATAGAAGTCCAGACCGGGAATTTTTCCAGTTGGTGGGAAAATAAAGAACGTGCTGATATGAATGCAAAAGCCGAAAATGAAAAACATCTAAAAGAAATACATAAGCTTAGGGAATCGGCAGACAGGTCAAAGCGTTGGGCTGAAAAAAACGAAGGAACGAAGATAGGTTTTGATCCGGTTAAAGAACACGATAGATTTCTTGGAACAAGGTCATATATTGGTGCGAAAACAAAAAAGATGCAAAGCAGAGTAAAATCTTTTGAAAAAAGAATTCTGAATGAGATTGAAGAAAAGGAAGGACTTTTGAATGAGATTGAAGAAATTACAGATTTAAAGCTCCAACCACTTACACATCATAAAGAAAGACTGATAGAATGTAAGGATTTTTCACTTTGTTACAAGGATGCCAAAGAGCCTTCTGTGAAAAATATATCGTTTGAAATAGTGCAGGGGGAAAGGGTGTTTTTAGATGGAAATAATGGGTGTGGAAAGTCAAGCCTTATAAAATCAATTTTGGCACAGGTAAACGGAAAAACTGAAAGAGAGTTGAACTATGAAACAACAGGAACTCTATTGGTAGTAAGCGGACTTAAGATTTCGTATATCAGTCAGGATACTTCTCATCTGAGAGGAACTTTGAAAGCTTATGCAGAAAAAAATGATATTGATTATACACTTTTACTATCACTTTTAAGACAACTTGATTTTTCAAGAGTACAGTTTGGTAAGGATATGATAGAATTTTCAGAGGGACAGAAAAAGAAGGTTCTGATGGCGTCCAGTCTGCTCACACCGGCACATATCTACATATGGGATGAGCCGCTGAATTATATTGATGTTTTTTCCAGAATGCAGATTGAAAAATTATTAATGCACTATGCCCCGACGATGTTGCTTGTAGAGCATGATGTTAAGTTTAAGGAAACGCTTTCTACTAAATTGGTGAAAATGTAGTTAATACTCAATAAAAATGATATTTCAAGATTTTATTCGTGAGTTTGGATAATGTGTCATAGCGCTACTGGACTATCTGTCCAACGACAACATGAATCAATCCAGCTTTCATGGGGAATACTTAAGAGTATTTATCAATGGAGGCAGAAGATATGAAAGGTACGTTTTATGGCTGGTATATGAAATGTCAGTCCGCTTCACAAACTCTGGCAGTGATTCCGGCAGTACACCAAAGTGGAGAGGAAAGCACCTGTTCGATTCAGATGATTACGGATCATGATGCCTGGAATGCTGTATTTCCGATAGAAATGTTTCGAAAACGGGGGAGGAATCTTTGGATTGGGGAAAACCAATTTGGTCAGAATGGTTTGCAGTTGAAGATACAAATACCCGGATTGACAGTAAATGGAAAACTGGATTTTGGTTCGCTTTCTCCGTTACGATATGATGTTATGGGACCGTTTGCTATGATTCCCTTTATGGAATGTCGCCACAATGTGTGGAGTATGAGACATATGGTAAATGGAACACTGTGCATCCAAGATCAGATTTTTCATTTTCAAAATGCAAGAGGTTACTGGGAGGGGGATAAAGGACGCTCATTTCCAAAGAAATATGCATGGACGCAATGCTTTTTTCCAGGTGGTTCGCTGATGCTGTCCGTGGCGGATATTCCTATGGCGGGAATTTGCTTTACCGGTGTTATTGGTGCTATTCTGTTCTACGGGAAGGAATATAGACTGGCTACTTATCTGGGAGCAAAAGTGGTACAGATTCAAAATGGGAAGATTCGAATTGTACAGGGCAACATGGAATTAGAAGTCCGTCTGCTGGAAAGAATAAAATGTTCCCTGAAAGCCCCGGTGGCCGGTAATATGGAAAGAACGATTCGGGAAGGAGCAGCCTGCAGAGCCTTGTACCGTTTTTACAAAAACGGAAGCCCTGTTTTTGCTTTTGAAACAGACAAAGCATCTTTTGAATATGAATATCCATCCTGAATTGTAAATCGAAATGTAACTGCTCCGCGTTATAACAATTATGATGCATAAGGGGAAATATAGTGGTATACTATATGTATGGGGAATGCTTCTATTGATGATGTTCAGTTTGAGGAGACGATTTCTACTAAATTGGTGAGCATGTAGTTCAAGAAACAGGCAGAAAACATTATAGTAAGGATAAGGTTTTACAATGGATTTACAGAGATTAACGATCGGACAGATGGCACAATTGAATCATATATCTGAGCAGACTCTACGCTTGTATGACAGAGAGGGACTACTCAAAGCACAGGAGGTGGATCCTGAAAGCGGCTATCGCTATTATCATATCCTGCAGTCAGCAAGAATTGACTTGATTCAGAATATGAAACGATACGGACTGACATTAAAGCAGATTAAGGATATGCTGGAAAATGATGATGCGGATGTGATCCGACAGAAACTGGAGAAGCAGTCGAAGGATATTGAAGATCGTCTTCAGCAGCTGACCAGAGTAAAAAGCTCCCTGAACCGGGTGCTGGATAATTATAAGAGATACGAAGCACTGCCGAAGAACGAACAGATATTCCTGGAGTATCAGTCAGAACGGCAGATCTACAGCTGTGAATGTGAACAGGACTTTTTTGAACAGGATGAGGCAGGATATGAGTATATGTTGCGCCAGTTAAAACAGCATCTTGTAAGTCATGACATTCCACTGTCATTATTCTGCAATATCGGAACGATTATCCGTAAGGAGAATCTGAAGCTTGGACGGCTTACTTCTAAAGAAGTGTTTCTGTTTGTAGATGAGCGCATGGATATAAAAGATTGCGAAAAGGTTCCGTCTGCGACCTATGTTTGTATGTGTTCCGGCGATTTTTCCCGGGAAGCGGAAAATGTAAGAACATTACTTACATATATCGACGACATGGGATATCAGATTGTCGGAGATTATCTCTGCGAGGCGATTATAGATTTTCCGGTTCTGGAAGAAAAAAAGCGGCATATATTCAGTAAGATTCAGATTCCGGTTATTTTATAACTGAACTTTTGACAAAAATAGTATTGACTTTATACTAACAATAACCACTATGATAATAATATAACAAAGAAACGAAAAACGGGATTATCATAGGAGGTATCAGTATGGATCGTAAAGTTAAGTATGTACAGTATGGATGTGGAAGAATGAGTCGCTGGCTTATGCGCTATGCGATGGAAAAAGGATGTGAACTGCTGGCAGCATTCGATATGAATCCGGCAGTGTTCGGCAAGGATGTCAGTGAGATTATTGGAAATGGATATCCGACTGTTGGAGTAAGCGTCTCTCCGGCAGCAGATGCTGAGCGGATCATCGGAGAGTTAAAGCCGGATGTATGTATCATTGCTACCCGGAGCACAGTGGCGGAGTTGGAAGATATCTTTACTATCTGTGCAAAGCACGGGGTAAATGCAATTACAACCTGTGAAGAAGCGCTGTATCCGTGGAATTCTTCACCGGCATTGACGAAGAAGCTGGATGCTCTTGCAAAAGAAGGTGGATGTACACTTACCGGTGTTGGCTACTGCGATCTCTTCTGGGGAACCATGGTAACAAATCTGATGGGTTCTTCCTTCCAGGTAAAGAAGATCGTAGGCAGTAGCTGGTATGATGTAGAAGATTATGGAATTGCATTGGCAGAAGGCCATGGAGCAGGTCTTTCTCTGGATGAATTTGAAGAGAAGATTGCGACCTGTAACAAATGGTCATCTGAGGAGATTAAGGAAAAGGTAGAAAGTGGAGAATACGTTCCATCTTATATGTGGAACCAGAATGGATGGCTTGCAAGCAAGCTTGGACTTACCATTACTTCTCAGACTCAGAAATGTGTTCCTTGTACATGGCCGACAGACCTGGAATCCAAAACACTGGGCACTACAATCAAAGCCGGTGATGCCACAGGAATGCGTGCAATCGTAACGACAGAGACGGCAGAAGGAATTACTCTGGAAACGGAATGTGTCGGCAAGGTATATGCACCGGAAGAATATGATAAGAATGAGTGGACATTGTACGGAGAACCAGATACAACAAGTATTGTCAATCGCCCGGCGACCGTTGAACTTACCTGTGCAACACTGGTTAACCGTATTGCGCAGCTGATCGATGCACCGGCAGGTTATGTTACAACAGATCAGTTTCCATATAATGAATACATGTTGAGACCAATCAATGAGTATGTAAAGACAAAATAAAGTATTGAACGAAATGAAGGTCGTTGCCCCATGGATGTTTTATTCATTCATGGGGCAATGGCCTTTATTTTATGACAAGTTTAGATAAGGTGGTAGATGGCATATGGAGCATGGTAAAAAAGGTCTGTTTGTGATATTCTATAAAAATAAAAGAGATTTTTCAATATATCAGGTATGATAAAGGAGAACGTTCATGCAGGTTTCAGACAAAATTATCAAGCCTTTAACAGAAACAAAATATCTAAATGCAGATAATGTCAGCAGATACCGTTGTATTATGCGTATTTTTTTCGAGCATTATGAGAAATTAAAATACTGGCTGTATCAGGAAGAAGTATATGAAGAAATGATTCGGAATCCGTTCTTTGCAGACTACAGACCGGAACAATGTCAGCAGGATCTGTCAATGCTGACCGAATGGAAGAACCTGAATACGATTCAAGACACGAAGAAAGTTGCTTCGATAGAGGAATTCAAGAATAAGAAATACCGGTATCAGATGTCAGAGTACAGTGTGGAGATAGAGCGACTGGTTATCCGGCTGGAAAATCTGTTTGTCGAAGGTGCATCTCTGGAGCCGACTTTGCTGGAACGGATCCGAAGAAATATCGGGCGCTTTCCGGAGATGGAAGGAAAAGATAAGAACGAGGTATATACATGGTGGACAGACCTGAATAATGATTTTGTGCGTTTGAATCAAAATTATCAGGATTATATCAGGGATCTGAACAGTGTCCGGGCAGAAGAGATGATGCATACAAAGGAATTCCTGGTCTTCAAGGACCGATTGATTGAATATCTGCGCAGTTTTATTAAAGGTCTGCAGAGAAATGTAGGTGTGATCGAGGAAAGCTTACGGTTGCTGGATGAAGAGATAAAAAATCACGTATTCGAAAAAGTAGTTGATTACGAGCTTTCCATTCCGAGAATGGACGTAGAAGTTTCGAAAGAAATGATTGAGCAGAAAATACAGGGGCGTTTTCAGAGTATCTATGACTGGTTCGTGGGAAGCGAAGGTAAGGAGAATGAAGCTGGCAAACTATTTGATGCGACCAATGATATCATTCGCAGGATCACGAGATACGCTGCACAGTTAAGTGAAAAAAATGCACTCGGTGCGAATCGGAAAGAAGAATACCGAAAGGTAGCGGAACTGTTTCTTCGATGTCAGGACGTAGAAGAGGCACATAAGATGTCGGCCATGGTATTCGGGATGGAATGCCCGCAGCATTTGGCTGGAGAACTGGTACGTGAGACAGACAGTATGAATATCGGAGTATATGAAGAACAGCCGTTAGAAATAGGATTAAAACCGCGTGTGCGTACATACAGAGAAAAATCCATGAGAAGTGCAATCCGTGAATCTGCAGAACAAAAGCAGGAAACAAGACGGAAAATGCTTGAGAAGCAAAGAGAAGAGATGGAAAAGCTCCGCAAGCTTGAAAAAGATGGAAAGATTGACTTTGCAGACCTGCCGGTGTTGGAACCCAGAATCAGAGAGATTCTTTTAAAATGGATTTCAGATGCGATGGAATCGGCGGATTTTTCTGCAAGAACAGATGACGGGAGAAGATACTTTTTAGATAGAAGCTGTGCAGAGGAAAAATGTGTTGTATACTGTGAGGACGGAAATTTCACGATGCCGAAGATGTCAATCGTATTTCAGGAGGAAGAATGATCATGAAGGAGATGGAAGTCCTTTTAAATAAAAGATGGATTTTAAAATCCAAAGACAAAGAAATGTATTATAAATTAAGAGATGCTCTGGGCGAACTGAGAAAATTTTCTACAGAGAAGATGGGATGCCAGATCATCGATAATTCGCTCCTGATTAAGATGGAAAAGATTCCTGTGATACCGGAAACATTCATGGGAATTCAGAAGTTCTCATCAAAAGAGGAATATGCTTATCTTTGCATCCTGCTTATGTTTCTGGAAGACCGGGATGCGCAGGAGCAATTCATATTATCACAGCTGACCGAATATATCACAGCGAACCTGCCGGGAGATATATCTGACTGGACGCTGTACACAAACCGGAGAAAACTGATCCGGGTGCTGAGGTATGCAGTAGACCAGGGAATTGTAGGGATTACAGATGGAAAAGATGAGGCATTCATGGACGATGAAGCGGGTGAAGTGCTTTATGAAAATACAGGCGCATCCAGATATTTTATGAAAAGTTTTTCGAAAGATATCATGGAGTACACGAAACCGGAAGATTTCCGGGAAAGCGACTGGTTCGAGGTGGATGAGGACCGTGGATTTGCGAGAAGACACAGAGTCTATAAAAGATTGATCTTTGCACCGGGCATGTACAAAATGGACGGTTCTCAGGAGGATTTTGAGTATTTAAAATATTACGGACGCAGACTAAGTGAAGAACTGGAACAGCTATTCGATTGCCACGTGCATATTCACAGAGGAAGCGCATTTTTACTGTCAGGAGAAGATTGTAGAATGGGAACGGTTTTTCCGGGAAATAATTCTATATCCGATATTTTACTGTTATGCTTTGGAGAAATACGAAAGAAGATCGAATCCGCTGAATGGAAGGCAGCCCAGGATGAAATGTGCCTGATTGACCGGATTGAATTTGAAAATATGATAAAAGAAGTAAAGCAGGAATATGGAAGTGGATTTTCAAAGAATTACCGTGAGATGCCGGAGGGTGAATTTGTCAGAAGTGTGATGGAAGAGATGGAATTGTGGATGTTTATAAGATGTGAAGATGCATCCCATCAGGTCAGAATCTGTCCGCTTACCGGAAAAATACAGGGAAGTTATCCGGAAGATTATGCAGGAGGAAGAAAAGATGAACAGTAGATGGCAGGCAAATAAAATCGGGCTGATTAATTTCTGGTATTATGACGAGCAGGAATTCCCTTTTGTAAAAGGAAGAATGCTGCTGCGCGGATCAAATGGATCAGGAAAATCAGTTACTATGCAAAGTGTGGTTCCGCTTCTTCTGGATGGAAATATGAGTCCCGAGCGACTGGATCCCTTCGGTTCCAGAGACCGTAAGATGAGCAGTTATCTTCTGGAAGAGGATGACGGGCGCGAAGAGCGGACTGGTTATCTCTATTTGGAATTTAAAAGACAGAACAGTGAGACTTATCTGACAATCGGAATGGGAATCCGTGCAAGAAGGGGAAAGAACCTAGATAAATGGTATTTCAGCCTGACCGATGGAAGAAGGGTCGGCAAAGATTTCTTCTTATACAGAGAAACCGGAGAAAAAGTAACATTGTCGAAAAAAGAACTGGAGAACCGAATTGGGGACGGCGGACGTGTGATTGACAGACAGGCAGATTATATGGAATATGTGAACCGCCAGATTTTTGGATTCGAGACTGCAGAAGAGTATAAAGAGATGGTAGATCTTCTGATACAGCTTAGAACACCGAAACTTTCCAAGGATTTTAAACCATCGGTGATCAATGACATCTTAAGTGATTCCCTGCAGCCGTTATCCGATGATGACCTGCGTCCGATGTCAGAAGCAATTGAAAATATGGATGCGATGAACATGAATCTGAAAAGCCGCAAGGAAGCAAAACAGGCGGCAGAAAAGATTCAGGCAGTATTTGTGAAATATAATCAGAAATTATTATATGAAAAAGCAGACCGATATGAACAGGCTAAGTCCAGATTGGAAAGTGCCAGGGCAGACAAAAGGGAACAGGAAAGAAAACTGGAAGAGTGTAGAAAGAAGATCGAAGAGCTGAAAAACGAACATCAGGAACTGGATACAAAGCGCGAAGCACTGGAAAAAGAACGTGAATCCCTGAATAAAAGCGATGCTGTTGCATTAAAACACAGAGAGGTAGAACTGACTGCAGAGCTGAAAACACAGGAGAAAAATTTGGAAGAAAAACAAAGGTATCTGGATTCTAAGCAAGAACAGTATCAGGATGCCCAAAACCAGATCAGAGCCGAAGAAGACCGAAAGTATGAGAAAGAAAAGGAACTGAAAGAACTCTTAGATATCATGCAGGATGAGGCAGATACCATGTCCTTTGAAGAGCATGCTTTTATGAAGGAAGAACTGGCAAAACATCTGGAAGAACCATATAAATTTGAACTGCATCAGCAGCAGTTTGACCATACAAAAGAGAAAATTAATGAAGGAACGGAGATCCTTGCAGAAACAGATCGTCTGGAACGCCAGAAAGAAGACTTGTTAAAAGAACGGGAAAAGCGAGTCCAGGAACTGGATACATTGCAGAGAAAAGTATCCGAGCTGGAAGCGGTATTTGTGCAGACACAGAATGAGTGGAAGGAAGCATTGTACCGGTGGAATGGCGTGAACCGGGAGCTGGTATTGGAAAAAGAACTTTTAAGAGAATTGAGCACCTTTGCTGATTCTTATGAAGTAAGATCAGATTTTGCAGAAGTACGTCAGAAAGTTGCAGATGTCTGGATCAAAGGAAATGCTGCGATAGAATCAGAACTTTCAGCAAACAAGACAGAGACAGAATATGCGGAAAACGAACTTGCAGAAGTAAAAGCAGAATTAATTGAATGGGAGAATCAAAGGGAGCCGCAGCCGGAACGTTCAGAAGCAGTCATCCGCAACAGACGGAGACTGGATGAACTGAAGATTCCGTATCAGGAATTTTATAAAGTTATTGAATTTGGAGAAAATCTGAAGGAAGAAGCCTGCAATCATCTGGAAGAAGCATTATTGAAGATGGGAATTCTGGATGCACTTGTAATCGATGAACAGTATAAAGAACAGGTATTGAAACAGGCAAAAGGGTGCGAAGATCATTATCTCTTCGTCGGACAGGCTGCACCTGGAAGAAGTCTTCTGGATATATTAGAACTGAATGAAGAAGTTAATGACATTTTCTCAAATCAGAGGCTGACCGGAATTCTCGGAAGTATTGCTTATGATAATGAAAGTGTTCTCTCAGTTGCGGAAGATGGAACCTATCATATGGGAGTGCTTACCGGAACAGTTACAGGAGAATACGAAGCAGGTTTCCTTGGAACGAAGGCGCGTGAAAAACAGAGACTTGCGAAGATGGAAGAGTGCAGACAGAGAATTGCTGATCTGGAAGAGAAACTTAGTCGGCTAGAGGAAGTGAAGGAAAGATTAAAAGTGAGAAAGGATACTCTCAGACAAGAATACGAAAATCTTCCAAAAGACTCCGATATGAGGGAAGCACTTCAGATGTTGATGGCAGAAGAAAGAGAATGCGAGCGGTTGAAACGGGAAGGTGAAAAAATAGAGGAACAGATTAAGGCGCTTTTGGAAATCCTGAAGGAAAAGAAAAAGAAGGCACTGGAAATCGCGGAAGCACTGTATTTGACCTGTTCTTATGAAGTGTTCAAAAAAGCAAAAGTGGCAGCAGAAGAATATGGAAAGCATCTGGTTGGTTTGGTGGCATCTCATGAGCTGTTTCTGAGAAGCCTGGAATATTTGCGGGAGCGTAATCTGAGACTGGAAGACCTTGATGTGGATATGGAACAGATTCGGTATGATCTGATCGAAATTCAAAAGGAGATCCGAAGAAAGAGAGAAGAACTTTCTTCTATTCAGGAACAGTTACGGCTGACCGATTACGAAGAAATTAAAGACAGACTGGATTACTGTATTACCTGGCTGCAGGCATATCCGAATCGCCTTCATGCATGTGCGGCCAGACAGACGCACGAAGAAGATGAGGCTGGACAGCTTACCACTAAACTGGAAGAAAGCCGGAAAAAGATAGAAGAGTATAATAAGAAAACAGAATACTTTGCAGACTGTTTCGAGATGGAGAAGAATCTTCATTATGTAGAACTTCCAGAGACGATTCCGGATGATGCCGGTCATATTCATGCATACCTGGAGTCCGATGTAAAAACGGTAGATAAGGACAGTGTGATACGTGATCTGAACAAGGTGTATTTTGAAAACAGGGGATTCCTGACTGACTATCAACTGATGCAAAATGAGCTGTTTGCAGAGGAGAATCAGTTAGAAGGTCCGGATGGATTTTCGGCAAAACGACTGGATATATCCGCAAGATACCAGGGAGTAAAGATATCATTTGCAAGTCTTTTAACTCATCTGGAGGAAGACATTCAGGAACTGGAAAATTTAATCAAAGACGGTGACCGGGAACTCTTTGAAGATATCCTGGCCAATACTGTGAGCAGAAAAATTCGTGGAAAGATCAATGCTTCCAATATGTGGGTGCAGAAGATGAATTCCTTAATGAATGGCATGAACACTTCCAGCGGATTGAAACTCAGCCTCAGATGGAGAAGTAAAACAGCGGAACGGGAAGACCAGTTGGATACGAAAGAACTGGTAGAATTACTGAAGAAAGATTATCGTCTGATGAGCGAAGACGAGGCCTCCAGACTATCTGCACATTTTCGTTCGAAGGTGGCAGAAGCCAGAAGAAATGCAAGAGACAGTGCGGGCATGGTATCTTTCTATCAAATTATGAAGGATACACTGGATTACCGTAAATGGTTTGAATTCCAGTTGTTTTCACAGAAGAGTGGAGAGCGGCAGAAGGAGTTGACAAACAGCGTGTTTGGAACATTTAGTGGAGGCGAAAAAGCCATGTCCATGTATGTGCCGCTGTTCTCGGCAGTTGTGGCGAAATATCAGGGCGGAAGAGAAGATGCACCAAGATTGATCTCATTGGATGAAGCATTTGCAGGAGTTGATAATCGGAATATCCGTGATATGTTCCGTCTGATGACAGAGTTCCAGTTTGATTTTATTATCAATTCACAGGTGTTGTGGGGCGACTGCGATACGCTGGATGCACTGGCAATCTATCAGCTGATTCGTCCGGAAAATG
The DNA here is from genome assembly GCF_050314255.1 of Sporofaciens sp. SGI.106. NCBI lineage: Bacteria > Bacillati > Bacillota > Clostridia > Lachnospirales > Lachnospiraceae > Sporofaciens > Sporofaciens sp. SGI.106. Next base: position 12,989 of record NZ_JBNPMZ010000018.1, read on the forward strand.
CGAAATTCGTAACTGTAATGCCGTATCTGTGGAACGGGCATAAGAAAGAATTGTTAGAACATGAAGATGAAGTAGAACAGAGAGGGGCAGAGATTGAGCAGTCAGAAGGAATGTGAAAAAATCAGAAAAGATTGTCTGGCATATTTTCGCCAGAGCCCGGTCTGGAAAAAGGTACTCACCGGGTTTCGTGAAAAGTATAGCTCTTACGGTAGATTTGGAGGGAAAGTGGTTCTGAAAAATCTGAAAATGCAGGATATCGATGAACTGGAAGGATTCTTTGGACAAAATTTTCATGGTCAAAAAAGTGTTACAGTCTCTGCTGAAAAATTTAGACAGGCACTGGAAAACAGCAGATATAGAGACGTAACGCCGGAGTATCTGCTGGAAATGTTTTTTGGAGAACCACTGATCGGGAAGCAGGAGCAAAAAGTTTTGCGGGAACTGAAAAAACAGGAAATCTTACAGAAATTCCTCGAAGACTTTGAAGGGACTCCTGCAAAAGCACAGGTAAAGAATTTACAGGAGATTATCAAAGACAGTGAAAATCAGAAGCTGGCGGATTGGAACCGGATGCTGCGGCTTGGAGCAGAAATTTATAATCATCTGCCATATCGCCAGAACAGGAACATGTACCTGGCAGTGTTCGCAGCAATACTGACGGGAAATCCACATGCGTTTGACCAGGGAACAACGGAAGGAACATTGCTTTATCAGGTGATACAGATGGATATGGAGGTGCGGGGGATTACGGTAGAGTCATCCGACATATTCCCGGCTTATAAACGGCAGAAAAGTTACCTGATGGCAGGCATTATGCTGGACGATATCTCCAATTATGCCATGTTATTTCGGGTACAGGCGGTAAAAAGTGATGGAAGCCTTCATAAAGGAATGGAAGGATTTGCAGCGGAAGATCATATTGTACAGGTTCCGCTTGCAGTTATTACCGGGTGGAAAGAAATTCGTTGCCCGCAGAAAGAAATTTACATTGTGGAAAATCCGTCTGTCTTTGCGATGTTATGTGCAAAAGAGGAAGATGGAATCGGAAAATCTTACATGTGCATGAATGGGCAGCCAAGGCTTGCGGGATTAATGGTATTGGATTTACTTGCAAAAGCAGATACCAGAATATATTATGCGGGAGATCTGGACCCGGAAGGACTACTGATCGCACAGAAACTATCACATTATTATAGAGGAGAGTTCCACTACTGGCATATGGAAGTATCCGATTATGAAAAATGCAGATCCGGAGAAGAGATATCACCGAAGAGGATGAAAATACTGGAGCGGATATCGGATGAAAGATTAAAACCAGTTGCAAAAGAAATTGAGAAATATGGAACAGCAGGATATCAGGAGATGATAATAGATGAGACTTGAAGAATTTTTAGAACAAAATATATTGCTGACTGACGGAGCAATGGGAACTTATTATAATCAGAAATACCCGGGAGACATGGAAGCAGAAGAGGCCAATCTAAAATATCCGGAGCGGATTGCTTCTATTCACAAGGAGTATATCGAAGCGGGAGCAAAGTTGATCCGTACAAATACATTTGCAGTCAATCATACATTATTCCCGGACAGGAATATTTGTGAAAAAGTAATCTGTGCAGCACTGAACATAGCGAAGCAGGCTGTTTCGGAAAGTGGCAAAGATGTTGCGATTGCTGCATCGATCGGTCCGATTCATGAAAACAGAGAAGATGAGGGTGAAGCCATTTGGGAGGAATACTGTTCAATCATCAATCTGTGTCTGAAGCAGGGGATCCATAATTTTGTATTTGAGACATTTTCTGATCCGAAATGGATTGGAAGATTGTCCGAATATTGTAAGGAAAAATGTGCCCATGCTTTTGTTATCGCACAGTTCTCAGTGAATCCGATGGGGTATACCGGAGATGGGTACAGTGTCCATGAGCTGATTCGCTGTATGGAGAAAATTTCCGCATTGGATGCATATGGATTCAACTGTGGTGTCGGCGGCGCCCATTTAAAGAAATTGCTGCAAAAGGAATCTTTCGGCCGAAATACAATGTTGAGTGTTCTGCCAAATGCCGGTTATCAGCATGAATTAAGAGGACGGATGCGCTACAAAGATAAGCCGGACTATTATGCAAAGCATATGGAAGAACTGGTATCTCTTGGGGCGAATATTATTGGGGGATGTTGTGGGACAACTCCGGATCATATTCGGGTTCTGAATGAGATGCTCAAGGGAAAATCAGTCTGTGAGAAAAAGGTTTTCTCTGAAAAAAATGATCCGGAGCAGACATCAGAGATTACATATTTGACGCCATTCATGGAGAAATTAAATGCCGGAGAGAAAGTTTTTGTCGTTGAACTGGATGCACCATTTGATGCAAAGACAGAAAAGTTCCAAAAAGGTGTTTATGCATTAAAAGATAGTGGAGTAGATATCATTACTGTGTCAGAATCTCCGCTTGCCAGAGCGAGAGCAGACGCGTCTCTGCTGGCGGTTTATGGTAAAAATATTGCCGATGTACAGATCATGCCGCATGTGGCAATGCGTGACCGCAACCTGATCGGACTTCGCGCTGAGGTACTCGGTGCACATGTGAATGGGATCAGAGATCTGCTTGTAATTACCGGAGATCCGGTAGGAAGAGATGACAGAGGGAAGATTACAGGTGTATTCGATATGAATTCCATTCGTTTTATGGATTATCTGAAACATATGAATGAGGAAGTGTTTGGTAATTATCCGATGTATTATGGCGGCGCGCTGAACTATGATGGTCCGAATATCGATGCAATTATTTCGAGAATGTTGAAAAAAATGGAAGCAGGATGCTCTTATTTCCTCACACAGCCGATTTTTTCAGCAGGAGACATTGAGAGAATCTGTGAACTAAAGGAAAAGACGGGAGCAAAGATTATCTGTGGAATCATGCCGATCGTGAGTTATCGGAATGCGCTGTTCATGCAAAATGAGATGCCGGGAATACATATCGATGATGCAGTCGTGGCTAAATATAAGCCGGATATGAGCAGAGAAGACGCGGAAAAGGTTGCGATTGAGATTTCAGCAGGGATTGCTGAGAAATTAGCAGATATTGCAGACGGATACTATATTATGACACCATTTCACAGAGTAGAACTGGTTGTAAAAATAATGGATATGATACGGACAATTACTAAAGTGTAAGTTCCATTTTTACATGAGGAATCCCTTCATCCAGAAATTCATCTGAACAAATAACAAAACCTTCGCGTTCATAAAATCCGATGGCATGGCACTGTGCTTCGATATAGATCTTTTTTGCATGCATTTGTTCTCGGATAATACGAATACTGTCTTTTAGAATTTTTCCTCCAAGTCCAATCCCGTGTTGAATTGACAGGACTCTGCCCATATGAACAACTGTAGGATTGACGGACTTTGGAAATGCTCTGGTATAAGCCAATACTTTACCATCAGATTCATAAAAAATGTGTAGACTGGAGTAATCTTTGTTGTCCAGATCCTGAAAAGCGCATTTCTGTGCGACGACAAAGATTTCAGCTCTGGCCCTTAGAATTTCGTATAACTCCGTAGTAGATAATTCATTAAAATATTTTGAAACAAGATTCATAGCGATAATCTCCATAAGTATAAGTTATTGTACATTTTTTATATTTTCAGTATATGTTAATAATCGTTCCAGCAAATTTTTATCATTTCTGATAGATTGAACTAATAAAAATAAATCCGGTTCATCTTTAGAAGAAATGGTTATGGTAGTGGCATTTTTGTCATCAGTATTACCATATAAATACTCGATTGAGCTGTTGAAGGCCTGTGCGATGAAAGCAACTGTTTGATAGGAAGGTTCGCGCTCACCACTTTCATATCTTCCGTAGCCCATTGCAGACATGTTTAGCATGCGGGCAGCGGCAGCTTTGCTGATTCCAAGTGATTGGCGTAACGAAATTAATCTTTCGGGAATAAAATTCATAATAATGAGTCTCCTTGTTGACAATAACCATTGGTTAATATAATATGTAATTAACCGTTGGTTATATTTTATAATACAGATGTAAAATATGCAAGAGAAAGAAAAGTATAAGATTAATTATTCTGGAGAAAATGTTATGGCTACAATACTTGTGGATTATGAAAATGTATGTGCTTCCAATGGTCTTAAGGGTGTGGATGCACTTAGTGTGGATGACGTATTAATTATTTTCTATAGTGATTCATGTAGAAAAATCAGATATGATTATATGCAATCTATAAATGATTCGGGGTGTGAGTTTCGTATCGTAAAGTTGAAAAATCCCGGTAAGAATGCTTTAGATTTTTATATTGCTGCAGAATGTGGAATGTTGAAGGAGCGGGGAGAAAAACAGCTTGCTATCATTAGCAATGATAAGGGATTTCAGGCTGTTTTGGATTATTTTGATGTAAATGATTCAAGATCAGATGTACAGTTTGTGAAGGCGCGAAATATTGAGAGTGCTTTTATCATGTTGAATGCGCCGGAAAATGCAGAGCGGAGAACGGAACTAAAGAGAAGATCCACCATGTTGGATTTGGAAGCAGAGCATGCAAGGACAGAAGAACGCAATGTTATGAAGAACCGATTGAAGGAAGCATTAGAAGGAACAGAATATGAAAACAGGGCTTCAGAAATTATTGATTTTATAGAAAATAAGAGGGCGGATGGGAGAAAAAGTCTTTATACCGGTTCGTTGCATTCATTTGGCAGATGCGCAGGTACGGATATTTATCGGATTGTGAAACAGATTATGTAGCTATACTGTGCGGTTCCCATACAGTGTAAAGAATGAAACGAAAATGCAAGAAAACAAACAGCAAAAAACAGATAAAATATTGACACCGAATACGACACCACATATAATGAAAAGGAGTAAAGAATGTCAAAATGGGATAAACTAATAAGACGTATATGTACATTATCAAAAGATCTCCGGTTTGATGAACTGAGAAAGGTATTGGAAAGCTATGGGTACGAGATAGATTCTCCAAGGGGCGGAAGTAGTCATTGCACATTTAGAAAACATGGATGTCACCCTATTACAATACCGAAGCATGAACCAATTAAGAAAGTGTATGTAGAAATGGTAAAAGAGATCGTAGAGAGTGAGGCAAAGAACAATGAAAACGCTGAATGATTACATGAAAATGTCATATCGCATGGAGATTATAGAGGATAAAGAGGAAGGAGGTTTTATTGTTTCATATCCAGATCTTCCAGGTTGCATTACTTGTGGTGAAACAGTGGAAAGTGCTGTGGAGAATGCATTAGATGCAAAAATAACATGGCTCAAAACTGCGTTGAAAGAAGGAATAGAGATTTATGAGCCTGACAATTTGGAAGGTTATTCGGGACAATTTAAGCTACGAATACCACGTAGTTTGCATAGATCGTTGGCAGAGCATTCCAGAAGGGAAGGCATAAGCATGAATCAGTATTGTGTATATCTTTTATCTAAAAATGATGCTGTATATTCCAAATAAGGATTTTGTGATAAGAGAAAATATTGTTTAAATTGTATGTGGAAGAGTTTGCTTTCAGCACAAATGGGGCTTGGAAATCTGGTATTTTGATATGCTGGGTTTCGAGCTCTTTATATATGCTTGATCATTGAGAAAACAATTCCTATAAACGAAAGGAAGAATAAATGTGCAAAAGAATAAAGAGAATTCTTTTATAGAAGGTTCTGTTTTTACAAGTTTAGTCAAATTTGCTCTACCTGTACTGGGGGCTCTGATTTTGCAGGCGGCTTATGGTGCGGTTGATCTGCTGGTTGTTGGACAATTTGGAGATCCGGCCAGTATATCTGCAGTAGGAACTGGAAGTGCTTTTATGCAGATGATTACATTTATAGTTACGAGTCTGGCGATGGGATCGACTGTCATAATTGGACAGCACATTGGTGAAAAGAAGCCGAAAGAGAGCGGTAATGCCATCGGGACTACAATTGTACTGTTTGTAGCGATAGGGATTGTGTTGACCATTATTCTGGAGAATTTTGCAGGAAATCTTATGACAATTCTTCAAGTGCCGGAGGCATCCTATGAGAAAGCCATAATCTATGTCCGTATATGTTCCGGAGGAATTTTGGTTATTATTGCATATAATGTTATCAGTGGCATTCTCCGTGGAGTAGGTAATGCCAACCTTCCGTTTCTTTTTGTGGGTATTGCATGTGTTGTGAATATTCTGGGAGATTTGTTATTTGTGGGTGGCTTCCATATGGATGCGGCTGGTGCTGCGCTTGCGACAGTTCTGGCACAGCTTGTGTCTGTAATAGCGTCGCTTTTTGTGCTCCGAAGGCAAAAGCTCCCGGTTTCTTTTTCACTGCAGCAATGTCGGATATATAAAGTGGAACTAAAGAAGATATTAAATATAGGTATTCCTATTGCGATTCAGGAAACTATGGTACAGATTTCATTTCTTGTGATAAATACTACGATTAATCACATGGGACTTATGCAGTCTGCCGGTTACGGTGTTGCTCAGAAAATAATATCTTTTATTATGCTAATTCCGTCCTCTGTAATGCAGACAGTTTCGGCATTTGTTGCACAAAATATAGGGGCCAGGAAGTATGAAAGAGCCAGTAGAGGTTTTTTTACTGCCATTGTTACAGGCTGTACGCTTGGAATATTTATTTTTTTAATTGGTTTTTTTGAAGGAGGATTGTTGTCTTCTTTGTTTACAGACAATGCTCAGGTTATCGAGCAGAGTGCTCTTTATCTAAAAGGGTTCTCCAGTGACTGTATTCTGACATGTATCCTGTTTAGCAGTATCGGGTACTTCAATGGATGCGGAAAAAGTATTCCAGTCATGATTCAGGGAATTTCTTCTGCGTTTTTGATTCGCATTCCTGCATCTATTTTTTTTGCCGGATTACCGGATACATCTTTGATGATGGTGGGACTCGCGGCACCAATAACAACAGTTTATGGAATTTTCTTTTTCCTGATTTGTTTTGTATGGCTTCGATATAGTCGCAGAAAAGAGGACAGACATTGATGAATAAATCAATGCGCTGTCCTCTTCAATTGAAATCATATGATTTACGATCTTAGATGTTTTATTTTTTCAGATATTTCACGCAACTCTTCTTTGTCAAGTTCCGGAAGTCTTTCCAGCTTATCCATAAACAGGGTAAGTGCGTCGTTTTCCTGGCTTTTTATTTTTACCTGATGATAGGTGACTACTGTACTCGTAATGATTGCTATCATGCCGATAGAATAGATGGAAAGCAGTATGCTGAGAAACTTCCCGATTTTGGTGACTGCAACAAGTTCTCCGAAACCGATCGTTGTCACAAGTTCAAAGCAGTACCACAGAGCTTGCCCATAGGTTTCAAATACTGTTTCGTGCCTGTATATAACAAAGGCGAATGCAAAGAATACCAGAAAATACAAGGTAAGAGTTTCAAAAAAGTGAGTTCGTTTTAATACGATGCTTAGTGCGTTGTTAGGCTTTTTTTTCATGCTTTTTACTCCTTGTTACCTGATTGGAAAGTATTGCCGCTAGAAAAATCCACACGCCCATCTGAACAGGAAAACACAGGAACAGAAGACAGGTAACTGCCAGTGGTTTCCTGAGGGACACACTTAAGGTGGCGGCTGTGGTTATTGCAGCTGCAAATGTTGCATGGGCAGCATCCAGTGGAAATGTCAGTAGTGAGATGCCATATCCCAGGCAGACGGCTGAAAAGATAACCGGGAAAAAATGTCCGCCTTTGAGACCCATGTGAATACACATATTTGTTATTAAAATCTTCAGAAAAGCGATTCCTATCATGGCGAGCGGAGCGTACTCCGCATAGTCAGTCATAAGGATAGCCATCTGACTTTCACCGGAAAATTGAACAACCGGAAGATATGTAACAACACATCCGAGAATTAATCCGGCCAGAATCTCACTTAAAACAGGCGGTATGATTTTGGAGAGTTTTTCCATCCATATTTCTGACTTTTCAAAGAAAAGGCCAAGGAGGACGCCGCTGATGAGGTAGACGATCATCATAGCCAGATCCCATCTGTTCGGCTGTACGCCTTCGAAGCTTGGAAATCCTTCTGAGACTTTTCCAAAATAATGGTTGCATAAAGTCATGCTTCCAAGCGAAGATACAATTGCAATTCCGTATACAAGAAGCTTTGAATTTCGGTCAGGTTTTTCATTCTCATTTGTCGTAGGTTCATCCTCGTTTTCAACGGCAGAAAAGAATCCGAACAGAGGAGAGTAAAAGAGAACTGACAATGAAACTGCCATGCCGACTTTGGAATATAGGTTGGCATTTTCTTTTGCAAACTTAAGATTTTCATTTACCCAGCATCCAAGAGCAACTATTACTCCTATCATTCCGGCTTCCGGTCCCACGCTGCTGCCGAAAATCAGTGGAAGTGCAGCTGCAATGAGTAAAACAACAATTTTACGGTACGGATAGGTTCCGGTTTTCTTTACTGTTCCGATTACCACATTCATTGGTTGAGGATAATCCCCAAAGTGCTTTCTGAACACACCGATGATAGCACCACCCAGTGTACATACTGCGACAGGATACCAGACAGGGGCATCAATCATTCCCGGCAGTCTGTCCCATAAAAGTTCCGTCCCGAAGTGAATAATCCTTAGAAATATCCATAGAACGGCACCGGAAACGGCGCCAAGGAGAGCGCAGAAAAGTATTAGTTTTAACGTGTTTGAGGTTTTTGTTTTTTCCATATGATTATAATCCTTATCTCATTATTATACTGTCGTATAAAGACAATCTGCTACAAGTATTATTTAATTCAATATTCCGATTATATTGTACACTAAATTGAGTGATTTGTCACTAATAGCTGTATGACATAAATATATTTTGCAAAGGCAAAGAAGAGTCTTATTTCGAGAGAATTATTGACTGTTCCATTAAAGTTCTTTATAATGAACATTGTTCATGTTGGGAGGTGGCATATGAATACTGTCGTAACGTCAAAGGAAGCAATCATGGCGGTCTGCAGGCAACTTGTTGCAGAAAAAGGTCTTATGGCTGTAAACATGAGAATGGTAGCAAAGGAATGTGACATTGCTCTGGGAACCTTGTATAATTACTATTCAGATAAGAATGAGTTGTTAATTGCAACGGTTGAAAGTGTATGGAAAGATATTTTCCATATGGGAAATGAATACAAACAGTTTTTTTCTTTTCCGGATTATCTTCAACATATTTTTAGTTGTGTTCAAAATGGAGCTGCCCAGTATCCGGATTTCTTCAATGCTCATTCTGTTAGTATCGCAAAATCAAAACAGGAAAAAGCGAAAGATATGATGGAGAAGTATTTTGAGCATATAAGGGAAAAACTAATCGTGGTTTTGCATTCTGATTTGGAAGTTGATTTTTCAGTGTTTTCTGAAACGTTTACAGAATCAGATTTTATTGATTTTGTGATGAATAATATATTGCTGCTTCTCATGGATAAAAAAGAGAATTGTACAACCCTTGTAGAATTGGTGCGAAGAGTTATTTATCGGAAGAAGGAATAGTTTAATGAAGGAGGAGTAAAGGACATGAAAAAGTATTTAAACATTTCTTTAATTTATGCTGTTGCAGCTATGATTTGTGGTGTGTTTTACCGGGAATTTACGAAGATGAATCATTTTACAGGAGTAACTGCGTTAGGTAAGGTACATACACACCTGTTTTTGTTGGGAATGATGGTATTTTTAATGGTGGCTCTGTTTGCCGGAAAGCTGGATTTTGAAAAACAGAAGATTTTCCGTGTTTTTATGGTGGTTTATAACATTGGAGTTTCGTTGATGTCCGTGATGATGCTTGTGCGGGGTGTGATTCAGGTGCTGAATCTGCCATTATCAGCAGGAGGATCAGCAGCGATTTCCGGCATTGCAGGAATCGGGCATATTCTGGTGGGGACAGGCATTGTTTTACTGATTATGTCTCTTAAAAAGGCAGAAGAGGTTTAGAGTATTATGGATAAGCGGAATATTTTTCATGTAAAAAAGAGGACACTACTGGCAGTTGCCAGCTGTGTGTGGCTTATAGCGGGATTTAATGTTGCAAGACTTGGCATTCTATCCTATCATAATATTAAGATTAGTGTGATGCATATTTTTTTATCAATGCTTGTATTTGCTGCCTTTGGTGTGATGTTCTTTAAGATGAGTATGAAGCATACGAAACGTATCAAAGGATATAAGGAAGAATTTCGTCCGGTGTGGCATTTCTTTGACGTAAAATCATACCTTATTATGGCGTTTATGATGGGTGGTGGCATCTGGCTCCGTTCATCCGGAATTGTGCCGGATGTATTTATTGCTGTATTTTATACGGGACTTGGATTAGCGCTGGCACTTGCAGGTGCGTTTTTTGGAGTGATCTTCTTTACATACAAGAATGAAAATGGTGGCGAAAGGGAGTAAAAAGATGGCTGGAGAATATCAGCATATCAGACATGAATTTGAACCGGTCTATGACAGCAATTCACGGATTTTGATTCTGGGGACGCTTCCTTCGGTCAAATCCAGAGAGCAGCAGTTTTATTATGGACATCCGCAGAATCGTTTCTGGAAAGTGCTGGGAAATCTTTGTAACCTGGATAAAATACCGGAGACTATTTCAGAGAAGAAAGCTTTTTTGTTGCGCTATCATATTGCTGTGTGGGATGTGATTGCGGAGTGTGATATTATCGGTTCCAGTGACAGTTCCATAAAAAATGTCGTGCCGGCAGATCTTACGAAAATTTTGAGTGAGGCGCCAATTCAGACGATTTATGCCAATGGCGGAAAAGCCTGGGAGTTGTATAGGAAATACAGTTATGAAGCAACGGGGAGAGAAGCTGTGAAACTTCCCTCAACAAGTCCGGCGAACGCAGCATTTCGGCTGGAAAGGCTGCTGGAAGAATGGAAAGTGATTTTGAAGGATATTAGTTTGGATATAGTTTGTGGAGAGGGACGCTATGATTTTTAAATGGACGTATCAGACACCGGATAACTTTGCGGATATGGTAATGCACAGTGACGGAGAATATCTGACCGGATTATGGTTTGAAGGCTCAAGGCGGGTACCGGGAGATGTGCCGGATTGTGAAGAAAAGAATTTGCCGGTCTTTCAGGAAACCTGCAGATGGCTGGATATCTATTTTTCCGGTAAAGATCCGGATTTTATTCCTGAATATCGAATCAATGGCTTAACTTCATTTCGACAGGAAGTCATAGATATTATGAAGGATATCCCCTATGGCTCGACTTTGACATATAATGATATTGCTAAAAAAATTGCGGGAAACAGAGGTTTGCAGACGATGTCTGCGCAGGCCGTTGGCGGAGCGGTAGGGTGGAATCCTATCTCGATTATTATTCCCTGTCACAGGGTCGTGGGTGCGAGCGGGAATCTAACGGGATATGGAGGAGGAATCCAAAATAAAGTCGAATTACTGTCCTTGGAAGGACATGATATGGATCAATATTTTATTCCTAAAAAAGGGAGGTATTAGAATGCGTAATCATGAAGTAACGAGGGTGCAGCCACTTTTAAAGTCAGACGGGAGCCTTTCGGAACCCGGGTGGGCGAAACAGCAGTTATGGCAATATGACCGGACAAAGATAAAGGCGCCGCGGTTTCGAATCAAGGAGTGGGATTATTATCTGGTGTTAAATGAAGACTTTGCGGGAGCGTTTACGATTTCTGATGATGGATATATTGGTCTTCAGTCGGTTTCTCTGTTGAATTTCAAGGAAGGCTGGGAGCACACGGAAACGATTCTGAATCCATTTCCCATGGGGAAATTCCAGTTGCCGTCATCATCGGAAAAGGGTGATACCATTTATCGGGATAAACGCCTGCATATGGAATTTCAGGTGAGAAACGGGAAACGCCGGATTGGCTGTCAATTTAAAAATTTTTATCAGGGAAAAACATTTTCCTGCAGCATTGTTTTGGACCAGCCCAGGATGGATACTATGGTCATTGCGACACCATGGAAGGAGAAAAAGACAGCTTTTTATTATAACCAGAAGATTAACTGCATGCCGGCAAGTGGTACTATGACCTTTGATGGAAAGACATATACTTTTTCAAAAGAAAAGGATTTTGGCACGCTTGACTGGGGAAGGGGAGTCTGGACATATGATAACCGCTGGTACTGGGGATCCGGAAATACACGTGTAAATGGAAAACCGTTTGGCTTCAATATTGGATATGGATTTGGAGATACATCCGCAGCATCGGAAAATATACTGTTCTACGATGGAGTGGCACATAAGCTTGACGATATTACGTTTCATATACCGGAAGACAGTTATGTGAAACCATGGACGTTCTCATCCAGTGACGGCCGGTTCGAGATGGAGTTCGTGCCGGTTATGGACCGGGCGGCAAGGACTGCCGCGCTGATCATTGAGACGGATCAGCATCAGGTGTTCGGCAGAATGAGCGGAAAGGCAGTACTGGATGACGGAACGGTTCTGGAAATTAAGGATGTCATGTGTTTTGCAGAAGATGTACATAACAGATATTAATTTGCCAGCTGCCAGAAAGCTACTGCACTGGCGGCTGCGACATTTAAGGAATCTACGCCGTGAGTCATGGGTATTTTTACAGTATAGTCGCAGTTGGCGATTGTACTGGCGGCGAGACCATCACCCTCAGTTCCAAGAACAATGGCAAGCTTTTCTTCTGCCAGAAGTGCCGGATGCCGGATACTGACGGAATTATCACTTAAGGCAAGGGCAGCAGTCTTAAATCCTGCGTTTTGAAGAGAGCGAATTGCCGGTTCGGGCCAGCAGGATTCTTCCTGCCCAAGAAATGTCCATGGAATCTGGAATACACATCCCATGCTGACGCGTATGGCGCGGCGGTAAAGGGGATCGGAGCATCCCGGCGTGAGGAGGACAGCATCCATATTCAGTGCAGCAGCAGAGCGGAAGATTGCACCGATGTTGGTGGGGTTCATTACATTTTCCAGAATTGCAATGCGGCGGGCTCCGGCGCAGACAGCCTCTATGGAAGGAAGATGTGGGCGATGCATCAGGCACAATGCACCCCGGGTCAGCTTAAATCCGGTAAGCTGCGTCAGAATTTCAAAATCAGCAGTGTATACAGGAATGGCACCGCAGCGTTCAATAATATTTTTTGCCTCGCCGGCGATGTGCTTGCGCTCCAGTAAAAGGGAAACAGGAACACACCCACCGTCAAGAGCGCGCTCAATTACTTTGGGACTCTCAGCAATGAAGAGTCCTTTTTCTGGTTCGTCCCTGTTTAAAAGCTGCCGTTCTGTAAGGCGGGCATAGGGATCCAGTTCCGGTGCATGAAAATCTGTGATTTCTATAATATTTGGCATAAGAGACTCCTTTGAAATTTAATAGGGAATTTAATATAAAGATATTATAGTGGTTTTGTAAGATATGCGCTATAATAAATTGATAATACTTGACCTACAATTTGTTAGAATGGTAAAGTAATACTGTATGTAAAAAAGATAAAGGAATGAGAGGTACAACTATGAAAAAAAGTAATCCAAAGGCGTTATTGCCGATTGGCGTTTTCCTAGTGCTATATCTGGGCCTGGGAATTGTGTTTGAATATGTTATGAAGATTCCGATGGGATTTTACAATATCCCTATCGTTATCGCATTTCTTGTTGCAATTCTTGTGGCATGTCTTCAGAACCGGGAAGTAAAGTTTGATGATAAGTTGGGGATTATGGCTCAGGGAATGGCGGATAAGAACATTATTACCATGCTTCTGATTTTTATGACTGCAGGAGCTTTTGTCGGAGTGGTAGGAAGAAGCAGTGCTGAGAGTGTTGCGTATTTTATGCTGTCGCTGATTCCTGCGAAATTCGCAGTTGCGGTATTATTCGTAGTGGCGTGCTTTGTGTCTACAGCAATGGGAACTTCCGTGGGAACGATTACACTGATTACCCCAATTGCAGTTGCTGTGTCCACTGCATCCGGATTTAGCCTGCCGCTGTGTGTTGCATCCGTTATGGGCGGTGCCATGTTTGGAGATAACCTGTCGTTTATTTCAGATACTACGATTGCCGCATGTAATGGACAGGGCTGCGCAATGAAGGATAAATTCCGTGAGAACTTCGGGATTGCCCTTCCGGCAGCGCTTGTAACACTGGTGTTAATTCTGGTGCTGTCCCTGAATACAGATCTGGAAGGAGCAGTTACACAGGACTATAACCTGATTCAGATTATTCCGTATGTTCTGGTTCTGATTGGAGGAATTATCGGTATTAATGTGTTTGTAGTTCTTCTGGTAGGTATTGTATCCGGTTCGATAATCATGCTTGCGACGGGGCAGATTGCAGCGATAGATCTGATAGGAAGTATGGGTTCCGGAGCAGCCGGAATGTTCGAAACAAGTATGGTTGCAATTCTGGTATCTGCAATGTGTGCGCTGATCAGAGAGTACGGTGGTTTTGAAGCACTGCTTTCCGGAATCAGAAAAGTATTTAAAGGGAAAAAAGGCGGACAGCTCGGCATGGGACTTCTGGTTGGTGCTATGGATATTGCTACCGCAAATAATACGGTTGCTATTGTTATGGCTAATCCGATTGCTGCTGAGATGGCAAAGGAATATGGGGTTACATCAAGAAAAACTGCGTCTATTCTGGATACATTTTCCTGTATTTTCCAGGGCGTGATTCCATATGGTGCACAGATGCTGGTTGCGCTGTCTGCAGTGCATGAGATGGGATTCGAACTTTCAGCATTTGATATTATTCCGAAGCTTTTCTATCCGGGACTTTTGCTGATAAGTTCATTGATATTTATCTTCGTAATACCGGGGAAAAATAAATAATTAAACGGGCGGCGGGATAATTACCGGCGCCTGTTTTATTAGAGTGAATGAGAAAGAAAAACTGGTGGTTCAGACCAGTAACGCTGAGGTGTGTTAAATGAAAGATAAATTATTTTCGGATAGAATGTTTTGGAATAAACTCCTGCATCTGGCGGCACCCATTGCCCTGCAGAGTCTGATGCTGGCATCGGTGGCGGCGGCAGATGCGCTTATGCTGGGGCGCGTGACCCAGAATTCCATGGCAGCGGTATCGCTTGCAACCCAGATTCAGTTTGTTCAAAACATGATTCTGGCTGCAATTGTCTCTACTATTATGATTTTGGGGGCGCAGTACTGGGGGAAACAGGACATTGGTACGGTCAATGACATCTTCTGTATCGGGCTTCGGTTGAGTATTGCGGCATCGTTCGTTTTTTTTATCGGATGTGTATTTTTTCCGCAGTATCTAATGATGATTTTCACGAATGAAGAAGCACTGATTGTGATTGGAGTGAGGTATCTCAAGATTGCGGGATGGTCGTATCTGCTGACAGGTATATCCCAGTGTTATCTGGCAACTATGAAGGTCAGCGAGCATGCATCGCAGACGGCAATCGTCAGTTCCGGTGCAGTAATAATTAATATTATATTGAATGCGGTGTTTATTTTCGGATTGTTTGGTCTCCCGGCGATGGAAGTACAGGGAGCGGCAGTTGCCACTTTGATTTCAAGAGTCATAGAGCTTGGATGGGTGCTGGTACTTTCTTATAAAGAAGGATACATTCATCCGGATTTGAGCAGGATATTTAAAAGGAATAAGCTCCTCTCCCGGGACTTTACAAAATGTGCACTCCCGCTTCTGGGGGCAAGCCTGTTCTGGGGAGTCGGATTCACATCCTATTCTGCATTTATGGGCCATTTGGGAACCGATGCGACCGCTGCCAATTCCATTGCGGCTGTGGTAAGAGATCTGGTGTGCTGCCTGTGTAATGGTCTTGCCAATGGAGGGGGAATCCTGGTTGGAAATGAGTTGGGCGCAGGACATCTGGAGCGGGGAAAACAGTACGGAGACCGACTTGTCAAGATTGCATTCCTGACTGGATTTTTATCTACGGCAATTATGTTGGCTGTGACACCTTTTGTTACGAAATTTGTGAAAATGACGGATCAGGCAAGCTGGTATCTGATTGGGATGATGATTATCATGGCATTCTATATGATTGGCCGTACGGTAAATACCATTGTTATCAACGGAATATTTGCTGCCGGAGGAGATACGATTTTTGATATGTACAGTCTGGCAATCTGTATGTGGGGAATCGCCATTCCACTGGCGGTTGCGGGAACATTCTTTCTGCATTGGCCGGTATTGGTGGTCTATGCCTGCACCTGCCTGGATGAGGTTGGTAAGATTCCATGGGTGATGTATCACTATCGCAAATACATATGGGTCAGGGATCTGACCAGAGAGTGGTAGATATGGTGAAATATTTTTGATGGAAAGTTGTTTTTTTGATAATAAAATCTGTGGTAAATATGTTAGTATTAAAATAGAACTTTGTCTAAAAGGAATGAAAGGAAGTACAAATCGATGAATAGAACTGCAGGAATATTATTACCAATCAGCAGTCTGCCTTCTAAGTATGGAATTGGCTGTTTTTCAAAGAGTGCATATGATTTTGTGGATTGGTTGAAAGAGGCAGGACAGTGCTACTGGCAGATTCTGCCGCTTGTCCCAACAAGCTATGGGGATTCTCCGTATCAGTCATTTTCAACTTATGCGGGCAACCCGTATTTTATCAGTCTGGAAGCATTGATTGAGGAAGGCGTGCTCACGAAAGAAGAATGTGATGCGGTGGATTTTGGAGATGATCCGTCATCTATTGACTATGAGAAAATGTATAAGGGCCGTTATAAGCTTTTGAGAAAGGCTTATGAGAGAAGTGATATTAGTAAAAATGATGCTTATAACCGGTTTGTCCGGGAAAATGAGTGGTGGCTTAAGGATTACGCGCTTTTCATGGCTGTGAAGGATGTATTTGGCGGAGCACCGTGGACTGAGTGGGCAGAGGATATCCGTCTCCGTTATGGCTATGCGCTGGATTATTATCGAAGAGAACAGTATTTTGAAATTGAATTCCATCAGTATCTTCAGTTCAAATTCCATGAACAGTGGATGGCTCTTAAGCGTTATGCAAATGAAAAGGGAGTTCTGATTATTGGAGATATTCCGATTTATGTTGCGATGGACAGTGCGGATGCCTGGGCACATCCGGAATTATTCCGACTGGATGAGAATAATATTCCGACGGCGGTAGCAGGATGTCCGCCGGATGGATTTTCCGCGACAGGACAGCTCTGGGGTAATCCGCTGTATCGCTGGGACTATCACAGACAGACCGGTTATCAGTGGTGGATGGGAAGACTCTGGTACTGCTTCCAGCTTTATGATGTTCTTCGAATCGATCACTTCAGAGGATTTGATGAGTACTATGTAATTCCTTATGGTGATAAGGATGCTAAGAATGGACATTGGGAGAAGGGACCGGGAATTGACCTCTTCTACAAGATGAGAGAATCGTTGGGAGACCGCCAAGTGATTGCAGAAGATTTGGGCTATGTAACAGATTCTGTGCGTCAGCTTGTTCGTAATACCGGATTTCCGGGCATGAAGGTGTTGGAATTTGCATTTGATTCCAGAGATACGGGAAGTGCGGGAGATTATCTTCCACATAATTATGAGCGCAATTGTGTTGCTTACACCGGAACACATGATAATGAGACGCTGGCAGGATGGTATGAATGTATTACGGAAGAAGAACGCAGAATGGTTAGAGATTATCTGTGTGATGAATATACACCGGATGAGAAACTGTACTGGAATCTGGTAGCAATGGCAATGCGTTCCTGTGCAAATCTCTGTGTAATTCCAATGCAGGATTATCTGGGACTTGGCAATGAAAGCCGTACCAACCAGCCATCTACAGTCGGTAAGAACTGGAAATGGAGAGCTACAAAAAAGGATCTGTCCGAGAAAATAAAGAAAGACATCCGTACTCTTACAAGACGTTATGGACGCCTTTGCTGGCAGTGGGATGCAGAAAAGGATCAGTAAAATAATTCATAAAAATGGGATGTGCACCAGAGAGTGTACATCCCATTTTTTATGGATTATTTGTTTAAATGCCAGATATCTTGGTTATATTCTTCAATCGTTCTGTCGGATGAGAAGAATCCAGCCTTACTGATGTTGATCAGTGTGCGGCGTGCCCAGTCAAGCGGGTTCTCTGCATAATCGGCAATAGCCTGGTTTTTACGAACAACGTAAGCATTGAAATCCGGAAGTGTCTGGAACCAGTCTTTACCCTTCAGTTCGCTCTGAAGCCGTGTCAGATTTTCCTCATGTCCATTGTGAAGCATTTCTTCGGAAGTAAGGAAATCAATAGCTCTGCGGATATTAGGGTCTGCTTCGTACCATTCGTGAGCGGAATAATCACCCTTGGCGTATCTACGGATGACCTGTTCACTGCTCTGACCGAAGATGTAAATATTGTCATTTCCGACAGCCTGTGCGATTTCCACATTCGCTCCGTCCATGGTTCCAAGTGTTAGGGCACCGTTTAGCATGAATTTCATGTTTCCGGTACCGGAAGCTTCCTTGGAAGCAAGACTGATCTGTTCGGACAGGTCACATGCCGGAATCATCATCTCTGCTGCAGTTACATTGTAGTTTTCAATAAAGACAATGTGAATCCATGGAGAGACCTCAGGGTCATTTTCAAATACTTTGGATAAAGTGATCAGCGCGTGGATGATGTCCTTGGCAAGGGTGTATGCAGGAGCTGCCTTTGCACCAAATATTGCAGTGATAGGTGCTGACGGAAGATGACCGGACTTAATCTCAAAATATTGGTGAATCAGGTACAGCAGGTTCAGCTGCTGACGTTTGTATTCATGAAGTCTCTTGGACTGAATGGTAAATAAACTGTCTGTATCTACCTGGATATTTTGTTTTTTCAGAAGCCAGCTTGCAAAAGCAGTTTTATTATCTTTTTTAATCTGCATCAGTTCCTTCAGAACCTTCTCATCATCCGCAAAAGCAGCCAGTTTTTCCAATTCGGAAGAATCCTTTTTAAATCCCGGTCCAATCAGATTCTCAATGAAATCTGTCAGCTCCGGATTACATTTCAGAAGCCAGCGGCGGAAGGTGATTCCGTTGGTCTTGTTGTTGAATTTTTCCGGATATAATTTATAAAAATGATTCAGTTCGCTGTTTTTCAGGATTTCTGTATGCAGGGCTGCAACACCATTGGTACTGTGTGAAAAATGGATATCCATATTTGCCATATGAACCTGATTGTATTCATCAATGATGGCTACAGATTTATCTTCTGTTCTTTCACTTACGATTGCATCGAGCTTTTTAATAATCGGCATTAACTGTGGAACTACGGTCTCCAGATAAGATTTCGGCCATTTTTCCAGAGCTTCTGCGAGAATGGTGTGGTTTGTGTAAGCGCAGACATTAGTAACAATGGTGACGGCTTCATCAAATTCGATTCCCTTCTGACAGAGAAGACGAATCAGTTCAGGGATGACCATGGACGGATGGGTATCATTTATCTGAATTGCAGCATAGTCAGCCAGATCGTGGAGATCACTTCCGCGCTCCACACATTCTTCAAGAATCATCTGAGCTCCGGCACTTACCATCAGGTACTGCTGGTAAATACGAAGCTTGCGTCCGGCATCATCACTGTCATCCGGATAGAGGAATAAGGTCAGATTCTTGTCAATATCTGTTTTGTCAAATGCGATTCCATCGGTAATGATAGATTCATCAATAGTATCCAGGTCGAAAAGATTCAGTTGATTAGTGCGTCCATCATAACCGGTAACGGCAATCTGATATAAGCGGGCTTCATAGTCCTTATCAGCCAGGGATACATGATAAGTTTTGTCTGTTTTTTTAGCCCAGTCATGTCCGCCCATCCAGAAATCAGGGGCTTCACTCTGAAGTCCATCCGTCAGATTCTGGTGAAAGAGGCCACAGTGGTAACGGAGACCAATTCCGTCGCCTGGAAGATTTAATGTGGCGAGAGAATCCAGGAAGCAGGCAGCCAGACGTCCCAGACCTCCGTTTCCAAGGCTCGGTTCTGGTTCGGTCTCTTCCAGTTCACCAATAGTCTTTCCGTTTTCTTCCAGTATTTCTTTTACATCATCATAAAGACCAAGGTTGATCAGGTTGTTGCTCAAAAGTTTTCCAATCAAAAATTCGGCAGAAATATAATATAATTTGCGTCCGGTTACCGGTTTTACGTGGAGTGCACTTTCCTCATCTACAATCTGAAGAAGTGCTGTGTAAATATCCTCATAAGAACAGGCTGCAATTTCCTTTTTACAAAGTTCTGTAAGTTTTATTTCAAGTGATTTCTTTGTCATGATTAAAATCTCCTTTCCAGGTAATATTGCTGTTACATTATTTTTATCATATTTATCCGGAATAAGCTTGTATAATACGACTGAATTATTGTACAATCCTATCATGCAGGAAGATAGAAAGGAGGAATATGGAGATGAAAAATGTTGAAAAATTGGGAAATATGGATAAAACAAGATATGACTCCTATTATGAAACCAAGAAACATTCTGATATTATGTACGCATATACCGTTTATCCGTGTACCATTCCACAGGATTTCTCTTTTGTACCTCTTCACTGGCAGGACAGTTTTGAGATTATCTATGTAAAAAAGGGAACAGGGTATATTCAGATTGATCTTTCCACTTTTCAGGCAGAAAGCGGAGATATCTTTGTCGTGCTGCCGGGACATCTTCACGGACTCAGAAAATTTGAAGACAGTCGGATGGAATATGAAAATATTATTTTTGACAAAAGTTTTCTGGGAAATGATGTGGTAGATGCCTGTAGTCAGAAATACCTTCAGCCTCTTCTGGAGGAAAAGTTGTACTTTCCTGTTAGAATCAGGAGGGGGCAAAAGATGTATGAAAAACTCAGTGGATTTTTAGACAGTGCAGATGTTCTTTCTGATCAAAAACCGTGGGGATACGAACTGGGGGTGAAAGGATATATCCAGCTGTTTTTCTCGCAGCTTTTTGCAATGTCCCGGGAAAAGAAACATCATGGTCTGGAAAATAAAAGTATGGAAAAAATGAAGTCCGTCATTTCTTATATGGAAGAAAATTATGATGGAAAGATAACTGTAGAGGATGTGGCTGCAGAGTGTGGGTATAGTACAAGCCATTTTATGAGATGGTTTAAGGAGATGACAGGAACGGGCTTCGGGAATTATCTGATTGAGTTTCGTCTGGGCAAGGCGGCTCATGCCCTTCGTACAACGGAGGCTACAGTGCTGGAAATTGCGGAACAGAGCGGATTTGGAAATCTGTCGAATTTTAACCGGTTATTTAAGAAAAAGTATAAAATGACGCCGGGAATGTTTCGGAAAAGGTAGCTGACAGGCATTAGGGAAATATAATGTTTGAGGAGCAGAAAAATAATAGAATAACATTGTAAGTCCGTATTTTGGTACTCCTGTTTTGGTACACTGATTATAGTAAAGAAAAACACACATAGTCAGTTGAAATGGAGGAGAGAGTATGAAAGGCTATTCTACACAGGCAGGGTACATGGGATACGTAGACGGGAGATATATGTTATTTGCAAGTGAAGAAGAATATAGGGAGTTTATGGAAGATTAAAATATGGCAGGAACGGACCGGAGATACTGCCCGTATCGGAGGAAAATGGATAATGGCTGAAGGCAATAACCAGAAGTTAAAGATTTTATACCTGTTGAAGATTCTGATGGAAAAGACAGATGAAACACATCGGATTACCATGCCGGAGATTATTGAGGCACTGAAAGCCTATAATATCAAAGCAGAACGGAAGAGTATTTATAGTGACATTGAGAATTTAAGACTTTACGGGATAGATGTTATCGGAGAAAAAGAGAATAAAACATATTATTATTACATTGGAAACAGACAGTTTGAACTTGCAGAACTAAAGCTATTGGTAGATTCTGTGCAATCTGCCAAGTTTATTACAGCGAAGAAATCCAATGAACTGATTCGAAAGATTGAAGGGCTGGCAAGCCAGTATGAGGCATCTCAGCTTCATCGTCAGGTTTATGTGACGGAGCGAGTTAAAACCTTCAATGAGGGAATCTATTACAATGTGGATCAGATTCATCAGGCAATTGCGGAAAATGTTCAGATACAGTTCCAATATTTTAACTGGAATGTGAAAAAGGAACAGGTGCTTCGAAGAAACGGAGCAATATATCAGGTGAGCCCGTGGGCTCTTTCGTGGAACGATGAAAATTATTATCTGGTTGCCTTTGATGGCGCAGAGGATAAGATCAAGCATTTCCGTGTCGATAAGATGCTTCATATTACGCTTGCGAAAGAAAGCCGGGAGGGCATTGATCGTTTCCGGCAGTTTGATATGGGGGCATATGCCAGAAAGATGTTCGGCATGTTCGGCGGTGAGGAAGAACTGGTAAAGCTGGAGTGTGAGAATAAGCTGGCAGGTGTTATTATTGACCGGTTCGGAACGGATGTTATGATGTATCCCAAAGATGAAGGGCATTTTGTGGCAAATGTGCGTGTGGCTGTCAGCGGGCAGTTCCTGACCTGGGTGATGGCGCTTGGGGAGGGGGCGAAAGTCGTGGGTCCGGAGAAGATCGTGGAGCAGATGAAGAAGGAAATCAGAAGGCTATCAGACCAGTACCAGATTTAAGGGTATTGGCCTGACAGCCTTTATCTTTTCTAACGATGAGCTTGTAAAAAATTCAAAAAATCCTGTATGGGAAGAGGTCTGGAATAGTAAAATCCCTGTATATAGTCAATTCCTTCCCTTGCTATTAATTCAGCCTCGTTCGTCGTTTCAATTCCTTCAGCTACTAATTTTAGTCCCATTCCATGAACCATGCTGATGACTGCTCTGACGACCTGCTTTGCTTTTAAAGAGGCGAAGAAAGCTTTTGACATATCATAATCCAGCTTTACAATTGAGACGGGCATATCGACGATATACATTAGATTTGATTCTCCTTTCCCGAAGTCATCCAGGGAGAATGTGAAGCCGAAATCTATTAAATTATTCATATTCTCTAAGAGTGTTTTGTGGGCGTTGATGGATGCGGTCTCAGTAATTTCCAGATTTATCAGTCCGGGATCGACTTTATATTTTTGGACAATGGAGATCAGCTTTTTTGAGAGATTTGGATCTTCACATTGAACAACGGAAAGATTTACTTCGATATAATGGATGCCAAGAGCAATAATGTTAGTGTTTTTCAGATAATAACATACTTTTTCGAAGACTCTTTCTCCCAGGTCTACTATCTGTCCGTTCTCTTCTGCTATTGGAATAAACTGTCCCGGGGACAGAAGTTTTCCATCTTTTCTGCAAATCCTAACCAAAGCTTCAGCAGAACTGAAACTTTTCTTTAAATTGGAATAAATCGGCTGCAGATAAACATCTACACGATCTTCCAGAAGTGCATTTGTAATTTCCTGCTCAATCAGGGATTGTTCCTGATACTTTGAAATCATTACTTCGTTAGCATAAATCAGTTTTTCATGTTTATCTTTATTTAGCGTCCGGACAAAGGACAGAAAATGGAACAGATCATCCATGTCCGAAAAAGACGCTGTCTGTGAAGTTAATACGAGTGTTGCTGTTTTCTGAAATAAGTCCGTATTTAAATAACTGTCTAAAAGTGCTTTTGCTGCAGTTTCCAGTTTGTCTGCCGTTTCACTGATCAGCACAAGGCTGAGATTGACATTTTTGAATACGAATATGTCCCGCTCAAGAAGATGGAGGATTTTTCGCAGCATATCATTGGAATCAATCCTTTGTTCTTCCAGAAGAAATGTATTGTCAAATGAAATTTCCAAAACGGCAAAATCTATTTTACGTTCATACAGCTGTTTTAGATATTCAGTCAAAGCGTAGGAATTGAAACATCCCAGCTGGCGTTCCAGATTCGCCTCGGGATTTTCCATAAGTACAAACAGGATCAGAACACCTAATGCACTGGCAAATCCAACAATCAGAAGTGCACTGTTAAGAAACTGGAGAATTGCACTTGACATCCAGATCAGCATCCAGAGAATAAAACATCCCCGATCAGACTGATTGTTATAATGCATAAAACTGCATAAAACACTTTTTCTTTGTATAATTGAAGTGTCATATGACTTTTATAAAAGAGAATTAATAAGAATAATATGCATAAACCGCATAGCTGAAATTGTATGTTCATAACGTTTCCTCAATGTGATGGTTTAGCTGCGACATATATAATAATTATACAGTATCCTTTATGTATTATCAAATCAAAGTTTCGCCGAGGGTGGATAAATATGGGCAGGAAATATTCTGTAAAAAGTATGTTTTCTGCTTTTGTATTGAAAATTAATGTTTCATATGTTATACTATCCATGCATCAAATCGGAGTCGTTTCTACTCAAGGTATTCGAAGACTCCATGCTCTGATTTTCATTGCCAGTCGGCGGGAATTTCAATTTTGATGAAGTATATGAAATCTGAAAAGAAAGACAGGATGTATGTATAGGTGTCACGTTGATATTTCCGGCCGGAATGCTATAATGTTAAGTAGAAACATTTGAAGCATTTGGATATGATGTTTGCCCGGAGTGTTTAGTTTGTGTTTTCTATCATATATTCTGTAGAAAGGAGAACACATGACAACTATTCAGACAAAGCAGATCGTAAAAAATCATGAAGTGAGAGATAATGGGGCAAAACTGATTTTTGATGATCCGATTTTATGTGCCCAGTTTTTACGGGGATACGTGGACATTGATCTTTTGAAAGATGTTAATCCGGAGGACATTGAGGATATTTCCGAACGTTTTCTTCCTATGTGGCAAGAGGGAAGAGACTCCGATTCTGTTAAGAAAATTCACTTAAAAGGGCAGGCGTTATATCTTATCACAGTAATAGAACATCAGTCGA
This sequence comes from Sporofaciens sp. SGI.106, assembly GCF_050314255.1. Taxonomy (NCBI): domain Bacteria; kingdom Bacillati; phylum Bacillota; class Clostridia; order Lachnospirales; family Lachnospiraceae; genus Sporofaciens; species Sporofaciens sp. SGI.106. Next base: position 37,785 of record NZ_JBNPMZ010000018.1, read on the forward strand.
AGGTTCATTATGATATGGCATTTAAGTTGTTGCGATATATAGTAATGATATTGACTGACTATGAGAGTGAACAGGAAAAGCTGTATCCCGGTATTACAAAAACAAAGGATTTTAAGTATCCGCCTATTTTGCCAATTGTATATTATGAAGGGACGGATACATGGACGGCGGTGCGCAACTTCAAAGAGCGCGTGTATTTAAGTGATGCATTGGGAAAGTATATTCCAGATTTATAATCTGGGAGAAGCCACCCCAGAATATTTATTAAAATTAATCGGTAAAATTATTGCCGTCCTTCTATATCGGATGAATGTTCCACGTAAGGAGGTGGAAGAATTTACCGATCAGATTACGCGGAGGGAATTCGAAATGTTATTTGACAGTTTTGAGGCATATGATGTACAGGAAACAAGACGGATTAGCAGAGAAGAAGGAAAAATGTATCAATTAGTCGAATTAGTATGTAAGAAAATTGTGAAGGGGCTTAGCGTGTCGGAGATTGCAGATGTGCTGGAAGAGGATGAAGATACGATTCAGAGGATTAGTGACGCGGCAGAGGAGTTTGCTCCGGATTTTGACGTTGATAAGATTATGGAGAAGCTTCAGAGAAGTTATTGAAAAACGAAAGAAAGATGCGGGAGAACTTTTGAGCATCTGGCTTGGTCAGCGGGGCTTTTGAGTTCTCTCGCATCATTTTATTGGACGTACATTTCGCTATAAGATTTTTTGCATATTCCGCTTTATTTTCTCGGACAGAGCAGAGTATTGTATCAGCTCTTCATCTGTAAATCCTGAAAACCTTGCCTGATCGTAGTTGTTCTGGGCAATTGCCAGTTCCTTCAGGACAGGACCTGCAGCGGGAAGGAAAGTGATGGAAAGTGGTTTCTTTCCGCGTCGGACGTCCATTTTTATAAGTCCCCTGGAAGACAGCTTCTGAAGAAGAGCGGACAGATTCCGAAGTGTCAGACCGGCAAAGTCGGCCAGTTCTTTCCGGGTATGGCTCTGGTGCGGCTGGTTCAGGCAGAGCAGGAGTCGTATTTCTGCAAGGGACAGGTTGTTTTTCAGGGCAACCGATTCCAGATAATAGTCCAGAAGCTTTCGGTTTCGGTATTCATCCATGAGGATACCTTCGGCTGTCAGTGCCGCTTCAGAAATCTGGCTGCGTTCTTCTCCCAGTTTCTTGGAGCCGGGGAGAATGGAAGGCGGAACTGTTCCGTCTCCGGCGGCGTCAATCAGGAAACGGTAGATCTGTAGCCGGTTTTTCTCATAGTCCTCTTCATCCAGTACATGTTTATAAAAATTATTGTAGTACTCAAAGACCATCAGCTTCATGCGGATGGTTTTGGAAATATTCATTCCCTGGCTTGCAAGGGAGCCTTTTGTTTTAACGTAGTAATATATTGGTATCTGCAGTGCATAGAAAATCTCTGCATGGCGGATATATTCCAGGTTAAACATGAAATCTTCACACCAGCTGATGTTTGTATCCATGCGCAGATGGTATTTTTCAATAATATCCCGGCGGAATAATTTGTTCCATAGAACGCCGTAATAAAAGTCTGCGGGATTTTCCACCATATGTGAGGCGAATTCTTCCTGTGTCATCACACAATCGTCTTCAATATCGCCTTTCACAGATACTCTTTCTCCTACGACCCGGTAAAAGTCTGCAATTACAAGATCACAGTGGTAATGGGTGGCAGTGTCTACAAACAGACGGGTGGCATTTGGGGTGATCCAGTCATCGCTGTCCAGAAACTGGATGAAGGTACCGCGTGCCTGATCGAGCGCCTGATTCCGGGAATCGGACACACCGGTATTTTCTTTATGTATTACGCGGATACGGGAATCCTTATCGGCGTACTGGTCACAGACGGAGCCGGAAGCATCTCGGCTGCCGTCGTCTACTAACAGAAGCTCAAAATCGGTATATTCCTGTGTAATAATGCTTTCGATACAGCGGGAAATCGTTGCTTCCGCGTTATAAACAGGTACAATAATGCTGACGGTCGGATTCATATTTTATCAACCTCCTTTTCGTTCAAGACTCGCTCGCGAGTCTTGGCGCGGAATTCGGGTCTGCATAGCAGACATATTTCCAATCCGAATTCCTGCGCATCCTCGCGGAGCGTATATCAGATGGGGATTGAAACCCGCCACTGATACATAATTGCTGCTCACCGCCTACAGAGGCGGGAGTCATCCCTCATCTGATATATTCTAACATAGGAAGCTTCTGAAAAATAGCGTAAACTTCTTGAAATATTGTAAAATAACAGGCTAACTGATACACTAAGAACAGTTGAAAGGTGTAGTAGATTTATATTGGGAGGCTAGTATGGCAAGAACTGTAGCAATTGGAATTCAGGATTTTGCTGATTTAATCGAGAAGAAGTATTTCTATGTTGATAAGACGTCTTTTATTAAAGAATGGTGGGAGAATGGAGACAGTGTTACATTAATAACCCGTCCGCGCCGTTTTGGAAAGACTTTGAATATGAGTATGGTGGAACAATTCTTTTCATTGGATTATGCGAACAGAGGATATCTGTTTGAAGGACTTTCTGTCTGGGAGGAGAAAAAATACCGGGAGTTACAGGGAACCTATCCGGTAATTAGTCTGTCTTTTGCCAGAGTAAAAGAAGTAAATTATACAGATGCCAGAGCAAAAATTTGCGAAATTATAAGAAATCTCTTTATAAAGTATTCGTTTTTAAGAGATAGTGAAGTGCTTACGGATGCGGACAGAATCTATTTTGACCGGATATTAGCAGAGAATATAAGTAACTCGGATGCAACATCTTCGCTTTACCTGCTTTCTAATTATTTATACCGTTACTATGGCAAAAAGGTGATTATTCTTCTGGATGAGTATGATACTCCTATGCAGGAATCATATGTAGACGGATATTGGAAGGAGTTGGCAGCTTTTACCAGAAGCCTGTTCAATTCTGCTTTTAAGACCAATCCGTGGTTAGAGAGAGCAATTATGACAGGAATTACCAGTGTCAGTAAAGAATCTATTTTTTTGGATTTAAATAATTTAGAAGTTGTGACTACAACTTCTGATAAATATGCAACATCTTTTGGGTTTACGGAGAGAGAAGTATTTGAAGCGTTGGAGGAATGTGGTCTTTCTGGAGAACAAGAGCAGGTGAAACGATGGTATGACGGATTTATTTTTGGAGAACATAGGGATATTTATAATCCATGGTCAATCCTGAATTTTCTAAATACGGGCAAAATTGCTGCGTACTGGGCGCCTGAAGATTATCATCTTCAGGTCGCGGGCAGTCGCCAAATGTCTGCAAGCAGCCACTTGGCTCGTTGCTTTCGCGAAAATACTAGTTCTAATAGTCTTGTGGGTAAACTTATCAGAGAAGGCGACAGGAGTATTAAGGAAGGCTTTGAGATTCTGCTTCGTGGAGAGGCGGTGTGGACACCGATTGATGAACAGATTGTGTATAATCAGTTGGATAATAATGATTCCGCAATCTGGAGTTTGTTGCTGGCAAGTGGATATCTGAAGGTTTTGAGTTATGAGAGAGAGGAGCAGTTTGAAAATGGAGAAGAACCGAGGTATGAACTGACTCTTACCAATTATGAAGCAGAACGAATGTTCAGTAATATGGTGCGCGGATGGTTTCAACCTGCTAAAGCAGATTACAATGATTTTATTAAGGCGATGTTGGTTGATGATAAGAAGGCTATGAATGCATACATGAATCGTGTAGCACTGAATATATTTAGTTACTTTGATACGGGTAACCGACCGTCCGGGGAAGAACCGGAGCGATTCTATCATGGTTTTGTACTTGGGTTGATTGTGGATCTGCAGAGCAGATATGTGATTACCTCGAATCGGGAAAGTGGGTTTGGAAGATATGATGTGGTAATAGAGCCGAAAAATCCGAAGGAGGATGATGCGATTATCCTGGAATTTAAGGTGCATGATCCGGAAGATGAGGCAACTTTGGAGGATACAGTACGGGCTGCATTACAACAGATTGAGGAAAAGAAGTATGCAGTGCAGTTGGTTGCAAGGGGAATTCCGAGGGAACATATCCGAAGTTATGGATTTGCGTTCCAGGGGAAGGAAGTATTGATTGGATAGATGACTCCAGTTCGACAACAGATTTTGAAATATTTAATTAGTTATTAAAGCGGATCAGCTTAGGTATCAGATTGACATGGTCAGGTTCAATCAACCTAAGCTGTTTCGCTTTCAGAGTTTCTTCACTAAGCGTTTTAGTCACAGAAATCCATACGCTACTGATCAACAGAGTAGGAGTCAATCAACCGCAATTCCTCTTCTGTAAAATCTGCGCTGTTCATAACTTCCAGGTTATCCAATATCTGTTCCGGGCGGGAAGCCCCAATTAAGACACTGGTGATATCGTGATCTTTTAATACCCATTTCAGAGCCATCTGAGCAAGTGTTTCCCCACGTTCCTGAGCAAGTTGGTTCAGGTTTTCTATTGATTTCATTTTTTGATGCACTTTTTCTTCCTTCAGAAATCTTCCGTCTGTCATAATACGGCTGTCTTCCGGTATTCCATGGAGATAACGATTGGTGAGAAGTCCCTGCGCCAGAGGACTGAATGAAATAATGCCTTTTCCTTCCTTACGTGCCATTTCTTTTAAACCGTTTTGCTCAATGGTACGATTAAAAATATTGTAGGAATTTTGATTGATGATGAAGGGACATTTTAAATCTGTAAGGATTTTACAGGCCTTTTCCATAGTAGGACCATCATAATTGGACAGACCTACATAGAGAGCCTTTCCGCTGCGAACAATCTGATCCAGTGCACCCATGGTTTCCTCAAGAGGAGTGTCAGGGTCCATTCTATGATGATAGAATATATCAACGTAGTCCAATCCCATACGGGATAAGCTCTGATCCAGACTGGCTATCAGATATTTGCGGCTTCCCCAGTTGCCGTAAGGACCATCCCACATGTCATAACCGGCTTTGGTGCTGATGATCAGTTCGTCACGGTAAGAAGCAAAATTTTCTTTTAACAGGATGCCAAAATTTTTCTCGGCACTGCCGGGAGAGGGACCGTAATTATTCGCAAGATCAAAATGTGTAATACCATGGTCGAAGGCAGTGAAACAGAGAGCTTTCATGTTTTCATAACTGGCATTGTCGCCAAAATTGTGCCATAAGCCCAATGATACGGTGGGAAGTTTTAATCCGCTGATTCCACAGCGGTTATACTGCATTGTTTGATAACGGTTGTTGTTTGCTTTGTACATAAGAACATACCTCCTTTGTATTACCTTCAGTATAGGGAGAGATAGAGAAAAAGTAAAGGTTGACAGCAGGAATTTCAAAAAGTCTGCCATCTGTTATTTTGTCGGAGAATGTGTTAAAATGCACCTGAGGATAATGTAAAGGAGATCTTGAAAATGAAATCTTATCATCATAAATACTACACACCGAAGCATCCGGTTTCTGCGAGACCCATGGGAGAGCTTGCAGGTTTTCCGGTGCGGCCGGGGATGTTTGATATCAATGGAGCAACGGCACTGCCGCTGGGAGTGAATTTTACAATTCATACACATGGAGGGACTTCCTGCGAGCTTCTGATTTTTCATCGGGAGGAGCAGGAGCCTTATGCGGTGCTACCGTTTCCTGAAGAGTATAAAATCGGAGATGTCTATTCCATGATCGTATTCGGTCTGGATATTGAAGAATTTGAATACGCTTACCGAGTGGATGGGCCAAACTGTCCGGAGAAGGGACTTACATTCGATAAAAATGCAGTGCTTCTCGATCCCTATGCCAAGGCGGTTGTTGGACAGAGTGTCTGGGGGCAAAGACAGAAGAACAGTTATCATGCCCGGGTTGTGGCAGATGTATTTGACTGGGGCGAGATGCCGCAGTCGAAGCGCAGTATGAGCGATTTGATTATCTACGAATTGCATGTGCGGGGATTTACCCGCCATGAATCCTCCGGGGTGCAGCATAAGGGAACATTTGCAGGTCTGAAAGAGAAGATTCCGTATCTGAAGGAGCTGGGAATCAATGCAGTTGAACTGATGCCTATATTTGAATTCGATGAGACCCTTAATTTACGGGAGGTGGACGGAAAGAAGCTTTTGGAGTACTGGGGATATAATACGGTCAGTTTCTTCGCACCCAATACCAGCTATACAGCAGCTGTTGAATATAACAAAGAAGGGCAGGAATTAAAGGAGCTGATAAAGGCACTTCATGAAAATGGAATCGAGGTAATTCTGGACGTAGTGTTCAATCATACTGCGGAGGGAAATGAAAAGGGACCACTGTTCAGTTTCAAAGGTCTGGACAATAATGTATATTATATGCTGACTCCGGATGGAAATTATTACAATTTCAGCGGATGTGGAAATACGCTGAACTGCAATCATCCGGTGGTTCGTCAGATGATTCTGGAGTGCCTGAGATATTGGACGGTAAGCTATCGCGTGGATGGATTCCGATTTGATCTTGCCAGTATTCTGGGACGTAACGCAGATGGGTCTCCACTGAATAATCCGCCTCTTCTGGAAGCTCTGGCCAACGATCCGGTTCTCAGCAATGTGAAACTGATCGCGGAGGCATGGGATGCAGGCGGTATGTATCAGGTGGGAAGCTTTCCGGCAAGCAGACGATGGGCAGAGTGGAATGGAAGATATCGGGATTCTCTCAGAGGATTTCTGAAGGGAGATTGCTGGAATGCATGGGATGCGGCATGGAGTATTGCCGGTTCCGGAGATCTGTATGGCGGATATCCTTCGGAATATAAAGGCGAGTATGCAGGATATAATTCCTGTGTGAATTTCCTTACCTGCCATGATGGATTTACTCTTTATGATTTGTATGCTTATAATGAAAAGCATAACGAGATGAATGGCTGGAATAATACGGACGGTTCCAATGATAACCGGAGCTGGAACTGTGGTATTGAGGGAGAGACGGATAATCAGGATGTATTGAATCTACGTTACCGGATGATAAGAAATGCTTTCGCTGTGCTGATGTGCAGCAGAGGAACTCCAATGTTTCTTGCCGGAGATGAATTTGGCAATACTCAGTATGGAAATAATAACTGCTATTGTCAGGATAATGAATATTCCTGGCTGGACTGGAATTATTTGAATAAGAACAGAGACCTGTTTGAATTTTGTAAATTCATGATTGGTTTTCGTCACCGTCACAGGATTATCAGAGAAAAACTGCCTGATGCAGTGTTAGGTATGGAACCATTACTGGCCCATGGTGTATATGCAGAAGATGTGAATATTCCGAGAGATGCCAGAACATTTTCTATCAGCTTTGCGGGATATGACAGAGAAAAAGGCAGAGACGATATGGTATATGTATCTGTCAATACCTACTGGGAGGATGTAGAGATCACATTGCCTCAGATAAAGGGCAGATGGTATCTGAATGTGAATACTTATGGCGATGGCAATGGAAGGTATTGCTATCCGGAGCATGAACAGAGGCGCATCGACGGAAACTTTGTGCTGAGACCGCGTTCGGTGGCTGTATTTACGGCGAGAGAGTATTGACACCCTAATCAATATTAGAATTAAGAGAAATGGAAAACAAAGATGAAGATCGAGATTCCTGGTTATAAAGAGCTGGACCTGAAATATCTGGTGCTGGATTACAACGGAACAATTGCGCGGGATGGAATTATTCCGGAAAGTATAAGAAAAAGAATTACAGAAGCTTCAAAACAGTTTCAAATTTATGTTGTGACGGCTGACACTCATGGGAACGCAGCCAGAGAATGCAGGTTGCTTCCGGTGGAAGTCAAGACATTCCCTTCTGCTGCCGCTGCACAGGAAAAAGAGAAAATCGTGAAGGCATTGGGAGCACAGCATTGCATTTGTATTGGAAATGGACGCAACGATATGGAGATGTGCCGGATTGCCGGAATGTCTGTTGCGGTAATGGATGCAGAAGGAATGTATGCAAAACTGGCAGGAGAGGCAGATGTGTGTGTAAGGTCTATGGAAGAAGCACTGGAATTCGCAGTGAGCCCAAAAAGAGTTATCGCAACACTGAGAGGCTAATAAGAAAAAAAGCCTTCGCCGACAAAGTAAAATCCGGTTGTACACAGAAGAAAAAATCCTGTTTAGAACCATGAAGATTTGTCATGTCAAGATAATAAATCATCATTTTACAAGTGGCTGAAAAGGAGTTATACTAAAGTCACAAAGAAGAGAAATGCTTGAATTTATGGGAGGTATAGACATGATTGGATGGGCAGTAGTTGCAGTAGTTGCAGTTTACGGATTTGTAAATGTTTTCCAGAGTGAAGGACACGTAAAATAAGAAAAAATTTTAATAGAACAAGTGAAGAAATTACCAAACCCCTTTCGCAGACACTACCAATCTGGCGAGAGGGGTTTTTGTTTTGAACAAATGGGTACACCACAAATGTTAATTGGGGACGTAGCAAAATGCATTTTGCTACGTCCCCAATTAACTTAGCAGGTATTCCCGGGCGTATTTAATAAAGATCTTCGCAGCGGGTGATAATTCTTTGGTGGACGAGATAGCCATGCCGAGTTTTCGGAAAGATCTGGGCACCAGAGGTCGTTTTTCAAAGTTTCCGGATCTGTTTCTCAGAATTAACCCGGGCAGAATACTGATGCCAAGATTATGCTCCACCATGGACAGGATGGAAAAATCGTTGCTCAGTATGTATTTTGTGTCGGGTTTTACACCGGCGTTTTTTAATAGCTTATATACTTCGTTAATATAAGTGTATTCTGAAACTACGAAAGGAACGCCCTCGTACCAGGTCAGCGGAATTTCGTCATAAGCAGTGAAGGGATGCCCCTTTGGAAACACTGCGTACATGGGATCGTCGAAGACCGGAATAAAACGGTAAGGTTGTCCTTTGTGGTAGCTTGTAAATCCGATATCTACTTTATTGTTTTCTACCCAGTCTGCCAGTTCTCCTTCATCGCCTTCGGCAATTTCGAAAAGAATATCCGGATATTGTTTCTGAAAATTATTAATGATCTCAGGCAGCCAGTGAATGGCGCAACTGATGTAAGAGCCAATCTTAATTGTTCCGCGTTTTGCTCCCTTTAGGAAGGAAATTTCCTGGTTCAGGGTTTCGTTTGCGGAAAGAAGATTGCGGATAGACGGCAACAGCGCCTCGCATTCTTTAGTGAGAGACACTCCGTGATGTCCTTTGTTAAATAAGGGGAATCCAACCTCGGTTTCCAGTGATTTCATCATATGAGTAATGCCGGACTGGGTGTAGCCAAGTTCTTCTCCGGCTTTTGTAAAATTACCGTGGTCTGCAACGGTAAGCAGTACGCTGAGTTTTTTGATATCCACGCTGGGTCTTCCTTTCGATAATGATTATGATTCTATACTACACGGAGATGTGTGGAAAAACAAGGGAATAATGTATAGAAATTCGCTGAAAATGTATAGAAATTCAGTGAAAATTTCATAGATGAAAAAAAGCATTTGTGATAAAATTAGGATAAAATTGATTTTTATAAAGAGGAAGACAGATGAGAAAGAAAGAATTAGCACTGGAAGTAATCAAACGGTTAAAAGATGAATATCCGGATGCGGATTGTACGCTGGATTATGATCAGGCATGGAAGCTTTTGGTCAGTGTTCGGCTGGCCGCCCAGTGTACAGATGCCCGGGTGAACGTAGTAGTAGAGGGCCTGTTTGAAAAATATCCGAGTATTGAGGCACTGGCAGAGGCTGATGTAGATGATATTGAAGCGATTGTACGCCCATGTGGCCTGGGGAGGAGTAAGGCCAGGGATATCAGTGGCTGCATGAAGATGCTGCGGGATGAATATGGCGGAAAGGTTCCGGAAGATTTTGATGCACTTTTAAAGCTGCCGGGCGTGGGAAGAAAAAGTGCCAATCTGATCATGGGAGATGTGTTCGGAAAGCCTGCGATCGTGACGGATACTCACTGTATCCGGTTGGTGAACCGCATTGGTCTCGTGGATGGAATCAAAGAGCCAAAGAAGGTAGAGATGGCTTTGTGGAAATTGATTCCGCCGGAAGAGGGAAGTGATTTCTGCCACAGGCTGGTCTATCATGGAAGAGATGTATGCACGGCGCGCACAAAGCCATTTTGCGACAGATGCTGTCTGGCGGATATTTGTAAAAAGAAGATATAGCAGGATGAAAAGGTTGACATGGAAGGAGCGGGAAGATTATGACAGATATTGTTGGAATGTTGGACGAGTTACAGAAAAAAGCACTGCACGATCCTGAGGTGAGAAAGAAGTTTCTCGCATCAAGGAATGAGGATGATCCGGTGGCTGCGTTCTGCCGTGTGTGCAGAGACCTGGGTTATGAGATTTATGAAATGGATCTGATCAATGCAGGAGAAGATTTCTACGCTTCCATGCGCCGGAGTACCAATGGCGGAGGAGAAAATTCTCCGATGCTGGAAGGAGAAGATGACTTTTACGAATTATTCTTCGTCGGACTGATATAGACAATAAAGGCCACCGGTATTTTGTGATTTACCGGTGGCCTGATTTTATGAGTATTTTCGGATCCTAAGAGGAACGCCCAGGGATTCGGATAGTTTTTTACAGGCTTCGATGTCTTCTTCCGGAAGTACATCTACAATGGACAGCTTTACGGAAGGAATAGCATCCTTTGCCTCGACAGCAAAGTCAAGAAGTGCCTGAAATGCGTTATCGAATTGCGGTCGTGTGACTTCATTATATTTTTCACTGTCAGGAGCATTCAGACTGATGGACACGGAGTCAACGACTTCTGCCAGTTTCGGAATCACATCTTCTCCATGATAGAGGTTCGCAAGTCCGTTGGTATTTACGCGGATGGAAACGCCATATTTTCCCTTTGCATACTTTGCTGTCTCGATCAATATATCCAGTGCACAGGTCGGTTCCCCGTATCCGCAGTAGACCAGTTCTTCATATCCGGTGAAATCAAAGGCATCCATCGCGGCTTTTATTTCTTCGGCTGTCGGGTCTTTCTTGTGCCACAGTGTTTCTGCGTCGCCGACGCTGTCTTCGTGGCTTCGAATGCAGAATCTGCAGCTGCAGTCGCATTTGTTTGTGATATTGGCATATACCTGATTTTTATATGTGTATAAAATATCTGCCATGATTCTGGTTCCTTTCTATTTCAGAGACAACTATTCCTGAAACAGGAGTTTCTGAGTTTTTGCTTTGATGTGCACTTTATCCAATGCTGTTGCAAGCGCCAGGAATATGATGGCACTTCCTCCGGACTGTACGGCGCTTCCTGCAAATGATGCGATTGGTGACATGAAGGAGCCGAAGAGGATTCCTTCTGCCAGATAATAGCCGGTTGCGGAAATAAGTGCTGCGATAAACGGTGCTGCCACATTGCGTGGCCTGAGGATTTTTCCCTCTTTGCTGGTAAATGGCAGAGTGATCAGCATTTTAATAATGATCGTTGCCGGTGCCCACATAGGTGCGGTTAACAGGTCTGCCAGTCCACCGCCGATTGCCGCAGCTGCGAAAGCATATGGTCTTGGAAGCAGTACGGCTGCCATGTAAATCAGGGCATCTCCGAAATGAATGTATCCGCCGTTGGCACCATATGGAATGTGGCAGATATATGCAGTCATCAGGGTAATCATTGCTGCAAATAATCCGGTGGTTGTTAATAAGGTTACTGGTTTGTTGTTTTTCATGAGTCTCATCCTTTCTTTTTGTCGTGTTCTGTTATTTTGGTGTATTCATCAGATGTGACAAATATTTTTCATAATTTACTCCGTCATTTGACGGAACGCCTTCCTCTACGGAGTCTTTCAGCGCAAGCTCCAGAAAATCTCCGGTCATGCGGATGATATCCGGTATGGCGTCGCCCCTTGCAATTCCTGCAGCCAGACAGGATGCAAATAGATCACCGGTTCCGGAATAGCTTCCTCCGATATATGGGAATGCACAGAGTTCACTTCCTGAATCTGTCACATACAGATTTCCCATCTGTTTCGTCCCTGTTTCATCCGTAAAATGAATACCGGTTACGATAATATGTTTTGGTCCGCGGGCAAGAAACCTTTCCGCCAGCTCCTGTATACGGGTTATCATTTCTTTGACATTATTTATACTGCTTATTTCCTGAAAATCTGTATCGGTAAGGAGGCACAGCTCCGTAAGATTCGGTGTGATAATATCAGCGCGCGTGGCCAGCTTTTTCATTTGCTGAAGAAGCGCCGGAGTAAACAGAGAGTATTTTCTTCCGTTATCTCCCATTACCGGATCCACCAGTAAAAAGGTATCCGGAGTGTCAAAAGTCTCTATGAATCGGAAAATCTGCTGAATCTGCGCTTCACTTGCCACGAATCCGGTATAAATGCCATCAAATTTCTGCCCCATTTTCTGCCATTCTACACGATAATGTTCCATCTTATCTGTATAATCATCCAGATAATAGCTGGGGTATCCTGTCTGGGCGGTAAGGATGGCGGTGGGAAGAGGGCAGGGCTGAACGCCCATGGCGGCAATTGCAGAGATTGCAGCTGTGAGAGAGCACTTCCCAAATCCCGATAAATCATTAATTACGGCTATTTTTTTCGTCCTCATAATGTATCCTTTACTTTAATCTTATTTTCTTTGCTCCCTATATTAGCATCCGAGTGACCTTTTTAAAAATACCAGATATGTAAAATTTGACCAGTCCAGTTTGTGTAAAAATGTATTTCAACACAGAAAAAAGTCCAATACCCCAAATGGATACTGGACTTTCATCTGTGTATGAAATCAGATGTGGAAGTTACCTTACATCTGATATAAAGGGAGCGATGCTCCTTTCCAGGATACCGTGCATATGTGCAATGGCGATTCCGTAATTAGTCATGGGAACGCCTGCATCTTCCGCGCATTTTAACCGGTATTTCATCTCGCGTTCATTTAATGTACAGCCTCCACAGTGGATGATCAGCTGATAAGGTGACAGATCCAGTGGAAATTCTGTGCCGCTGGTGAATGCGAAATTCAGATCTTTTCCGGTATGTTTTCTGACCCAGTTGGGTAATTTGACTGTGCCAATATCTTCACATTGACGATGATGTGTACAGCCTTCGGAGATGAGAATCGTATCTCCGTCTTTCAGCGAGTCGAGAGCTCTTGCACCATGGACTACCGTTTTCAGATTTCCTTTATATCTGGCAAATAAGATAGAAAAGGATGTGAGAGGAATTTCCTCCGGAGTGTCTTTCGATACCTTTTCAAATGCCTGACTGTCGGTGATAACCAGCTTTGGCTGCCTGTTGAGGGAAGCAAGTGCCTGGGGAAGTTCACTTTCCCGGGCAACGACAGGAATTGCACCGGCTTCCAGAATATCGCGGATGGTCTGCTGCTGTGGAAGGATCAGTCTTCCCTTTGGGGCAGCTGAGTCAATAGGAACTACCAGGACTGCCAGATCCAGAGGATTTAACAGGTCCCCTACAATGCGCTTGCTTTCGTCTTCTTTGGGTGCCTGTCTGGCGATCAGTTCCTTTAATTCATAGATATTTTCATTGGTAACCGTGCTCACCCGGATGATGCGGTCCTGAGGGATGGAAGCAATGGCTGCATTTGCTTCGGTGTCAGGGGTGGGGGCGGATGCAGAGACAATATCCGCCTTATTCATAACAATAACGTAAGGAATTTCCTTTTCTTTGATTCTCGCCAGAATCCGTTCGTCTTCTTTCGTCATTCCCACGGAGCCGTCGATAACGAGAACGGCAATATCCGTTTTGTTCAGAACCTGATAGGCTTTCTGAATTCGCAGGGCTCCAAGTTCTCCGTCGTCGTCTAACCCCGGAGTATCAATCATGACCACAGGTCCCAGGGGAAGGAGTTCCATTGCCTTTAAGACCGGGTCGGTAGTAGTGCCTTTCACATCGGATACAATGGCCAGATTCTGGCCGGTAATAGCATTGATTACACTGGATTTTCCTGCATTTCGCCTGCCGAAGATTCCAATATGGGTGCGGTCTGCGGAAGGGGTGTTGTTTAAGCTCATGTGATGTCCTCCTTTTTTGAAACGCGGGCAGCGCTTCTGAATGAATGAAAGAGGGACGGGGAGAAACTTCCCCGTCCCTGGGTTTCCAAAGTACGTCTTGAATTAGAAACGGAAATCGCGGCGGTTGTTTTCACGGATTAACCGCAGATTTTCGGTAACAACGGCTCTTGCCTTTTCGTTTGGCACATTCAGGATTTCTCTGTCGATTAATTTATCACCGATGGCCTTGGTTTCCGGAGAAGCATAATCCATCAGGTACTCCTGCAGGGTCATCAGTGCATTTGGATGGCAGCAGTTCTGGATCTGACCACTCTTACATAAGGACATGAACCTGTCCCCTGTCCGGCCTTCACGGTAGCATGCAGTACAGAAGCTTGGGATATAATCCATTTCCATCAGCCAGCGTACCACTTCATCCAGAGTACGGTTATCTACCACATCGAACTGTTCGGACTTTTCTTCCTCCGGTTCCGGCTGATAGTAGCCGCCTACGCTGGTCTTGGAACCGCCGCTGATCTGAGAAACACCCAGGTGAAGCACGCGTTCGCGGGTTTTCTGGCTCTCGCGGGTGGAGATGATCATTCCTGTATATGGCACTGCAATTCGGATACAGGCAACGATTTTTGCAAAGGTGTCATCGTCAATACCATTGCTGAAAGCAGAGGCATCAATGTCGTCCGCGTTGCGGAGTCTCGGAACGCTGATGGTGTGAGGGCCTACACCGAAAGCAGCTTCCAGATGTTCCGCGTGCATCAGAAGACCGGCAAATTCATAACGGTATTTGTCCAGACCGAAGAGTACGCCGATACCTACGTCATCAATGCCACCTTCCATCGCGCGGTCCATAGCCTCTGTGTGATAATCATAGTCGTGTTTTGGTCCGGTCGGGTGGAGCTCCAGATAGCTTTCTTTGTGGTAGGTCTCCTGGAACAGAATGTAAGTGCCGATGCCGGCTTCTTTGAGCAGACGGTAGTTATCGACAGTAGTTGCAGCGATATTGATATTTACACGGCGGATTGCACCATTCTTGTGCTTGATGCTGTAAATGGTATTGATGGAATCCAGGTAATATTCCATGGTATTATGTACCGGATCTTCTCCCGCTTCCAGAGCGAGACGCTTGTGGCCCATATCCTGCAGGGCGATTACCTCCCGGCGGATTTCTTCCTGCGTCAGCTTCTTGCGGGCAATGTGCTTGTTCTTCATGTGATACGGACAATAGGTACATCCGTTGATACAGTAATTGGACAGATACAGCGGCGCGAACATAACGATTCGGTTGCCGTAGAAATCTTTCTTAATCTGTTCTGCGAGGCGGAAAATCTTCTCATTCATTGCTTCGTCCTCACATGCAAGAAGTACAGAAGCCTCCCGATGAGATAGTCCTTTTCTCTTTCCGGCCTTTTCGATCAGAGACTCAATCAGTTCCAGATTGTTTTTGTTTTCATCTGCATACGCAAGAGTCTCCAGAATTTCCTCATGATTAATAAAATCATCAGCGTGTTTTGAATTTACATCATACATTGTTTTGTTCCTCCTGAAATTTATATATTTCTTTTCAATAAATTTGTTTTATTTTGGTAAATGATCTGCTGACATCAGAGAATCACCCCTTGCGGTAACGACGTGATATCCGATTGCTTCCATCTGCTGTACCAGTTTTTCTTTACCCTCGGCGGCTTCTTCCCCTGTGGCAATCTTGTTATCGTAGAGAGCGTATTGTTTCCGGTTGTCCCGGGGAGACAGGTTGGGCATGACTACGTTAGCACCCGCAAGAATGCCAAGCTCTCTGCCGTGAGGATGAATCGTTCCCAGCGCCGTTGTGGCAGGAAGAAGAACCTTTGGAAGCATCAGCCTCAGAAGCCCCAGCATGAAAAGAGTCAGTTCTAATGTTCCGGCAGTTTCTCCTGCGAAAATGGTGTCATGATGGGGGATAAACGGCCCGATTCCCACCATGTGAGGCTGGAGTTTTTCGATAAACAGCATATCCTCTGCCAGATTTGTAGCGGTCTGCCAGGGGGAGCCCACCATGAATCCGGTTCCCACCTGATAACCAATCTTCTTCAGATTCCACAGGCAGTTCTGGCGCTCGGCAGCAGATAATTCTGCCGGGTGAAGCCTGCTGTAATGCTCATGGTTGAAAGTTTCATGGCGCAGAAGATAGCGGTCAGCCCCGGCTTCGTAGAATTTACGATAGGAATCTTCGGATTTTTCTCCAATGGAAAGAGTGAGTGCACAGTCAGGAAATAAAGACTTTATCTCTCTGATCAAATGAACCATGCGTTCATCTGTATAATATGCGTCTTCCCCTCCCTGAAGGACGAAGGTGCGAAATCCAAGCTCATAGCCACTTCGGCAGCAATCCAGAATGGTATCTTCCGACAATCGATAGCGGCAAATATGGGTGTTGCTTCTTTGAATACCGCAGTAGAAGCAGTCGTTCCGGCAGTAATTGGTGAATTCAATCAATCCACGGATATAGATGTCGTGTCCGTAATGAGCATGGCGGATTTCCCTTGCCTGTTCAAACAGATAGTCAGCAAGCTCCGGTGTTCGGTGTTCAATCAGGTCGGTCCACTCTGATTGTTCCAGATGCCGTTCCTTTTTCAGTTTATCAATCAGTTTTTTCATGAATCACCTCCGTAAAATGAGTCTCTTCTCCGCAGGGATAAAAAAATGCGCCTTATAAAAAGACGCAGGACAAATTCTGTAAATGTGATACAAATCAGCATAATACAGACAAAATAATAGTATTCCGAATGCGCCTTATTACGCAGGGGCAACCCCTTTGTAGTCAGTACGTTTTCTTTATCATAGCACAGGGAGGAATATTGCTCAATAAAAGTTTATTTTTTGACAGGATTGCGTGATTTTTATCATAAAATATGCGATATATAGATTTTATCTATATATAAGACTCTTATATTAAAATAAGCAATTTGCCAAATGGAACAAGTGTGGATATAATATAGTCAAAAGATATTATTGAAAGCAGAGATGCAAAATTCCCTTCTAAGAAAAAACTTTCAGGTTCGCTTGCCTGAAAGTTTTTTTGTTGTCGAGAATTAATAAAATACTCCATCCAGATATGCCTGGAGAGAACGTCTCATATTTCCTTCAAAATCTGCCTCTCCATCTTTCAGACACCATTCAAATACATTTCCGATAACAATCATACGGATATCTGTAGTAATGTCCTCCAGGGATTGTTTCAATTTTACCACACCTGCATCCACAGCCTTTTGAATATAATTGTGCACCGTTACGATAGGATAAGGCCGTTCGGTACGGATATTTGGATTCAGAGACTGATTTTTTGGCGTGTAATAATTGGAAATGAAGGTCAGGCCAAGTTCCCGGCAATAGCTTACGTAATTCAGGTATACGTGAATGATGGCGGTTTTGGCTTCTTCACTATCCTCCGGAAGTGCCAGAAGATCCGGATTGATGCTGGGCTGCTCTTCAATATAGTAGGAAAGCAGATCGTCTTTGGTTTTGAAATGATGATAAAAACTGCCGTTGGATACTCCGGCTTCTTCACAGATATTTTTTATGGAAAGGGCTTCATAGCCTTTTTCCTGCAGAATCGTTTTGGCTGCACGAAAAATGCGTCCTTTTGTTTCTTTTGATTTTTGCTGCTGTTTGGACAGCTCCTGTATATCTCCCATTATGCTGTACTCCCTTTTTAAATATTGATGTTTTTTAACTATAACACATTTTGGAATGAGATTCAAGAAAACAGAGCAGACTCTATAATTAATCTGCGAAAATATTGTGTCTGTCATTCACCGTTGCGAAAACTGTGTGGTTCCGATATAATAGATGCTGAATGCTAAAGAGAAAAGAAAGGAATTTAAGCATGGATATTAATCAGAAAATCACAGAAGAACTGAATGTGAAGAGATGGCAGGTGGATGCAGCTGTCAAATTAATAGATGAGGGGAACACGATTCCTTTTATTGCCCGTTACCGGAAAGAGGCAACGGGAACACTGGATGATGAGCAGCTTCGTAAATTATTCGAACGTCTGACTTATCTGCGGAATCTGGAGGAGAAGAAGGAGCAGGTTCTTTCCAGTATCGAGGAGCAGGGAAAATTGACGGAGGAGCTGCGGGCGCAGATTACGGCTGCGGAGACTCTGGTTGTAGTGGAAGACCTGTATCGCCCTTACCGTCCAAAGAGAAGAACCCGTGCGACCATTGCAAAGGAAAAGGGTCTGGAGCCGCTGGCGGCGCTGATTACGCTTCAGAATGCGAAACGTCCTCTGGAGGAACTGGCACAGGAGTATGTAAATCCGGAGAAGGATGTCAAGGATGTGAAGGAGGCAATTGCAGGAGCAAGAGATATTATCGCGGAGAGCATTTCAGATGAGGCGGATTACAGAAGCTGGATTCGAAATACGACGATGAAAAAGGGTAAGGTAATCTCTACTGCTAAGGATGAAGAGGCAGAATCTGTCTATGAGATGTATTATGATTTTGAGGAGCCGGTGACAAAGCTTGCAGGGCACAGAACACTGGCACTGAACCGTGGAGAGAAGGAGAAATTCCTGACGGTCAAGATCCAGGCACCGGAGGAGGATATTATCCGTTATCTGGAGAAGAAGACGATTCATACGGATAATCCTTATACGACACCTGCGCTTAAGGAAGCGGTGGAGGACAGCTATAAGCGTTTGATTGCACCGGCAATTGAGAGGGAAATCCGTAACGATCTTACCGAAAAGGCGGAGGATGGAGCGATTGCCGTATTCGGAAAAAATCTGGAACAGCTTCTGATGCAGCCTCCGATTGTGGGACAGACGGTTCTTGGATGGGACCCGGCATTCCGTACCGGATGTAAGCTTGCAGTGGTCAATCCTACCGGAAAGGTAATCGGAACGACGGTTATTTATCCGACAGCCCCGACGACACCTCAGAAGATTCAGGCATCGAAGGATTTGCTGAAGAAAATCATTCCAAAATACAATATTACACTGATTTCCCTGGGAAATGGAACTGCATCCAGAGAATCGGAACAGTTTATTGTAGAGCTTTTGAAGGAGATTCCGGAAAAAGTACAGTATGTGATTGTAAATGAAGCAGGAGCATCGGTATATTCCGCAAGTAAACTGGCATCGGAGGAGTTCCCGAAGTTTGACGTGGGACAGAGGAGTGCGGCATCTATAGCAAGAAGGCTGCAGGATCCGCTGGCAGAGCTGGTTAAGATCGATCCGAAATCCATCGGTGTCGGTCAGTATCAGCATGATATGAATCAGAAGAAATTAAGCGATACGCTTTCCGGTGTGGTAGAAGATTGCGTGAATAAAGTAGGTGTGGATCTGAACACTGCATCAGCTCCGCTTCTTTCCTATATTTCGGGTATTTCCGGAACGATTGCAAAGAATATCGTGGAGTACCGGGAGGAAAACGGCAGATTTACGAATCGAAAGCAGCTTCTGAAGGTGGCAAAGCTTGGACCAAAGGCGTTCGAGCAGTGTGCCGGATTCATGAGAATCCAGGGCGGAGAAAATCCGTTAGACGGAACCAGTGTACATCCGGAATCCTATGAAGCGGCAGAAAAGCTGCTTAAAAAGCAGGGATTTTCAGTCAATGATATTGCGGGAGGTAAGCTTGTAGGGCTTTCCCTTACCATTAAAGATTACAAAAAACTGGCGCAGGAGCTGGAAATCGGTGAAATTACGCTCCGGGATATTGTAAAGGAACTGGAAAAACCTGCCCGTGACCCTCGTGACGAGATGCCAAAGCCGATTCTCAGGACAGATGTATTGGAGATGAAGGACCTGAAAGAGGGAATGATCCTCAAAGGAACGGTCCGCAATGTCATCGATTTTGGTGTATTTGTGGATATAGGAGTACATCAGGACGGACTGGTACATATTTCCGAGATCACGGATAAAAAATTCATTAAGCATCCGCTGGAAGTTGTAAGCGTGGGAGATATTGTGGATGTGAAGGTTATGAGTGTGGATCTGAAAAAGAAGAGGATTCAGCTCACTATGAAAGGAAT
>NZ_JBNPMZ010000019.1:0-55043 GCF_050314255.1 Sporofaciens sp. SGI.106
CAGCCATTTCCAATTCCTTTTCCAACCACTTTTCATACGCTTCCGCTACAATTTGTCTGTTATAAGGCTCAAGTTCTTCAAATAAACAGGAATGAAAACCATATTGACTGGAAACTTCTTTTAGAAATACCATGGCACCATATGATTTCATTTCCCCTCTGATAAAAGTGTAAATTCTTCCTTTCTCAAGATTATCTTCACAAAAAACAGTCCCATCGCCCAGATAATCAAGTTCGTTTTCTACACATCTTATTTTTCGGACATTAGGATTAAATACATTAACTGCTGTTATTTCTTCTACTGATTTCATTATTAAATCCCCTCGTATCTTTTACTAATGAAATGATAATTCTTCTTTGCTGCAAAGCGTCATATAAAAATGTCTCTTCTCTACCGTTTTGCCTTGGACATAATCGCAAGATGATTGCTCCAACTAATTTGTGTCAGCAGTGCTGACACAAATACATCATTGCAGTAAATCCTCGACTTCTTATTACCACCATCCCTAATGTGTTTTATCATATCAAAAATAAGAACGCAAAGATTTGTTTTATATATTTCACCAATAATAAACTCATTTTCACTCGATAAACTCGAAATATTTTTTGTTATTTTTCCTGTTATTTCAGGCTTTCATCAATATTTTCGAGTGGAAATCGAGTTTTTATCGAGTTTCACTCGATTTCATATATTTACTGGAACGCCCTGCTCCAACTAATTGAATCAAAGATTCTCCTCGCATCTTATCCAAAGCACTTCTTGCTTGCTGCTTAGTAAATCCGCACAATTCTCTGGTTTTTTCGTTTGTTATAGATCCATTACCTTCAATATATTCCATAATCATTTCTTTTGCCTTAATATACTGAATTGATCTGTCTTTCGTATATTCCACTGTAGATTTTACTGCCTCATACGTTCTGGCAGTCAGCATATACTCTTTCCCAGAGACTTCAATCAAGCCATCTCTACTCATATCGTTAAGACTTTTTTGAGCCATATCTCTTGTTCCCTGTATTAGATCTGTTGCCGTGGCAAGAGAAATCCTACGATTATCTGTTAAATAACGCAAAATCATTAACTCAGAAAGCGAAAAATTCCTTTGACGTAAATTTTGTTCTCTAGCCACAAACTTCACAAATTCCACGTCATAAATAGCACTATAAATTGACAGTGACACCGCATCATTATATGCTCTGTATTCCGGATATGGTTTACCGGAAGACACCATATCTCTAAAAATAATATCTACACCCTGCCCCGTTCTCTGAACATACTTTAACCGTTGCAGTGTTTCAGCAATCAGCTTATTCCGTGGCACAGAAGGATGAGTAATAATGTTGTGTTCTGTAATACCTTCTGGAAATCCTCCTGGATTTTCAATCACAATTTTATCCTGATAATGTTTCACATACACAGCCGCCTGGTTCTGGTAATCTCTGTGTGCCAGAGCATTCAACAGCGCTTCCTGAAACACCCTTTCTGAAAAATCTACGATTTCCAATCGAAAAAGTCCCACCTGAACATTTACAATTCGGTTCGCATCCTGTATCTTCTCAGAAAGTCTGTCGATTACAGAAATAATCGGCGCTGTCATATCCAGTCTTGCATCATATTCTTCCAAATTTGACTGTGAATAATGCAGATAAATAACCTCTGCCTGCGGAAGAAGCCGATGAATTGCCTGCTCTTTTCCTACGAAAAGTAATCCAGCTATCGTTAACTTCAAATTCCCTGCATCATATTTAGTGAGTCCCAGGTCACTCAGAAAAGCCATATCTTCCATTTCTGAAAGTGTAGATTCAGGATCCCTTGCTTTCAATTTTTCCTTTAATTTATAAATTTCCAGCTTATTAATATCATCTTCTGTACTTTCCACTATAATTTGTCCGGAAAAATCAGGATTCTGAACAGCAGAATATTTATTACTCATCTCATCTGGATAATATGGTTTAGAATTCTTACTAAGCCTTCTTAACATCTGCCATCCGTCGTTGCATATGTTGTTCCATCATGCTCAACAGATAAAGTAATCACTGTCTTGCCCTGATATTCAATCTCCCCAGCTTCTGTAAATAAAGGCGGTCTTGTTTTATCATAAATAGCTTCCACAATATTCTGTAAATCATAATTACCTGTGCATCCAGTAACTTCTCCATTATCTTCCACGCCAAAATAAACAGTTCCACCTTTGCTATTAGCAAACGCAATTAATTCATCTACCACTAACGCAATGCGTTCTTTCATGCCGGAAGCCTTTACCCAAGATTTAAATTCTGTATTAATGGATTCTCCCTTTTGAAGAACTTTTTCGAAATCTAATCTAGTCACTGAATCACCACTTTCCCTTATTTTACGTATTACGATACATTGCCCAAAATATTATTATTTTATCTATTTTACCATACAAGATTAATAAAATGGGCAATAAAATAATTTTGTCCATTCATTTCCAAATTAGACATTGACAACAATATATTGAAAATTTGTGTAAAATCTATACAAAAAATTCATGGCAGATAATCAACACCATTATCTGCCACGTAAAATAAAATATACAATTATTTTTATTCAAACTCTATTGTTGCCGGCGGTTTCGGGCTCATGTCATAGCACACTCTGTTTACATTCTCCACTTCCATCAATATCCGGTTGGTAATCTTCTCCAGCACTTCCCAATCCACCTTTTCAATGCTTGCTGTCATGGCATCGATGGTGTTGATTGCACGGATGATTACCATATACTCGAAGCATCTCGCATGGTTCTTCATACCTACGCTCTTGAAATCCGGTACTACCGTGAAGTATTGCCATACCTTCTTATCCAGTCCGGCCTTTGCGAATTCTTCACGAAGGATTGCATCGGACTCGCGGACTGCTTCCAGACGATCTCTGGTGATTGCACCAAGGCATCTCACACCCAGTCCCGGTCCCGGGAATGGCTGACGGTATACCATGTGTGGCGGCAATCCAAGCTCGATTCCGCAGGCACGTACCTCGTCTTTGAAGAGCTGCTTTAACGGCTCTACCAGGTCAAACTGCAGGTCTTCCGGAAGTCCTCCTACATTGTGGTGTGATTTTACCATCTTCGCTGTCTTGGTTCCGCTCTCGATGATATCCGGGTAAATGGTTCCCTGTCCAAGAAAATCGATACCGTCTAATTTTCTTGCCTCTTCTTCAAATACGCGGATGAATTCTCCGCCGATGATCTTTCTCTTCTGTTCCGGATCTGCTACGCCGGCCAGTTTTCCAAGGAATCTCTCGGTTGCATCTACGTAGATGAGATTTGCGTGCAACTGATTCTGGAATACCTCTACTACACTCTCGGATTCATTTTTTCGCATTAGTCCATGGTTTACATGAACGCACACCAGCTGCTGCCCGATTGCTTTCAGGAGAAGTGCTGCCACAACAGAGGAATCCACACCTCCGGACAGGGCAAGCAGAACTTTCTTGTCTCCTACCTGGCGTCTTACCAGTTCTACCTGATCTTCAATAAAGTTTTTCATATTCCAGTTCGGCTCTGCTTTACAGATGTCGAATACGAATTTTTTCAGGGTTTCTTCATCCGGCAGCTCAGCCAGATTCTGTTCGCATTTTGCAGTCGGATGATCTACTGCCATCACCGGATATCCCTGTTCGTAAATGGCAGGATTTACTTCTACCGGAACACCGTCCACTACACGATTTTCGCCGCCATTTAAAATGATTCCTTTTACATTATCAAGCGCATTCAACTCCTCCGGAGTAATGTCATGCGGGTGAATCTCGCTGTACACTCCCATGTCACGAATGGCTCTTGCCAGCACTGTATTCTCGGTACTTCCCATATCCAGAATTACAATCATATCCTGTTTCATAAGTGTTCTCCTCTCACCAAACATATCAAATAAGCATTTCTAGTTCGCATCTGATGTGTAATTATCAAAATATCCCTGTACCAGGATTACCGGTGTTCCCTTATCACCGGAGCCGCTGGTCAGATCGCAGAGCGAACCGATCAAATCGGTCAGACGTCTCGGCGTAGTCCCCTGTGATGCCATATTTCCGACCAGATTATCCTGTTTCTCCTGAATCCTCTTAGAAATTGCTTCTTTCAGCGCCTCACCGGACAAATCCTTGAAATCATTATCCGCCAGATATTTCAGCTTGATTTCATTCGGTGTTCCCTCAAGTCCCGGTGTGTGTGCCACGGATACACATGGGTCGGCAAGCTCCCATATCTTTCCTACCGGATCTTTGAAGGCGCCGTCACCATATACCATAACTTCTACATGCTTTCCTGTCTTCTCCAGAATCTGTGCCTGCACTTCTGCTACCAGATCAGAACAGTCGCGCGGGAATAACTTGACAGATTCTTCCGTGGATTTATTAGAGCCCAGAAGTCCATATTTTTCATTACATCCACTTCCGTTTACCGGGCTGGTAAGAATGTCGTCCATACCGCATACCACTTCTGCACCTGCCGCTTTCAGAATGCGTTTTGTCCGCGCACGTGTGTGGATATCACAGGTAATAACCTTCTTCGTATACTTCAGGATTTCTCTCGGATTATTTGCGAAAATGACTTCTACCTCTGTTCCTTCACCACGAATAAGGCTGCCGTAATATTCGACATAATCTACTCCGGTAAATGGATGCTTATTTTCTCCGAACAGTTCTCTGTAACGCTTCTCATCCAGCACATCGCTGTACGGATTAATGCCGGCTTCATCAAGCTGATCCAGTGATACCAGCTCATTTCCAACTTCGTCACTTGGATAGCTCAGCATCAGAACCACTTTTTTCGCTCCTCGTGCCATACCTTTCAGACATATGGAGAAACGGTTTCTTGATAAAATCGGGAAAATAATTCCGATCGTCTCTCCGCCTAATTTTGTCTTTACGTCCTCTGCAATGTCGTCTACGGAAGCATAATTCCCCTGGGATCTCGCCACGATAGATTCTGTCGCCGCGATAACATCTCTGTCATTCAGCTTAAATCCTTCACTTTCCGCTGCTCCCAGCACACTCTCAACAATGATGTCTGCCAGGTTATCTCCTTCTCTGATAATCGGACAGCGGATACCTCTTGAAATAGTTCCTACTCTTCTTTCCATACCTTTTTCCCCCTTGTTTGGTTACTTCCACTTTATCACATCGTCTTCATTATTTCAAACAGAACCGAAGCTAACACCACGCACATTCCCAGAAACAGCATAAATCCGGCTATGGCCAGCAATATAATAAAAGTCTTTGTTTTCTCTTTTGATAAAAGTCCTTTATCATATCCCGGCTGTCCCCGGTGAATCAAGTAGTTACCGATATAAATAAGAAATGGTGCAGCTCCTCCATATATAAGATAAATACCAACGGTTGCCGGAGGAATTCCCATCATCTGTATAGATGCTGCCGCCCCCATAACATCCTGCCCGCCATCTTGTGTCAGACTGCCAAGAACCGCCATCATTAACACCGGAACTGCATTATTGATAAAATGAAAGAGCATATTGTAAAACATATTTTCCGTTTCAAATAACAGATATCCCATAGCGATACCCAGCATCATGGTCGGAATCATGCGCCAGATACTTCCATGAAATGCTCCGAAAATGGCCGATACAATAAGAATTGCTGCCCAACGGCTCTTCATTGTCCGGAAACAGGAAAGCAGCGCTCCGCGAAATGCCATTTCCTCACAGATGGCAGGAGACAGCGCGACGACGAAAAGTCCTAATATAGTCGGAAGACTATCGATCATTCCCTGAACTCCCTGACTTGCCCCCATTACTTCAGCCGGGAAGAAATAGGCAATAATGATAGTGACCGTCATGCTGGCCAGATATGCTCCCAGCCAGAGAACCAGGGTACCCATCACCTTAGAGAATTCTGGTCTCTTAAAGGGAAAAATCATTTTCATTTTCCCGTGAAATATCACAAATACTCCCACCGCAATTACGACCAATAGTATTTCTGTTATTAATGAGCTGAATATTCCCAGATAAGGTGCCAGCATATCTGCCAGCCAGAAAATATCCAGGAGATATAATGCGATCAGAAGGACTGCCACTCCATAGGGTTTCAATGTTCTTTTGTTCATAATGCCACTTCCTTTTTCAGTCTTGTTTTATTCTTTAACCCCAGTACTCGCTTCAAGTCGTTTCTTTTCTATGCTCTCTGCGTGTAGAACGGACAGATTCTTCGAATACACTGCTCATTCTCCCGGTCAAATGTACAGCTGATTTTCTCCGGAATCTCCAATTCCACACCAAATTCCTCCCTGATTACTTTTGCAGCAGTCACAACCGCAAGGAAAGAGTCTCTCTTACAGCATCTTGGTCCACTGATGCTTCCGATGCTCTCGAGTGCCCGGGCTGTCATCAGATTCGACTGTCCCCAGGATTTCCCGCTGAGCGGTGTTGCTTTCTTTAAAATACTGTAAGCGATGCCCGTACTGACTGCAGCTCCGCAGCAGCCCCAGAATCCGCAGATACCTCCCGGCACTTCTTTTCCCCGTCTTACCATCTCGGTCATTGCCCACTCATAGTCAAGATTGCCGCCGCAATTGCGAAATGCTGTTAATATTGCCGCGCCGACCAGCACATGATGTTCCGGACCGTGCATATAAATATATGGATTCTCCATAATTTCCTGCATAAGTGTGATTGGATTTCTGCTTTGGGAACCGCGGCACATCTCCTCGATTACCTCAATTCCCCTTTTACTGTGGCAGTCATCACACACATAATGATCATCTTCGCAGCTTACATTATTTTCAAAAATTTTATGACAGATACTGCATTCCATCTCTCTGGCATTTTCATAATAAACCAGTGGTTTTCCACACACCAGACAGGCTCCTCGTTTATTTTCCATAGCGATTCCTCCCATTTTTTGTCGTAACTCTATTCTAACACAGCACAGGCAATATGTAATCAAACTTTTTGTGAATTTTTTATGTCGTCTTTTTTATTTGATTTTTGGGGATTTCTTCTTAAGAATTTGTGGAAAAATATTCAGAATTTCTTCAGAATTTCCTCTGCTATATCTTTATTTCTTTTCGATAGAATGTACACAGAATAAAGAAAAGGCACTTAACTATACATTAATGGAAACACAGGGGGAAGTGACTATGAGAGAAGAAGAGACGATAAGAGCTAAAACACTGCAGGCAGAACGATTTCTGCTGTCTATCCACCCATTTACAGAAATAAATTATCAACGCAGCTACTCCGCAGATTCTCTGATTCTATTATTTTTCACCTTCTCCGGAATTGGCTGGCTATGGGAAGTATTTTTACATATTATTGAGGACAAAATGATTATTAACCGTGGGGTTATGACCGGTCCCTGGCTGCCTATCTATGGAATTGGCGCCCTTTTGATTCTTCTGGTTCTGAAGAAATGGCGCAGCAGACCATCCGCTTTATTTGGCAGGATCATTCTGCTCTGCGGTGCAGTGGAATATCTGACCAGCGTGGGACTGGAGCTGTTATTTGGCGTGCGTTGGTGGGATTACAGCGATATGCTCTTTCAGTTTCAGGGCAGAATATGCCTGGAGGGACTGTTGATCTTCGGACTGGGCGGACTTTGTATCGTGTACGTTGCCGCCCCGCTTTTAGACAATCTGTTCCGAAGATTATCTCCGGCGTCCCGCCAGGCACTTTGTGTATGTCTGCTGGTAATCTTCTGCGCAGATATGATATTTTCCATGTTTCATCCCAATATGGGATTTGGAATTACAACTTAATTTTCATGAATATTGCTCATGATGCTTGTCTATCTGACAAGTATCTGATCCAGAATCTCTCCGATAGGCGCCGCGATACTCAGCTCTGCTCCCACTTCTCTGGCAGTAGCGCTTTTATTGATGACTACCAGGTGTCTGCCGCGGAAATAATCAATAAATCCTGCTGCCGGATATACGACCAGTGAAGTGCCGCCGATAATCAGTGTGTCGGCCTGACTGATTTCCTGAATACTGCGCTGAATGACCGATGAATCCAGTCCTTCTTCATACAGCACCACATCCGGCTTAATGATCCCGCCGCACTCGCACCGGGGAATTCCCTCCGAATGTTTCACATATGCCGCATCGTAGAATTTCCCACATTTCCGGCAATAATTGCGATGAATGCTTCCGTGAAGCTCCAGCACGTTTTTGCTACCGGCCGCCTGGTGAAGACCATCAATATTCTGGGTAATCACTGCCGACAGTTTGCCCGCCTCTTCCAGCTGTGCAAGCTTGATATGAGCCGGATTGGGCTTTGCGTCCAGGAACATCATTTTCTCCTTATAAAATTCATAGAAAGCCTCCGTGTGATGCACGAAGAAAGTATGGCTTACGATCTGCTCCGGCGAATATTTATACTGCTGCTGATACAGTCCATCCGCACTTCGGAAATCCGGAATGTTGCTCTCGGTAGACACGCCTGCGCCGCCGAAAAACACGATCCGGTTACTATCATCTATGATTTTCTGTAATTTTTCTACTTCCTGTTCGTACATACCTGATCCCTCCTGCTTTATTCTCCATGATAACCGCGGAAGAACTCTGACAGAGCATCCAGTGTTTTCATCAGCACCGGAATCTCATTCTCGGAGAGCTTATCCAGAATCGCCTGTGTCATCTGATGATGATAATCCTCATGATGGCGGTATGCGGACTTTCCCTTTGCGGTCAGACGCACATACACAACTCTCCGGTCCTTCTCGCTTCGATGACGCTCCACATATTTTTTATTTACAAGATTATTCATGGCTGTTGTCAGTGTTCCCACTGTAACATTCAGTTTTTTTGCAATGGAGGACATGTTATTTCCTTCACCCGGTCCGATTGCCTCGATAACATGCATATCGTTATTGGTGATATCCTTAAATTCTTCGGTTATGATGGCTTTTTCTTCCTGCTCCCATATTTCATTGATCAGATGAACCAGAATATCATTTATCGTCTTGTAGGCGTCCATTGCTTCTCCTTCTCTAACAATCCCATATTCAGGAATGTTTCTGACATTCCTGTTTCTGTGTGCGTCAGTCTGCTGATATTTCCATTATACCCGCATTTAAAGCAAAGAATCAATGACTTCTTGCACAGTTTCCACTTTATCTGCACGATATGCATAAGCACCACAGAAAAGAAGTGCTTCCTCCGTCTCGCCCCTGGCTGCATGAATCAGCGCATCGGTAATACAGTAAGGGATTTCTGCCGGATTACATTTATGGAGGCAGCCGTGACACGGTGTGTGCGGAATGTGCTCACCTGCCAGGACCCGTTCCATGAACCGGTTCTTAATTGCCCTTCCCGGCATGCCTACCGGACTTTTTACAATAACAATATCCTCTTCCTTTGCCCGGATATAAGCCTGTTTATAACGTACATCCGCATCACATTCCTCTGTAGTGACGAACCTGGTCGCCACCTGAATGGCATCCACTCCCAGTGAAAATGCATATTCCGCCTGTTCTCTGGTACAGATTCCGCCTCCGACTGCCACCGGAATCTTCTTCCCGTATCTGGTCCCGTATTCTGCCACTGTCTGTAAGATTTTTTTAATCTCCTGTGCGTAGTCCTCTGCACGGTCTTCATACTGATAAATCTGTTCCTTCGTAAATCCCAGATGACCTCCTGCATTGGGACCTTCAATCACCACAAGATCCGGAACGATTCCGTATTTTTTATCCCAGTATTTTAAAAGTACCTTTGCAGACCGGTCTGTGGATACGATTGGTGCAAGTCTGGTTCTCGATTCACGGTTTTTTATATTTTCTTCCGTTTCTTTGACGATTCTTGGAAGATCCGTGGGCAGTCCTGCTCCGGATACAATGATATCCGCTCCCGCTTCTACCGCTGCTGCCACATATTTTTCATAGTGGCGCATTGCCACCATAATATTGAATCCAATGACACCCTGCGGTGCAATATTTCTTGCTTTCTCATATTCTTTTTTTAACGCACGCAGATTTGCCTCCAGAGGATTTTGATCAAAATCAGGCTCCCGAAAGCCAATCTGGGCGGCAGAGATGATTCCTATGCCGCCCGCTTTCGCAACAGCACCGGCAAGCCCGGACAGACTGATTCCAATTCCCATACCGCCCTGCACCACCGGCACTTTTACTTCCATATTATCCAAATAAAATGGTTTGTATTTCATACTAATCTCCTACATATTTCGGAAACGCTCATAGCGATGAGCGGTCAGTTCCTCCTCAGACATTTTTTCATATGTCTTTAAAAATGACTCTATTTCCACATTTAGAATATCCGTCACCTGTTCCTGGTTCAGAATTGTATAATTTTCCGGTTCCGGAATCACCTGTTCAATGATTCCCTGTCGGTATAAATCTTCTGCGGTCAGTTTCATAACCTCCGCAGCTTCTTTTGCCCTGCTGCTGTCTTTCCAGAGAATACTTGCAAATCCTTCCGGTGAGAGAATGGAATAAATGGAATTTTCCAGCATCCATACTTCATCGGCTACTGCCATGGCAAGGGCTCCGCCGCTTCCGCCTTCTCCGATCACAACGGAAAGTACC
This sequence comes from Sporofaciens sp. SGI.106, assembly GCF_050314255.1. Taxonomy (NCBI): domain Bacteria; kingdom Bacillati; phylum Bacillota; class Clostridia; order Lachnospirales; family Lachnospiraceae; genus Sporofaciens; species Sporofaciens sp. SGI.106. The sequence continues at coordinate 10,510 of NZ_JBNPMZ010000019.1, forward strand.
GGTACTTTCAGGTTCGACATTTCAAAAAGATTTCTTGCGATTGCTTCCCCCTGTCCTCTTTCTTCTGCTTCCAGCCCGCAAAATGCTCCCGGTGTATCTACAAAGCAAATGACCGGACGGCCGAATTTTTCAGCCTGTTTCATGAGTCTGAGTGCCTTTCGATATCCTTCCGGGGAAGGCATTCCAAAGTTGCGCTCTACATTTTCCGCTGTGGTTGTCCCTTTCGTCTGAGCAATCACTGTTACCGGTTTTCCGTGGAATCTGGCCACACCACCCACGATCGCTTTGTCGTCTGCAAAATACCGGTCTCCATGAAATTCTATAAAATCTGTAAATAATTCCTGAATATAATCACTTCCCACAGGTCGGTCATTTCGACGGGATATCTGTACTCTCTCCCATGCGGTCAGATTTTTCTGCTCTTCACATGGTTTATCGACAGTAGCCTGCTTTCTGTTTTCGCTCTCTTCTTTATTTTCTTTATCAGCATTTTCATGCAGCTTTATAATATCAGACAAAACTTCTTTCTGTTCCTCACGCGCAACGATACGGTCGATGAAACCGTGCTCTAACAGAAATTCTGCCCGCTGAAATCCTTTGGGAAGTTTCTGTCTGATGGTCTGCTCAATGACCCTCGGTCCCGCAAATCCGATCAGCGCCCTGGGCTCTGCCAGGATCACATCTCCCAGCATGGCAAAGCTTGCCGTCACTCCTCCGGTCGTCGGCTCTGTCAGAACAGAAATATACAGAAGTCCTGCATCACTGTGACGTTTCAGAGCCGCTGATGTTTTTGCCATCTGCATAAGGGAAGTAATCCCCTCCTGCATTCTGGCACCTCCGGAACAGGCGTAGAGCACAACCGGAAGCTGTTCATCTGTTGCCCTCTCAATAGCTCTGGTAATTTTCTCTCCGACTGCCCAGCCCATACTGGCCATCAGAAAACGCCCGTCACAGACACCGATCACCACATCACTTCCATTAATCCTGGCACGACCGGTCACTACTGCTTCCCGAAGCCCGGTCTTTTCCTGCAGTCCGGCTATCTTCTCTTCATAGCCTTTGTACTCCATAGGATTGGGGCCAAGCAGATCCTGATCCCATTCCTCAAAGCTTCCTTCATCTGTGATCATCTGAATCCGGCGATATGCATGTACACGGAAATATCCACCACATTTTGGACAGATGTAATTTCCTGACCTGACATCTTCTGCAATGATAGCAGCTCCACATTTATTACATTTGCGAAGCAGGCCTTCCGGAACTTCCGGTTTCTGCGTACGCACTGTAATATAGCCTTTTTTGGCAGATACAGATTTTGTTTTCTTAAACATATTTTCCAATTTCATACTCTATCACTCTTCCATATGCTCAATAAATTCTATATCAATATTTCCCGCCAGATAATCCGGATGATTCAGAATCTCATACTGGTAATCCACATTTGTATCGATTCCTTCTATAATAATCTCACCCAGTGCACTCTGCATTTTACGGATCGCTTCATTCCTGTTTTTTGCCCATACAATCAGCTTTGCAATCATGGAATCATAATATGGCGGAATGGTGTAACCGCTGTAAATCGCCGAATCAATCCGAATTCCTTTTCCGCCCGGAAGGTACATATCTGTGATGGTTCCCGGAGACGGCCGGAATCCCTTTTCCGGATTCTCGGCATTAATGCGGCATTCAATCGCATGTCCGGTCAGATGCACGTCTTCCTGTTTCAGAGAAAGCGGTTCCCCGGAGGCAATCCGGATCTGCTCCTTGATCAGGTCCACTCCCGTCACCCATTCCGTAACCGGATGTTCAACCTGAATACGGGTATTCATTTCCATAAAATAAAACTGATTATTTTTCTCCAGGAGAAATTCTATTGTTCCTGCATTCACGTATCCAGCTGCCTTCGCAGCCTTCACCGCAGCCTCACCCATTTTCTGTCTGAGTTCTTCCGAAATGGCAGTACACGGAGACTCTTCGATCATTTTCTGATGATTTCGCTGAATAGAGCAGTCACGCTCTCCCAGATGGATGACATTTCCCATGCTGTCTGCCAGAATCTGAAATTCGATGTGTCTCGGATGACGGACGAAATGCTCAATATACATGGTATTGTCGCCAAATGCCATCTGGGCTTCCTTCTGGGCTGTGCGAAAGCTATTTTCAAATTCTTCCGGCGTGTCTGCCACACGCATACCCTTGCCTCCGCCACCGAGAGCCGCCTTTACGATTACAGGATAACCGATCCGGTCTGCCTCCCTGGCTCCGGTCACAGTATCATAAATCGGTTCACTGCTTCCCGGTATGACCGGGACTCCGGCATTTACCATGGTGTTGCGTGCTTCCTGTTTGTTACCCAGTCTTGCGATCACCTCAGAACCCGGGCCAATGAAGGTAATGTGGCACTGCTCGCACAGCTCCGCAAATTTGCTGTTTTCTGAAAGGAATCCAAAACCCGGATGAATGGCATCTGCACCGGAAACGATGGTAGCGCTGATAATACGCTCCATGCTCAGGTAGCTTTCTGCCGAAGGTGCGGGACCAATGCAGACCGCTTCATCTGCCAGCTGCGTGTGGAGCGCCTCCTTATCAGCCTCCGAATAGACAGCAACAGTCTCAATGCCCATTTCCCGACACGCACGGATAATCCGCACCGCAATCTCACCGCGGTTTGCAATCAATACTTTTTTAATCATCCTCTTCCACCTATCCAATCATAAAGGTCAGTTCTGCACTTACAACGACCTTGCCGTCTACACTTGCAATTGCTTCCCCAATTCCCATGGGGCCTTTACTTTTGATAATCCGGGTCTCCAGCTTCACCTTATCTCCCGGAACGATTTTCCCTTTGAATTTACACTTATTAATGGCACCAAAATATGCCACTTTCCCTTTATTTTCCTCTTTGCTCAAAATAGCGACTGCACCAACCTGAGCCAGTGCCTCCACCGTCAGAACTCCCGGCATTACCGGCTCCTGCGGAAAATGCCCCTTAAAAAAATCCTCACGATAGGTGACACATTTATATCCAACCGCAAACTGCCCCGGCTCATAGTCTTCAATATAATCGACTAAAAGAAATGGGTGGCGGTGCGGTATAATTTCCTTGATTTGATTAATATCTAAATGATTCATCTCTATCTCCTTTTGTTGGGGACGTAGCAAAATGCATTTTGCTACGTCCCCAATAAACATTTGTGGTGTACCCATTTGACTTTTGTGGTGTACCCACCTACACAATTCGAAACAACGGCTGGCCATATTCCACTGCCTGACCGTTCTCGACCAGCACTTCCTCAACGATTCCATCGTACTCGCTTTCGATTTCGTTCATGAGTTTCATTGCTTCCACGATTGCAAGTGTCTGGCCCTTCTTTACAACATCCCCGACGGACACGAATGGTGCGGCGTCTTCTGCCGGTGCCACGTAGAATGTGCCCACCAGCGGTGATTTTACGTAATTTCCTTCTTTTACCGCAGCCGGTTTTTCCATCTTGTTTTCAAAAACCTCTGCCACTGTCGCTTCTGCCGCAGGTATTCCGGCCAGGACAGACGTCTTTTTCTTTTCTTTGCTAAGTCTGATTCGGACTCCGTTTTCTTCATATCGAAATCCGGTCAGTTCTGAGTCTGACACTGTTTTGATTAATGTGATGAGCTGTTCAAATTCCATTTTCTAGTCCTCCACATATTTGCGAATCAGTATTGTCGCATTATGACCGCCAAAGCCCAGGGAGTTGCTCATGGCATAATGGATCGGTTTTTCGATTGGTGCACCGATTGCATAGTTCAGGTCACATTCCGGATCCGCTTCTGTTGTTCCTACTGTCTGATGAATGAATCCCTCTTCTACTGATTTTACGCAGGTGACGAATTCTACACCGCCTGCCGCGCCCAGAAGATGACCGATCATGGATTTGGTTGAATTGACGATTACGTTGTCAGCCGCCTCGCCGAATGCTTTTCTTATAGCGCGTGTCTCAAATAAGTCATTGTGATGGGTACTGGTTCCGTGAGCATTGATGTATTCCACCTCTTCCGGCTTCACCCCTGCCTCTTCCACGGCAAGCTCCATGGCACGGGCAGCGCCGCTTCCATCCTCGATTGGGGAAGTGATATGATATGCGTCTGCTGTTGCACCGTATCCCGCAACTTCAGCATAAATTTTTGCTCCACGTGCTTTTGCATGCTCCAGTTCTTCCAGAATGACTACGCCTGCGCCCTCGCCCAGAACAAATCCGTCTCTGTCCTTGTCAAATGGAATAGACGCCCGCATTGGATCTGTACTCTGTGACAATGCAGTCAGAGCGGTAAATCCGGCAACTCCTGATGGACAGATACAACTTTCGGTACCGCCTGCTATCATAATATCTGCATCACCATACTGAATGGCACGGAATGCATCTCCGATACAATGTGTTCCCGATGCACATGCTGTTACTACATTCGTGCATTTTCCGCGGAACCCGAGCTGAATGGAAATATTTCCGGCTGCCATATTGGAAATCATCAGCGGCACCATCAGCGGGTTTACTTTATTCGGCCCTTTTTCCACAATCTTTGTGTAATTGCTTTCTACCTGCTGCAGGCTTCCGATACCGGATCCAACGATGACTCCCGCACGGAAAGGATCTTCTTTCTCTATGTCAATTCCCGCGTCTGCATAAGCTTCTTTTGCTGCTGCCACAGCATACTGTGAAAATGGTTCCATTCTCTTTGCTGCTTTGAAATCCATATGTTCTTTCGCCACAAAGTCTTTCACCTCTGCCGCAATCTTTACTTTATAGTCAGAAGTGTCAAATTTGGTAATCTCACTGATTCCCACTTTTCCTTCCCGGATGCCGGCCCAGAAGTCTGCTACATTATTTCCAATTGGTGTCACGGCTCCAAGTCCGGTGACCACTACTCTTCGCTTCATCATATTGCCATTCCTCCATCTACCTGAATTACCTGTCCTGTAATATATCCGGCATCCTCTGATGCAAGAAATGCCGCTGTCTTTGCGATATCCTCCGGTTTTCCAAAAATTCCGAGGGGAATCTGCGCCTTTGTAGATTCTTTCACCTTATCTGACAATACCTCTGTCATTTCCGTCTCAATAAATCCCGGTGCGATTGCATTTACCGTGATTCCACGGGAAGCAAGTTCCCTTGCCGCGGCCTTGGTAAGTCCAATCACACCTGCCTTGGAGGCTGCATAATTTGCCTGTCCCGCATTTCCCATAATCCCTACTACGGAAGACAGGTTGATAATGCGTCCACTTCTCTGCTTCAGCATCTGCCGGGATACAAACCGGATAGTGTTAAACGCACCTTTCAGGTTCACATTTATCACCCGGTCAAAATCTTCCTCCGACATTTTCATAAGAAGACCATCCCTTGTAATCCCCGCATTATTTACTAAAATGTCAATGCGTCCGTATTTTTGAATCACATCCTGGATGAATGCCTCGCATTTAGCGTAATCTGACACATCACACTGGAAAAGCTCTGCCTGCCCTCCACAGGATTCAATCTCCTGCTTTACTTCCATTGCCCGGTCTGATGAACCGTTATAATTAATTACCGTCACAGCACCGAGTCCGGCAAGCTCCTTTGCGATTGCCCTTCCAATCCCCCGGGATGCTCCGGTTACAACTGCTATCTTTCCATCCAACATACTGACTCCTCCTACTTTAACGCATTTACTACTACTTCCACATCTTCCCACACACCTATATGGTACATGTTTACATCCCGGTTAATCTTACGCATAAATCCGCTTAATGTCTTACCCGGTCCGATTTCCACGAAGGTATCTACTCCCTCTTCGATCATCCGCTCCATGCTCTGTTCCCAGCGAACGGAAGAGCTGACCTGTTCCATCAAAAGTTCTTTTGTTTCGGAAATATCGTCCACCGGCTCTGCCGTCACATTGGTCACATAAGGCATCTGAAGAGATGTAAATCCCACCGTCTCCAGCACTTTTCCCAGCTTTTCTCCTGCCGGCTTCAGCATTGGAGAATGAAATGGTCCGCTGACATTCAGCATTACGGTACGCTTTGCACCGGCCTCTTTTAACTTTTCTGCTGCTTCTTCCACAGCAGAAGTCTCTCCGGTGATGACAATCTGTCCCGGACAGTTATAATTGGCTACGGACACCTGTTCCATATCACCAATCACATTCTCAATGGCTTCCCCTGACATACCAAGAATCGCCGCCATGGCTCCCTCACCTGCCGGAACCGTATTCTGCATCAGAATTCCTCTGGCACGCACCGTCCGGATAGCATCTGTATTGCTCATGCCGCCCGCAGCTGCAATGGCACAGTATTCTCCAAGACTTAATCCTGCCGTCATGTCCGGCGTAAGCCCTGCTGCCTTCACCACTTCTGTCATAGCCAGACAGGTGGTAACCATAGCTGCCTGCGTGTATTCTGTAATATCAAGTCTGTCATTTTTCTCAAAGCACAGTGCTTTCATATCCAGATCCAGAATCTCCTCCGCCTCATCAAACACTGCCTTTGCCAGGGGGCTCTTCTCATAAAAATCGGCTCCCATGCCTGCCTTCTGGGCACCCTGACCCGGATAGATAAAAGCTATCTTACTCATAAAAACCTGCTCCTTTGATTAACCCGTCTGTCTCATTTACCAGTTTCGTAATCAATGCCTTACAGGACATTTTCTCCTTTACCATGCCTGCAATCTGACCTGCCATCACACTTCCGTTCTTCACATCGCCCTCGACAACAGCCTTGCGAAGACCTCCCAGTGTCAAAAGTTCCAGTTCTTCAAAGCTTGCACCTTTATTTTCCAGCTCCAGATATTTTTTCGTCATATCATTGCGAAGTGCACGTACCGGATGTCCTGTGGTACGTCCTGTAACCCGGGAATCAATATCCTTTGCCTTGATGATGCGGTCTTTATAATTTTCATGTACGATGGATTCCTCGGTTACTACAAAATGAGTTCCCATCTGCACCCCTCTTGCACCCAGCATAAATGCTGCCGCAATACCACGTCCGTCTGCAATTCCTCCGGCTGCGATTACCGGGACATTAACTGCATCTACAACCTGTGGTACCAGTACCATAGTCGTATTTTCTCCGATATGGCCTCCGGCCTCTGTTCCTTCAGCTACCAGTGCATCTGCACCGCAGCGCTCCATACGCTTTGCCAGCGCAACGGAAGCTACTACCGGAATGACTTTAACACCGGCTTCCTTCCACATTTTCATATACTTTTCCGGACTTCCGGCTCCGGTAGTCACTACCTTTACGCCTTCTTCCACGATAACCCTGGCGACCTCATCCGCATACGGACTCATCAGCATAATATTTACACCAAATGGCTTATCGGTTAACTTTCGTGCCTCCCGGATCTGATCCCGTACCCAGTCCGCCGGTGCACTTGCGGCACCAATCAGTCCAAGCCCTCCGGCTTCCGATACAGCTGCAGCCAGATGATACTCTGCCACCCATGCCATGCCGCCCTGGATAATCGGATATTCAATTCCAAGCAGTTCCGTTATTTCTGTCTTCATACCTGTCCTCCGCTTATTTATGCTCTTCCAGATACTTCACTACATCACCAATTGTTGCAATCTGCTCCAGATCTTCTGTCGGAATCTCTACTCCATACTCTTCTTCCAAAGCCATGACAAGCTCAAATAAATCCAGAGAATCTGCTCCAAGGTCTTCCTTAAATGAAGAAGTTTCTGTAATATTGCTTTCCTCTACTCCAAGTGCCTCTGCTGTCATTTCAATAATCTTTTCTACCATTGTTATAATCTCCTTTACATTCTATCTTTTTACTCTTATGTTTCTATGACATCACAGCTGAATAAAGCCATGTTGTTCGCTAAATCTTCCAGTCAATAATATCTGCTCCCCAGGAAAGCCCCGCACCGAATCCTGCCAGCACAATTCTGTGTCCCGGTTGTAAAACCCGGCTTCTTCGCAGCTCGTCCAGAAGAATCGGAATGCTTGCGGAAGAGGTATTGCCGTATTCCTGCAGATTCATGGGAAATTTTTCTATTTCCACGCCCAGCCTTTTTGCCACAGCCTCTACAATCCTGCGATTTGCCTGATGCAAAATGAAATAATCAATATCTGCAATTTTCAGCCGGTTTATCTCCAACACCTCGCGTATTGCTTCCGGCACCCGTTTTACTGCAAATTGAAATACGCCCCGGCCATCCATTTTCATGTACCGATCTTCCTCCGGCATTTGCTGCCATCCCTTTACGTGCCCTCCCGGACAGGTCAGAGCCTCACCTTTCGCCCCATCGGAATGGGCTGCAATCTGATAATTCTTTCCTTCACATGCCTTCACAACGGCCGCTCCCGCCCCGTCACCGAAGAGAATACAGGTTCCGCGGTCTTTCCAGTTAATCAGATTCGATAAGCTTTCGCTGCCGATGACCAGTATGGTCCGGCACATACCGCTTGCCAGATAGGCAAGAGCTGTATTATATGCGAAAATAAATCCGCTGCAGGCTGCATTCAGATCAAAGCACACTGCCCGCTCTGCTCCCAGAATCTTCTGCACCTTGCAGGCTGCGCAGGGAAGTATCACATCTGAGGAAATGGTCGATACCAGGATCATATCCACATCCTTCGCATCTACCTTCGCGTCTTCAAGCGCCCGCTTTCCCGCCTCGGCTGCCATGGATACCGTCGTCTCATTTCCTATGATATGGCGTTTCACCACACCTGTGCGTTCCCGTATCCATTCATCACTGGTCTCCACCAGCTTTGCAATATCATGATTGTCCAAAATATTATCCGGTACATAAGAACCTGTTCCACAAATCATTCCTGTCATGGTGTTGTCCTCATTTCTTCTCTCTTCTACATGGTCTTAATTGACTCTTGAAAATGTTTTGACTTTCAAAGTATATACAACCTTGTTTTGAATGTCAAGTAGTTTGATTATCAAATTATTTGCTTTTTTCATTCTTTTCTTTATGCATAAATACCCATAACCGAAAAAATGGTGCCGGGCGAAATCCCGGCACCAAAATCTTTTCCTTATATTTATTACATCTTTTCCATAACTTCTATACCGCGCGGACTTCCTGCCACACCACCGATACCCGTCTCCCGGAGGCTGACATCCATCTTCTCGCCCACATCACGCATGGCATCAATAACCTGATCCACAGGAATCTGACTGATAATTCCTGCCAGCGCCATATCAGCTGCCGCAAGCGCATTCACTGCACCGCCTACATTTCTCTTTACACACGGAACCTCAACAAGTCCTGCAACCGGATCGCATACAAGTCCCATCAGATTTTTAAGCGCCATTGCTGCCGCATGTCCCATCTGATACACATCTCCACCCCGGAGATAAGTGATTGCAGCTGCCGCCATGGCAGAACCGGATCCTATCTCTGCCTGACATCCGCCTGCTGCTCCCGCAAGAAATGCACGGTTTGCAATGACCTGTCCCACTCCTGCTGCTACATACATGGCTTCGATCATCTTATCCTCCGGCACCTCTTTTTCCCGATAGTAAGCTACCAGTACTGCCGGCATCACACCACAGGCTCCTGCCGTCGGAGCTGCTACAATCCTCTTCATACAGGCATTATTACATCCCATCTTAAGTGCAATGGTCATAACCTTTGCCACAAAATCACCGCACAATGTATCTCCATTCTGCTGATAAGCCTCCATCAGACCGCCTTCACGTCCCACGAGACCGCTTCTTGAAATCAGATCCGGCTCATAAGCATCCACACTGTCTCTCATGGCGTGCCACATTCCGCGCATCTGCTCCCAGGACTCCTCTTCCCCGGCTCCGCGCTCATCGCAATCCTCCAGCTGGATTGCCTTCCAGAATTCAATATTCTCGTTCTTACATTTACTCTGTATTTCTTCTATCGCTCGAAATGACATACGTTCTTCTTATCCTCCTGACTTTTTCTTCTTATCCCCGAAAATGAACTAAACCATACCGGACACATTTAAGAATGTTACTTTTAAGATTCCCTCCATCTCGCGCAGCCACTCCAGCGCATGCTGAGAGATTACCTGATCCGTCTCTACAACCATTACTGCAAAACCGCCTCTCTTATCACGGAAAAGCTGCATCGTTGCAATATTAATTTTCTTACGGCTCAATACATTTGCCACATCAGACACGCAGCCCGGCTGATCAATATTGTGTACAATCAGCGTGTTATGTTCCGCACTAAAATTCACATCCATGTCATCAAGCTTGCTTACCCGGATTCTTCCTCCGCCTATCGAATATGCCTGAATCTTAAGCGGCGCCACTCCTTCTGCTTCCAGGACCAGATAGGCTGTATTCGGATGTGCTCCCCGGATTTCCTTTTTCTTAATGACAAAGTCCATACCCTCTTCCTTTGCCACCTCATAGCTTCCCGGAATTCGCATATCGTCAGGCTTCATTCCCAAAAGCCCTGCAACAAGTGCCTTATCTGTTCCATGTCCTTCTCCTGTCGCTGCAAAGGAACCGGACAGATAGATTTCCGCCTTCTCCGGCTGAGTTCCCAAAAGCTGTCTTGCAACCAGACCGATTTTCACAGCGCCTGCCGTGTGGGAACTGGAAGGTCCTACCATAACAGGACCCAAAATGTCGAAAATACTTGCCATAATGACTATACCTCTCACCTTTCTCTTTCGTCAGCATCATCTGCTGCGGTATTATTCTCCTGCTTTCCCCTTTTTTGCGGGAGAATTTCTACCTTCATTATACTGTTCTTTTGGGTGTATTACAAATATTTTTTATTTTTTTGCAAAAAGTATTTGCATTATTTTGAAATGTATGCTATTATACTTTTTGTCGAGCGGAGATGGCGGAATGGCAGACGCGCTAGATTCAGGTTCTAGTGGTAGCAATACTGTGAGGGTTCAAGTCCCTTTCTCCGCATAAGAAAAGTCCTTGAAAATCAAGGACTTTTTTTTATTAATCTCTTATCTCTTCGCTTTTCTATATCCTGCTTTTTGTGCCTCCTCTTCCGATGAGAATATCACCAGGTATTTTGAATCTGCCATATCTTCATATGCTGTCTGTCCCGGGCAGTGATATATTTTTGAATTTGAATTCCCCCGGATTTCACCAACTGATCTTTCCGTACTTTCCGCGCTGTCCGCCAGGCTGCTTTCACCTGTCGTATAATCGATATCGATTCCGGGCTGTACATTATAAATATAGACATTAAAAGAAATTCCTTCTCCGCCGTCTTCTACCGACAAAGCCTCCATCTGCACACCGGACGCCAGAAGATTGTCTCCTTCAAAAACCGGTGTTACTCTGTACAGCACATGGTTATCGGTTTCTTTGATGTAATCGGCCACCATATTTTCAAAAGGGAGCATTCCCTCTACATTCATATATCTGGTTCCGGTGATCAGATTCTCCTCGTTTGCGTTTTCCGCAGTGAGCTGGTATCCGATCAGATGGCAACGATTATAAAGATACTTTCCATCTACATTATCATATTTTACCGTATGCCATCCCGTAGGCTTTACCTGACCGATAGAGCCTCTCTTTTCTGTCGGCATCAGATCCTGACCAATGTTCGCAACAGCCGTACCGCATCGGCCAAGGTCATCTAACTCACTGTATTCTTCAAATGATTCCTCTGTTATGTCCTCTTTTGAAAAATCCGGTAGGTTATCCTGAATTACAACATAAGGCTCTCCTCTGTATTCCGGTATTTCTTCCACAGAAATGGCCTCACTTCTGCTGAAACTGCTAATCTTGCTGTTATTCTGCAGGCTTGATACGGAACAGCCCGTAACCGTCAGAATCATTGCTGTAATACAGCTCAATATACACAGGTAACGTTTCATATTCTTCATCACTATTTCCTCACGTAAATTTCTTTCGTTATTTTTTCATGTGAATTTCCCGAAAACTCATCTTTCTCAGATAATTTCCATCCGGTTAAGTCTATCGGAAAGAATTGATCTGCCGGGTATTTTCGGTTCCAACGGTAAAGAATTATTTTTTCCAGCATCTCTTCTTTCACACTTTCCGGATTTTCTATAAAAACATACTGCCCTCTCAGATCAGAAGAGAAAAAATCTTTCATGATTTTGATATTGTCCGGATCATGATCCTTAAATAAAACAGAAGAATATTCCTGTATATATATTTTTTGCTTCTCACACATGTCTATGATATTTTTACAAACTGCTTTATCCTGACTTACCCGGCGATGATTAAACAACATTCCCATTCTGTCTTCAACGCATGCAATCAAATACATTTTATCCACTTCCTTTTTCCGTCAACTCATCCCAACCTGATTATAACATTTTCTCATCATCCTTGCACTTCCTTTCTCGCCGCGTTACAATAACATCAAAAGTACCTAATAGAGAAAAATAATTCCAGGGCTCTCGGTATCGCCTGGAATCGAAAGGAGTAATATGCAGCTTTATCTGGAAAACGAAAATTTAAAAGTCACTATAAATTATTTCGGTGCAGAACTTTCCAGCATTCAGAAGAAATCCACCGGAACAGAATATCTCTGGAATGCTGACCCCGCTTACTGGAATCGCACATCACCGGTATTATTCCCGATCGTGGGAAGTCTGAAGGGAAAGGAGTTCCAATATGGAGGAAGCACATATCCCATGGGGCAGCACGGTTTTGCCCGTGATATGGAGTTTTCTCTTCTAAGTGCAACGGAAACAGAATGCTGGCTCGAGCTGTCTTCTAATGAAGAAACGCTTGCGAAATATCCATTTGCTTTTCGTCTGGAAATCGGCTACCGGCTGGAAGATCAGAAACTGACTGTAATTTGGCGGGTAATTAACGAAGATGAGAAGACCATACATTTTTCTATTGGCGGACATCCTGCATTTATGTGTCCGTTAGATCAGCAGGGGCAGCAGACCGATTATTTCATCTCTTTTGACACGAAAGAACCAATTACATACGGATTGCTAAATACAGATGGATTACTGGCTACAGAAGAAACACTGACAACCGAGGATGGCTTCCTCACTATTACCGCTGATCTTTTCGACCGGGATGCGCTGATTATTGAGCATGATCAGGCAAAACGTGTAAGTCTCTGTACACCGGACAAAGTTCCTTATCTGACCGTCACTTTTGACTCTCCTCTATTCGGAGTCTGGTCACCGGCAGGCAAACATGCTCCTTTTATCTGCATCGAGCCCTGGTACGGACGCTGTGACCGTTTTGACTTTAATGGAACTCTTGCAGAACGGGAATATAGCAACACCCTGAATCCACAGGAAGTATTTGAAAGAAGCTATCAAATTGAGATAGGCTAAAGCTTTACTCCGCCCGGGATGGAAAATAATATCCATCCCAGGCAGACTGCATATAAGCAAATCTTGTAATCATTCTTTACACTGCTGTTTATACAACTGGTTGACTCCGGTTGCAGCCAGACCATTTGCCATTCCGACGGCTACTGCATTCAACAGATTTTCCGCCGGGAAATCCGGCATTGTATATAATCCTACGACTCCCAGTATTCCACCGGACACTGCCATAATAATCGGAATCCATTTATCCTGAATTCTGCTTGATGCTTTACATCCAAGTCCCACAACATAACAGATTGCCACTATGGAGACCACTGTTCCCAAAGTACCGATATCCATATCATCAAAACCTTCTCTTTTTTCCAGTATATGAGGAGCCACTTATTTTAAACACACCGGGTCTTCCCGATAATTTCGCAGAAAAAAACTGCTGCTCTACAGAACAACAGTTTCTTCATCTTTGCTTTTCCTTTTGTCCGTTTGTACTATATTGGAAGCTCCAGATAAATATCTTTTCCTTCCTTGATGGAGATTACAACTTTTCCGTTTGCAACCTTCACAACCGCGCCTTCCACATTCACTGCTACTGCCGGTGCCTCCGGTGATGTCTCAGCTTCTTCTGCCGGTGCTGATTCTTCTTCAACGCCATCTTTGTATCCCTCTACATTATCCGGTGTCAGAGGGCATAGGGAATCACTTGTTTTTGTTAATTTTGCGCCGAGAATCTGTCCGATTTTCAGACATCCGTCAAGATTCAGAAGTCCGGAATCTACCAGTTCATCAAAGATTACCAATCGTTTTTCCGCATATTTTTTATAGATATTCTCTATAGATCTTCTATATAACAGGGAATTTCCGCATCTTCGATAACCTGCAAAATTCTGACCGCATAGCTGCCTTTTATTTTATTAAAATTCTGAATGACAATCTCAACGTCTTCCATTTCGGTCAGACAATCATATAAAGCATCCAGATTTTCTCCATAATATTCTGGAAGATGCAGCTGTTTTCTCAGATATTTATGCGCCTCTTCTTCTGTCTGCATACATTCCGCATCTAAAACATATTCCATTCCCCTCATTCCTCCCCGTACAAAAGTTCAAAGGTTTCATAATGATCTTCCGTATAATAAATCAATCCATCATTGGAATAGACAATTCGTTTGGCACCTCTGTATTTCCCATCTGAGTCAATATCACATTCATAATATTTTCGGTCGGAAGCCTGCGGAAGGCTGCCCTCATAATTTCCAAAATAGTCTCCGCCAATGCTCTTTCCCGGCGCAACTTCACCAAGATTTCCTGACTGACTGACCCAACCCAGCTTTTTTGCCTCTTTTTTCGTAATAAAATTATCCGGCAAATGTCCATAGATATGCAGATATGCTGCAACCTCATCCTTAGAGGTATATTCGCCTGCTTCCTCTACCGATATTCCTGCATCTTCTGCCAATTCACCTGATTCTTCCACTAACTCCACAGATTCTTCTGACGAAACCGCAGAATTCCCCGACGACTCCACAGAACTACATCCTGTAAGCATACAAAGAAGGAGAACCAGCAATACCAGCATTTGCTTTATAAATTTTTTCATACTATTCTTCTTTCCCTTTTTCTTTCTGAAGTTCTTCTTCCTCTTCCACTTGTTTCAGGAAATCTGCATCCTGGTTTTTCAGTCTCGGAATAAGCCGGTTCGCAAATTTTCCCTCGCCACGATTTTTAATGTAGAAGAATCCGATAATCGAGAAAACAACGGCACCGACAAAGTTCACCATCAAATCCTTCATGGTATCAATAAGACCGATATCCAGATATCCTCCAAGTCCAAGTGATTGGCCATTCACCACAACATCATTAATATCACCTACAATCGTAGGCGTATTGCCTCCTGTCGGATCCAGCATTACGGATGAAATTGTATGTACCACTGTATCTTTCTGCATATCCAGCAAAAAGAACTGATCCATGCTAAATTCAAAGAATTCCCAAATTACTCCTATGGTCATGGAAAAACAAAATGCCACGATTGCTACAAAAACAGGGGATAATTTAAAGGAAAATCTCTCATTTCGGTTCAAAATATCAACCAGTGAAAATCCTATTGCCGCCATCAGAAATCCATTTATGGTGTGCAGCATAGTATCCCATGCCGGAATTTTGATATAATATGCCTGAATTTCTCCTAATATTTCCGCAGCAAATATAAACAAAAGCAATATAATTTCCAGTCCGGTAGGTAATTCTATTTTAAAATTCACCTGAATAAAACTCGGAACAATCAAAAGCAGCAGAGTCAGTATACACAGAAATACATTTTCGAAATTCCTGTTAAATATCTGCAGAATCATCACGAGGATTACCAGCGCACGAAGAATAACATATACCATAAATGAACTTTTGTGTTCTCGAAGCTCCATCTCCAGTGCCTTCGACATCATTTTAAATTTCTTTTTCAATTCAATTCCTCCTAATTCAAAAAGGCTTCTACAATAACGCCTTCTGCTTCTTCTTCTGTCATTCCAAGGGTACGAAGCTTAATCAGCTGTTCGTCGTTAATCCTTCCGATTGCCGCCTCATGAACAATGGCAGCATCCAGATGTCTTGCGTTAATTTCCGGAATAGAGCATACCTCTGCATGATCCATGATAATAGAATCACACTGAACATGGGCGTGACATTTTGCATTCCCCACTGCCTTCGGATGGAATACCTGTCTGGAATTTCCTTTTGCAACAGATCGGGACACAATCTGTGCCGAGCTTCCATCCCCATTCATCTGTACTTCCATATTGGACTCTGCCACCTGGTTATCATGGGTCATCAGTTTCTCTACTACGTATAATTTCGCATTGGTTCCCAGCTCCACATCCGTCTCACGCACAGTGGAGTCCACACCCTTGATCTGTGCAGTATCCAGTGTAAATACTGCATCTTCTTCCAAAATAATCTTTGTCACTGGATTCAGCACTCTGGCACCACTGCCGTTACCTTCCCCATAGTGTTTCTCCTCATAACGGACGTTCGCACCCTTTCCCACATGGAAAGTGTGGATACCATCGTGTCGGCTTTCATTACATCCGCTGTTATGGATACCGCAGCCTGCCACGATCACTACCTCTGCGCCTTCTGCCACAAAGAAATCATTGTATACCACATCCGTCATACCGGAAGCATCCACTACCACCGGAATATGAACCTGCTCTCCCTTTGTGGAACCATCGATATACACGTCGATTCCCGGCTTATCCTCTTTCTTTTTAATCTTGATATGTTCACTGTCACCGTGACACAAAGCAATACCATTGTGCCGCAGATTAAATGCTCCTTCCTGTTTAAATCCACTCTCATCTATCTGCTTTAATATTTTCTCTGTAATTCTATCTAATAATGCCATACTTCTTCTCCTTCCCTTCCCATGGTATTCTTCCGCATACTAGCAGCCTTCCCTGCAGCAGCAACCCGGTTGATTCCCAAGCAGAGTCGGAAGAATCTCTTCTTTCTCTCCGATTGCTCCGATTTTACCGTCTTCAATTACCATAATGCGATCCGCCATCTGAATAATCCGTTCCTGATGAGAAATAAGAATCAGCATTTCTTCCTTTCTCTTATGAATCTCCTCAAACTGATTCACCAGCATAGAGAAACTCCAGAGGTCAATCCCGGCCTCCGGTTCGTCAAAAATACATAATTTGTGCGGCTTGGCAAGTACTGTAGCAATTTCCAGACGCTTCATCTCACCGCCGGACAGGGTTCCGTCCACCTCACGTTTCAGATACTCTTTGGCACAAATACCCACTCCACTGAGCATCCTGCACACTTCGCTTTCCGGCAAAGGCTTTCCTGCTGCCAGAGAAAGAAACTTCTCTACAGTCATTCCCTTAAACCGCGGCGGCTGCTGAAATGCATACCCGATTCCCGCATTGGCGCGATGATCAATATCATAATTTGTAATATCCTCACCATCCAGAATAATCTGTCCTGAATCAGCCTGTTCAATTCCCATCAGCACCTTGGCCAGAGAGGATTTTCCTCCACCGTTCGGACCGGTAATTACCAGCATCTCTCCACTGTTTACTGTGAAACTGATATCCTTTACAATACTTCTCTTTACTCCATTTTCTTCGACCTTAAAAGTCAGATTCTTCACTTCCAGCATTTTAATTATCCTCTCCTTCTACACTGTCACAGGCAAGCACCTTATATGATTTGCCCTCCAGTGTTTTCCATGTAAATTTCCCATTCTCCAGCATCATGTAGCTGTGGTCGCTCTCTTCCTTTGGAATCGCAACGGATCCTGGATTAATATATATTCTTCCATCAAACATCTTACTCATCGGAACATGGGTATGCCCATGAAGCAGGATATCCCCTTCCTTCATCATTGGCGGATTTTCCATGTTAAAATGATGTCCGTGCGTGGCAAAAATCATTCTTCCCTTTTCATACAGAATACAGTACTCCGCCAAAATCGGGAATTCCAGTACCATCTGATCTACTTCCGTATCACAGTTGCCCCGCACACAGAGAATTTCTTCTTTCATCTCATTCAGCATGGCAATCACCGCCTTGGGATCATATTCCTTCGGCAGATCATTTCTGGGTCCATGGTACAGAATATCTCCCAAAAGTAACAGTTTGTCCGGTTTTTCCACTCTATATTGTTCCAACAGTTTCCGACAGTAATATGCACTGCCGTGTATGTCGGATGCGATCATTATCTTCATCTCATTCCTCCTCATTCATATACGCTCCTCACCCGTCCCGGGACGCGAGTTCTAACTGATAGTATAGCTTAGTATTTCGACAAAAACAAGTTTTGAATTTTGTCCAAAATGGACAATGCATTTTCCGAAATAAAGAGATATACTAGGATAAAGATGTACCAGGAAATATCAGAAAGGGGAAAACACCATGAACGAAGTATTAAATAACATTTATACAAGAAGAAGTATCCGGAAATTCACAGATCAGGCTGTTCCAAAGGATTTAATTGATGAGGTTGTAAAAGCTGGAACATACGCTCCGAGCGGAAAGAATATGCAGACATATCGTTTCTTTGTTATGCAGAATGCAGATTCCATTCTGAAGCTTCAGGAAGTAGTAGGAAAAGGAATGGAAAATCCGGCATATACATTCTACGGAACAAAAGCCATTGTAATTGTAGCTGTAGATAAAGAAGCCGTAAATGGTGTAGAGGATGGCTCCTGTGCACTTGAGAACATGATGCTTGCTGCTCATTCTCTTGGTCTTGGAAGCTGCTGGATCAACCAGTTAAAATATTGTGGAGATAAGCCGGAAGTTTCCGCTTATCTTGATGAGATCGGACTTCCGGAAGGACGTCGTGTTGTAGGTATTCTGGCACTTGGATATGCCGCTGAAGAGGGAACCTGCCACGCACGCCAGGAAGGTCTTGTAACATATCTGGATTAATTTGCTATTAAGGATTTTGTCAATCATACCTAAACTAATAAAAGAAAAGGGAAACGGCGTTTCTGAAGCTGAGTCAGGAACGCCGTTTTCTAATTTTTCATTTTTTCTATTGACAACGCTTTTTCACTGCATTATAATAAAGCAAAACAAAGAACCGATGAGCAAGAGTAGTAACCCTGACAGCGTATTACCAGAGAGTCGCGAATGGTGGAACCGCGATAATATTAGTCAAGGCGAATGGACTTGTGAGGGCAAACCGAAATCAGTATTCTCTGACGTAGGGGCGACGGCTTCCGACCGTTATCCTGGAACATGTATGACAGTACATGGCTGAGTGCATTCTGAAACAGAATGAACATAGGTGGCACCGCAGGTATATTCCCTGTCCTATATAACATATAGGGCAGGTTTTTTATTTTGCAAAAAATCTTTGTCACTAAAACGTAAAGTCAGCAAAGCTGACTGCTATACTACAGCCCGTACTAAACTCTAATTTTTGAAAGGAAGGTAAAAAGCTATGACAGACAACAAAAAAATCCCTTACAAAATCTATCTGGAAGAAAATGAGATGCCAAAACAATGGTATAATGTACGGGCCGATATGAAGAATAAACCGGCACCGCTTCTCAACCCAGGCACCCTTGAGCCCATGACTGCCGAAGAACTGGGACATGTATTCTGTGATGAGCTGGTAAAACAGGAACTGGATGATACAACAGCTTATTTTGATATCCCGCAGGAAATTCAGGATTTTTATAAAATGTATCGTCCATCACCGTTGGTTCGCGCATACTGCCTGGAAGAAGCGCTGGGAACACCGGCAAAGATTTATTATAAATTTGAAGGAAATAACACATCCGGAAGCCATAAATTAAACTCAGCCATCGCCCAGGCCTATTATGCGAAAAAGCAGGGGCTGAAAGGTGTTACTACTGAGACCGGAGCCGGCCAGTGGGGAACAGCACTTTCCATGGCATGTGCATACCTTGGTCTGGACTGTAAGGTATATATGGTAAAATGTTCCTATGAACAGAAGCCGTTCCGTCGTGAAGTAATGCGTACCTACGGCGCAGATGTTACTCCATCCCCATCCGAAACAACAAATGTAGGCCGCAAGATCCTTGCAGAGCATCCTGGAACCACCGGAAGCCTTGGCTGTGCCATTTCCGAAGCCGTAGAGGCTGCTACTACCCGCGAAGGTTACCGCTATGTACTGGGATCCGTACTCGCACAGGTACTCCTTCACCAGTCTGTAATCGGTCTGGAAACCAAAGCCGCTCTTGACAAGTATGGAATCGAACCAGATATTATTATCGGATGTGCCGGCGGCGGATCCAACCTTGGCGGACTCATTTCCCCATTTATGGGTGAGAAATTAAGAGGTGAAAAGGACTACCGCATCATTGCCGTAGAACCGGCAAGCTGCCCAAGTCTTACCCGCGGAAAATACGCATATGACTTCTGTGATACCGGAATGGTATGCCCTCTTGCAAAAATGTATACCCTGGGAAGCGGATTCATTCCTTCTCCAAACCACGCCGGAGGACTTCGCTACCACGGCATGAGCTCCATTCTTTCACAGTTATACGATGACAAATTAATGGAAGCTGTATCCGTTGAGCAGACAGCCGTATTTGAGGCTGCTACGAAATTTGCCCGCATCGAAGGAATCCTTCCTGCACCGGAAAGCAGTCATGCTATAAAGGTTGCTATGGATGAGGCTCTGAAATGCAAAGAAACCGGTGAAGAGAAGACGATTGTCTTTGGCCTTACCGGAACCGGATATTTTGATATGGTCGCATACGAAAAATTCAATGATGGTAAAATGGAAGATTATATCCCGACAGATGAAGATCTGGCCGTTGGATTTGCCGGACTTCCAAAAGTAGATAAATAGAATAAAATAAATCTGCAAAAAGGCCCACATCCCTGATTTTCAAAGATTGTGGGCCTTTTTAAATGCGGATGACAGGACTTGAACCTGCACGTCGTAGACACTAGATCCTAAGTCTAGCGCGTCTGCCAATTCCGCCACATCCGCAGATATGGAACTTAACGTTCCCTTTAAAACAAAAATAGCGCAACCCCTCAAACTCAAGAGTCTACACTCTTTCACAAAAGTGAGTGTATCTCTGAGATATAAACGAGACATGTTGATTCTATTATACCGAGCGAGAATTGTCAATAGTTATATGAGAAATACATCATTGCAGACCGGCATGTATTCAGATTGATATTTTGTTAAAATATCCGCAATCTTACTCCTTTCTGTGTGCAACATAGCACATTACAGATGATTCCCCGGCAGTTTAACTATCGTAAGAGTATCGAACAAAAGGTATAAAAAAACACTCACTCCAAAGAATGGGTGGCTAATAATCATTATATACAGAAGCAGGAAGACATTTGGTGGGTGTGCCCATTCCCACATTTCTTTTGACCCATAGGGTGTGTAGCAGCACATTCTCTACTTCAAATATCTCCCTGTTCATTGTATGCTTATTATACATCATCTATTCATTTTTGTAAAGCAACTCGTTTTTCTCAATCATTTTTCTAAGATTTCGTTCTCTAATCCTGTAAAATGTCATTACTGAATTTTTCAACCCTTCTTTATCCATATCAAGCGCCACACGTACCACCACATTCAGGTTCGTATCTGGTAATTGTTTTACCATGAATACTGTTCCTTCATGTTTTTCATCATTAATAATGTAATCCGGTTTTTCCACACTGATTTTACCATATTCCCAAAATAATTGGTAATCCTGCGGATGTCTTTCTTGAATATGCGCTAATCTTTCGTTTGTAACAATTATTTCAGCCGTTTGTAGTTTTCCGAATTTGCTTTTTAGTATATCAGTATTAATTGAACCTAACAATGTAATCTCTGACATGGCTTTATCCTTTTGTTTATTAATTGGTTCAATTTTATCAGAGCTGTTCGATTTTGTATAGATATTTATAAAAGAAACCTGTTTTTCAACAACTCTTACTCACCTTCAAGCAAATTCTGAAGTCTACCATTTCAGCAGTAGATGCAGCGGTAAATTTCTGAGAAAAAAATGAGACATTGAGACGCGAATGAGACATTTACAAAGTTTCATAATGAGCTACAATAGGATACTTCAAAAAATCAAAAAAATAGCGCAAACCCTTGTATTTCCTAGGTTTCCGCCTCTTTTATCTAGTGAGCGTGCGGGGATTCGAACCCCGGACAACTTGATTAAAAGTCAAGTGCTCTACCGACTGAGCTACACGCCCGTATTAAACTGGGCTAGTTGGATTCGAACCAACGAATGCAGGAGTCAAAGTCCTGTGCCTTACCGCTTGGCGATAGCCCATTAGAAATTAGAGGGTGGGTAGTGGGACTCGAACCCACGATATCCGGAACCACAATCCGACGCGCTAACCAACTGCACCATACCCACCATATTCTATCAAGTCCATCCACCGGGCTAAGCATTATGCCAAGGCCATAGGACTGACCCGTTCACCAAGTCTGTTCCTTCCAGCATATCATCTGTTCAACCAGCCTTACAGGAAGCCACGCAACATCAGTGTACGTGTCAACGAGCCTGGGGGGATTCGAACCCTCGACCTACGGCTTAGAAGGCCGTTGCTCTATCCAGCTGAGCTACAGACTCATTCTCTCAAAGCACCAAGGCTTTAAGAAAGCGGGTGATGGGAATCGAACCCACGTATCTAGCTTGGAAGGCTAGTGTTCTACCATTGAACTACACCCGCATAAGTATCGGGGTGACAGGATTCGAACCTGCGACCTCCTGGTCCCAAACCAGGCGCTCTAGCCAAGCTGAGCCACACCCCGATATTTTATTTTTTTCTTATCACTTCTCCGTGACACAATAGTTATTATATATTAGGGTTCCTGGTTTGTCAACAAGTTTTTTTATTTTTTTTAATATTTTTTCAATCCGCCTTTTTCCCTTATAAATAGCAGATTTCATACTTTACATTCTCTTTTTCATCAATATCCATACGGATGTAACTGGGACGCCTCCCCGGCTGTCTGGGGTATGCGATGCTGCCCGGATTCAGCGTCACCAGATCCGTTTCCTCTGTCAATGACGGAATATGGGTATGACCATACATAACCACATCCGCTCCCCTTCCTCTTGCCGCTGCCTTCAGTCTGTCTTCTCCCAGCCCCACACAATATCCATGCCCATGTGTTATAAAGATGTGCAGGTCTCCGATAAAGAACTCTTCCTCTCGCGGAAGATCCGAAAAGAAATCATTATTACCGCTGATAATATGTTTTGGGCAATCTACCAGTGCTTCTATATAATCTTCCCGTCCCTCCACATCTCCCAGATGGATCATCATATCAACAGGTCCCTCAGCCTCTATGGCCTGTTCCAGATTCCTGTGGGATTTATGTGTATCACTTACAATTAATACTCTCATACAATCTGTTTCCCGCTCTTTCCTACGCTTTTTCCTTACCGTGCTTTTTTTCTTCAATAATTACCCTTATCTTTCTCAGCCCCTCTCCCCGATGACTCAACTCATTCTTTTTTTCAGGAGACAATTGTGCGCTGGTACATCCATACTCCGGAAGAAAGAAAATCGGATCATAACCGAAACCATTTTCCCCGGCAATCTCATAGCCGATCCTTCCTTCCATGGTACCGCGTACCACTTCTTTTGTTCCATCCGGAAATGCCGCCGCGATCGCACACACAAACCTTGCCGTACGTTCCTCATCAGGAACTCCCGCAAGACGATTAATCAGATTCTGATTCTTGATATCATAAGAGGTATCTTCTCCCATGTAACGCGCCGAATAAATTCCCGGCTCCTTATTCAGATAATCGATTTCCAGGCCGGAATCATCCGCCAGAACAATCGCATCTTTATATTCCGGCATCTGCGCAGCCACTGCTGCGATTCCAGCTGCTTTGATTATTGCATTTTCTTCAAAAGTCTTTCCATCTTCCACAATATCTGCCTGAATTCCCGCTTCCTTCTGTGAAAGTATTTCCATCCCCAGATCCTTTAAGATCATGCGGATTTCTATCATTTTATGTTCATTTCCTGTCGCAAATATTATTTTGTCCATCTTCTTACTCCTCCCTGGGTCTTCTGGGCGGTTTAGGCCCCTGAAACTGATAGAAATATGTTTTAAGCATACCATTATATATCTTACGGTTTTTATCCGCTTTTCGGCCAAAATAACGCTCTGCATCCTCATAACTCGTTATCATATAGGCAGACCATGAATCCAGCCTTCCAAAGCTTTCTCCAAACGCTTTATACAGTGCCGGAAGATCTTTTTTATCTTCAAGACGCTCCCCGTAAGGAGGATTGGTAATGATAAAGCCATATTTCTTCGGATGCCTGAGATCTTTTACGTCCCTTTCCTGAAAATGAATCAGATGATCCACCCCGGCTTCTCTCGCATTTCTTCTGGCGATTTTTATCACATCGCCATCCAGGTCATAGCCCTGTATATCGGTCTCTATATCGTCACAAATCAGGTCATTAGCCTCATCAATGGCCTCATACCAGCCTTTTTTAGGCACAAGGTCTGTCCACTCTTCCGCCATAAATGAACGGTTCATTCCCGGAGCAATATTCGCTGCCATCATTGCCGCCTCTATCGGAAATGTTCCGCTTCCGCAGAACGGATCCACCAGTATCCGGTCTTTTTTCCACGGCGTCAGAAGAATCAATGCCGCAGCCAGCGTTTCCGTAATCGGAGCCTTGCCGGACACTTCCCGGTATCCTCTTTTATGTAAAGATATGCCGGATGTATCAATTCCTACTGTTACTATATCTTTCATCAAAAAAACTCTCACCGGGTAGGAAGCACCGTCCTCAGGAAACCATTCCACACGATATTTTTCCTGCAGACGCTTCACCATTGCTTTTTTCATAATAGACTGAATATCCGACGGACTGAACAATTTACTCTTCACAGATGCCGCTTTCGCCACCCAGAACTTCCCGTTTTTCGGAATATACTTTTCCCACGGGATTGCCCTTGTCTTTTCAAATAGTTCCTCAAAAGATACTGCTTTAAACTGTCCAGCCTTCAGAAGCACTCTCTCTGCCGTACGCAGAAAAATATTCGCCCTGCATACCGCATTTATATCTCCATAGAAGGAAACCCTTCCATCCTCAACAGCAGATATCTCATATCCCAGATCCTGTATCTCTCTTTTCAAAACTGCCTCCAGTCCAAAATGGCAGGGGGCAATAAATTCCAGTTTTTCCATGCTATTCTCCAAATAAATATTTTCTTTTTCATCTTACTTTCTTCTCCTGTACTTTGTCAACGCAAGTATGCAAGATTTCAAAGAAAATAGACATACTGTTTTCCTTTCCTTCACATTTTTTATAAAAAGCAAAGAAGACATGCTCCATCCCGCATGTCTTCCCCGCACATTTCTTCAGCTACAATCTGCAATGATCCTATTATTAGTAGTTATCACTATAATTTCCATAATTAGATGCATTTTTATTAGATGCATTCCTGTTGGATGAATTCTTATTGGATGCGTTTCTGTTAGATGCATTCTGACTTGTTGTATTCTTGTTTGATGCGTTTCTGTTGGACGCGTTATGATTTGATGTGTTTCTGTCAGACGCATTCTGACCTGATGCATTTTTGTTTGATGAACTATAATTGTTTGCCATTGTTCTTTCCTCCTAATCAATTTGATTACAGTTTTATTCTGTCCGTATTTTTATTTTTTATGTATGCATTTTTTCTATCTTCAAAATCCGGATGGCAACATTTTTCATTGACTGCCGCTCCTGTTCATGTATATAATTTAATCGTTGAAAACATCATTATTTTACAAGAGAAAAGAGGTCCTTTATATGAATTGTCCTATTTGCGGAAATGAACTTCGTCCAGGAAAAAAAGATCCTTCTTATGGATTATGCGATAATTGCAGAAAAAAATTTAAACTTCCCGAAGCATCTTCAAAGTCAGATGTTACAACTGCCAGCGAACCTGAAGAAGAGCCTGTTCAAAGCTCTGATAAACCTCTAAAAAAGAGTAGTCAAGGCTCTGACAAGCCGAAAAAGAAGAGTAGTTCAGACTCTGACAAGCCGAAAAAGAAAAAAAGTCAAAGATCTGACAAGCCTGTAAAAAGCAAAGCAAAAACTCAGACAGATTATTTTCCTGACGAAATGGATATGGATACTCCCAAAAAGGGGGGATGTCTGAAATTTATTATTATCGGGATTATCATTCTTTTACTAGGAGCAGCCGGACTCTTCTTCGGAAAAGATATCATTAAAGAGAAGTTCTTTAAAATTGAAATTTCTGCTGATGCAAAGAATGATAAAAAAGGAAGTGAAGGCTCTGCTTCTGCCGATAATGACAAGAATCACTATTCTCTCGGCGACACGGCAGAAATAGGCGATCTTCAGGTTACATTTAAAAACACCTCAACCTCAACCGGAAATGAAACCATTATTCCCGGTGATAGAAAAACATTCCTGATTTGTGAATTAGAGATTACAAATAATTCAGATGAAGAAATCAGTATCAGTTCTCAAATGGATATCGAAGCGTATTGTGACGATTATTTAGTATCTGAAGATTTATCCGGGCTCTCTCTTCCGGAGGCTGAGGGAAAAAATGAATTCAACGGCTCCGTTACTCCGGGTGCTTCTCTGGATGGCATCTTAATTTATCAGGTGCCGGAGAACTTTTCAACTTTTGAATTAATGATTGCCCCGGATTTCTGGTCCGGAGAGGCAGTAAAATTTTTCATTCAGAAATAATCTTAAGAAATATACAGTTTATTTATTATAATTTTAAGATTTTTTTAATTTTTATCTTGCTTTTTAGATTACCTTATATTATACTAAGTCTTGTAGAAAATATTTTCTACAACCCCTTATTAATTATTTATACTCCCCTCAAAAGACCGATGGCTCCCCCATCGGTCTTTTTCACGTATAAACAAAAAGTTCCGCCCGCGCAATCTTCACGCGCGAGCGGCCTGCGAAGCAGTATTTTCATCAGCGCCGTCCCCGGCCACCAATCAAACGTATTACCAGAATTACAACCAGGATCGGAAGAATAAGCGGTGCAAGCAAGCTGAATATACCTCCTATCACAGCTCCTACAACCATGAGAACTCCAAGAATCCCCAGTACCAGCAAAAGCTTCTTCCACCACGTATCAAATCCAAATGAATACACACGTCCGCCGGTTCTGCCATATGCAGAATTGCTTCCATACTCCTCCTGTTTTCTGTACCCATCGTACTCATTCACGCTTTCGTAAGTCTCCGCAGTACTCTCCTGCATATCAATGATTGATCTTGCGATCACCCACGGATCGCCCAGCTCATTCATTATATCCTCTTCCGTTCTTCCTTTCGCTAATTCACCTGATATATAAGACCGGTAATATGCCATCTGCTCCTGAACACTTCGGGCATCCAGGTCTGAAGCTAACGCCTCCTGCAATCCGGAAAGAAATTCCATCTGTGTCATACACACATCCTCCTTGCAATATTCTGAGTCTTTTCTGATCATTTTATAATCCAGAGATTAAAAAACCTTGTACTTATGATAGCACATTCATATAGTGCTTCCAAGTACAAGGTTCTTAATATTTTCTGATATATTTCTAAATTTTCCAAACAGAATTATGTATATTTATACCTCAAACATAAGATCTCCATAGGATGGCATTGGCCATGCTTCCTTATCCACGATCATCTCAAGTTTATCTACCGGTGTACGAAGTGCATCCATTGCTGTAAATACTGTATCGTGGTAGAATACAGCCTGTTCCTGACCCTCTTCCATTGCTCCGGCTTCTGCTGTTACTGCCTCCAATGCTTTCAGTGCTTTCTTTGTTTCTACCAGAAGTCCTGAAATCTCTGTCAGAAGCTCTGCCTGAACGGATACGTCTGCTCCTGCTGCCTTCACTGAATTGATGGTATCTGCCAGTTCCTTTGTATATTTGATAATTGCCGGAACAATCTGTTTGCTTGCCATATCGATCATTGTCTTTGCTTCGATATTGATAGCTTTTGCATAAATCTCATACTTAATCTCAGCACGGGACTCCAGCTCAGCCTTTGTAAATACATGGAATTTCTCAAACAGATTCACTGCTTTGTCTGTAGTAAGCGCCGGAATTGCGTCTACCATGGACTTAATGTTTGGAAGTCCGCGTCTCTCAGCCTCTTCCACCCATGCATCAGAATATCCATTTCCATTGAAGATGATGCGCTGATGCTCTGTTGCATACTGTTTGATCAGATCATGCACTGCTTTATCAAAGTCTTCTGCATTTTCCAGAATATCGCATGCCTCTGCAAATGCTTCTGCTACGATTGTGTTCAGCACTACGTTCGGAGCTGCTACAGAATCGCGTGAGCCAACCATACGGAATTCGAATTTATTTCCGGTAAATGCAAATGGTGATGTTCTGTTTCTATCGGTAGCGTCTTTTGCAAGATCAGGCAGTGTACTAACACCTGTCTCAAGCTTTCCGCCTTTCAGGCTGTGTGTTGCCTCACCGGTTGTAATCAACTGCTCGATTACATCCTCAAGCTGTTCTCCAAGGAAGATAGAGATAATTGCCGGAGGTGCCTCATTTGCTCCAAGTCTGTGGTCATTTCCCGGATCTGCTGCAGATTCACGAAGCAGATCTGCATGTGTATCTACTGCTTTTAAAATACAGGTCAATACTAACAGGAACTGAACATTCTCATGAGGAGTCTTTCCAGGATCCAGAAGATTCTTGCCGTCATCGGTTGTAATAGACCAGTTGTTGTGCTTACCGGAACCATTTACCCCTGCAAACGGTTTCTCGTGAAGCAGACACTTCATTCCATGCTGGCATGCAACTCTCTTTAATGTCTGCATAATCAGCTGATTGTGATCTACTGCAATATTACAAGGTGCGTAAATCGGAGCCAGCTCATGCTGTGCCGGTGCAACTTCATTGTGCTGTGTCTTTGCAGAAACACCAACCTTCCACAATTCTTCGTTTACATCTTTCATGAATCCTGCGATTCTCTGACGAATGGTTCCGAAATAATGATCATCCATCTCCTGTCCTTTTGGCGGCATTGCACCAAAAAGTGTACGTCCGGTATAGATCAGGTCTTTTCTCTGAAGGAACTTCTCTGCATCCACCAGGAAATATTCCTGCTCAGGTCCAACAGAAGGTGTAACCTTTTTAGATGTTGTGTTTCCAAATAAGCGAAGCAGTCTCAGAGACTGTTCATTGATTGCTTCCATAGAACGAAGAAGCGGTGTTTTCTGGTCAAGCGCCTCTCCTTTATAAGAACAGAATGCAGTCGGAATACAAAGCGTTGCGCCTGCCGCATCTTTTCTTACAAATGCCGGTGATGTACAATCCCAGGCTGTATATCCTCTTGCCTCAAATGTTGCACGAAGACCTCCTGACGGGAAAGAAGAAGCATCCGGCTCTCCTTTGATCAATTCTTTACCCGAAAAGCTCATCAGAACCTTTCCATTGTCCATTGGTGCTGAGATGAAGGAGTCATGTTTTTCAGCGGTAACACCCGTAAGAGGCTGGAACCAGTGAGTGTAATGAGTTGCGCCTTTCTCGATTGCCCATTCTTTCATCTCATGTGCAATTACATCAGCTGTGGCAAGGTCTAACTCCTTACCTTCCTCAATCATCTTCTTCAAATCTTTGTAGACTTTCTTTGGCAGACGTTCCTGCATCACTGTGTCATTGAATACATCTTCGCCAAAAATGTCTGCTACATTAAATACTTCACTCATGTTTTCCATTTCCTTTCTTTTTCATTAAGACAAGAAATAAGAAAAAGGCACCCCAACTCCTGCTGGAACGCCTTTGTTCTCCTTTTCGTCTGCTAGTATACCTCATCCGGTCGAAAAAGGCAAGTAAAATTTTTCAATTCGTTTTTATGCCTGTCCTACAGATCCGAATAATTCCATTTTTTCTTTAACCTTTGCGATGATTGCTTCATATCCAGGTTTCAGTAATTTACGCGGATCGTATCCTTTTCCTTCCAGATCCTTACCAGCTTCCACATATTTGCGGGTAGCATCTGCAAATACTAACTGACACTCTGTGTTAACATTGATTTTTGCAACACCAAGGTCAATAGCTTTTCTAACCATTTCATCCGGAATTCCTGTACCTCCGTGAAGTACTAACGGAAGATCTCCTGTCAGTTTCTGGATTGCATCCAGAGTTTCAAAGCTGAGTCCTGCCCAGTTCTCAGGATATTTTCCATGAATGTTTCCGATACCTGCTGCCAGCATATCAACGCCGAGATCAGCAATCATCTTACACTCTTCCGGATCTGCACACTCGCCCTGTCCGATTACTCCGTCTTCTTCTCCGCCGATTGCTCCTACTTCAGCTTCCAGAGACATTCCTTTTTCTGCGCAGATTGCAGCCAGCTCTTTAGTCTTTGCTACATTCTCTTCGATTGGATATTTGGATCCATCAAACATAATAGATGTAAATCCAGCTTCGATACATTTCTTACATCCTTCGTAGCTGCCATGATCAAGATGTGTAGCAACCGGAACAGTAATTCCCAGTTCTTCTACCATAGCCTCTACCATAGCTTCAACAGTCTTGAAACCACACATGTATTTTCCTGCTCCTTCGGATACACCCAGGATAACCGGGGACTTTGCCTCCTCAGCTGCAGTTAAAATTGCCTTTGTCCACTCCAGGTTGTTAATGTTGAACTGTCCTACTGCGTAGTGTCCTGCTACTGCTTTCTGAAGCATTTCTTTTGCTGATACTAACATATCTTTTCTCCTCCAATTCCTTCTGTTATATCTAAAGCTCTCAATCACTCGTCTTGAAAAGCCTCATTTGTTTCATTATATCTCATGTAACAAAAAAACACAAGGATAAAGGATTTTTAGCCAACAAAAAACCTGCCCCTTTTCTATTTTGGGCGCAAAAAAACGCCGAAATCCTTTACTATAAAGGAATTCGGCGACTTGGTTAAGTGACTCCGCGGGGAATCGAACCCCGGATTCCAGCGTGAGAGGCTAGCGTCTTGACCGCTTGACCACGGAGCCATATCCTGTTGAGCTGTTCGGTTTTATCAACCGCTCATCTCGTACTTGCTTAGTATAGCAGACAACGCCATAATAAGCAAGTACTTTTTTCATTTTTTTGAATTTTTTTATTTATTTGAAAAATATACCCATATATCCCTGAACAAAGATAATAAGAACGATCAAAGGCAGTATAAATGTCAGATAGAAACGGATTCCTTTTCCGGAAGGAAATTTCATTCCTTCCCCCGTATTTGCTTCCCTGAGGAAATTATCCCATCCCCATCCATATCTTGTCACACAGAATAATAAATACACCATAGAACCAAGTGGAAGGATGTTATTACTTACCAGGAAATCCTCAATATCCATAATATTCTTTCCTCCGATCGTGAAGGAAGACCAGTCGGTCAGACCCAGCACGCACGGAATACTCAGTACAATAAGTACCACTCCATTTATCAGAACAGATTTCCAAAGCGGCCAGTTCCACAGATCTCTGGCATACTGAATAATATTCTGGAACACCGCAATAATCGTTGACAGCGCAGCAAAAGTCATAAACAGGAAAAACAGGCTGCCCCAGATTCTTCCGCCGACCATTTCCCGAAATACATTCGGAAGTGTAACAAACACAAGTCCAGGACCCTCTCCCGGGTTGATATCAAAAGCAAAGCAGGCAGGAAAAATAATGAGTCCCGCCACGACAGCCACAAAAGTATCCAGTACCGTAATACTCACAGCCTCTCCCGCAAGGCTCCTCTCTTTCCCAATATAGCTTCCGAATATTGCGATAGAGCCTGCACCCACGCTCAAAGTAAAGAAAGCCTGTCCCATCGCCGCAAATATCGCTTCCTTTACTCCAGCCTCGCGCATCTTCTCAAAGCTCGGGAACAGATAGAACTTTAGTCCTTCTGCAGCATTTTCAAGGCTCACTGAACGCACCACCAGGACCAGCATCAACACAAGAAGGCTGGTCATCATTATCTTTGTAATGAATTCCACGCCATTCTGAAGTCCGACCGAGCAGACTGCAAGAGCAATTACAGAAATCAGTATCATCCAGAACAACATCTCATTCCGATTAGATGTCAGAGTACTAAAAATATTCTCTATCTGTTTTGCATCCGCACCTTCAAACACTCCGACCGACATTTTGTAAAAATATGCCAGCATCCATCCTCCAATGGTTGTATAGAACATCATCAGAAGATAATTTCCTGCCATAGAAAAATACCGGAATACATGCCACTTACTCCCTTCCGGTTCTAATGCATTAAAAGACATAGCCGAACTCTTCTGACTCCCACGCCCTACTGCCAGTTCCATCACTACGATCGGCAGTCCCAAAACCACCAAAAAGAACAGATACATCAGCACGAAGGCTCCGCCGCCATATTTACCTGTTATATATGGAAATCTCCACACATTCCCCAATCCAATTGCACACCCCGCCGAAATCAGGATAAATCCCAGACGCGAGGAAAACTTTTCTCTTTTCTCCATCTCTACTTCTTACCTTTTCATCTTTTTTATTCCTGTTTTTCTTTCTCCAAATCCTCGATTCCCGGCAGTTCTTCAGGCTCTGCATCTGCCGACAGATCCTTCACATGCTGAGGCTGAATCATAATTTCAAGCTGTTTCTGAAGATTCTCAATCTCTACATAGTCATGTTCCCCGCCAAACTCCCCATCCAGCGTCCAGGGTATTTCTTCAAGAGACTCGAACGTAATATGCCCGGTTCTGAAAGAATACATATACTTCGTATCCACCTGTTCAATAAGGAGGGCCGCTATAACCTCCTGTAAAGCAATCGGGTTCTTCGGCGTCTTAATCAGGGTCACCTCAAATACACCATCATCAAACTGCACATTTTTTCCAATCATATTGCGGAAACCGGCCACGGACCTGGAATTGGTCACCATACCAAAAACAAATTCATCCTCTATCGTTTCTCCGTCATGAGTCACTTTAATTCGATAAGACGGAATATTAAACAGACGTTTGGTTCCTTCCAGCACATATGCCAGATGCCCCAAAACATTCTTTACTTCCTGCTCTGTCTGATAGGAAACATCCGTAAAAAGTCCAAATGCTGCAATATACACGAAGATTCCTTCATTAAATCTCCCCACATCACAGGGAAACGCAACCCCATTAACCGCATTATCCGCTGCCGCCAGAAGATTCTTGGGAATATGAAGACTATTCGCAAAATCGTTGGTGGTGCCGGTAGGAATATATCCTACGGGTATTCTCTGTTTTCGCGCCATCATCCCCGTTACTACTTCGTCAATCGTTCCGTCTCCTCCGCTGCACACTACCAGATCATATTCCTCCGTAAAATTCTTCACTTTACGATAAGCGTCCCGATAAGACTGGGTGGGATACACTACCACCTCAAATCCCGCCTTGACAAAAATATCAATAATATCTGACAACTTTGGTTTTAACAGTTCCTTTCCCGCATGAGGGTTGTAAATAAATAATAATCTTCTCACAGACTTACCTCCTTAATATAAAGCTCAAATCTTTCTCAAATCTTCCACCTCATATAAAGCAACATATTTCAAAAGAGGGCATCCATCATGCCCTCTTTTCATTCCACATATGTATTATTTCGCACCCATCAGGAATTTCTCCACACCGCAGATGGCCTTTTCTTCATCTGAGCCTTCTGCTACGACAGTGAGTTCCTCTCCGTTTCCAAGGTTCAGACTCATCATTCCCATAATGCTCTTTGCATTGATTTTTTTGTTCTCCACCTCAATGTAAACCTGACTGGAATACTGATTAGCTTCCTGAACCAACAATGCAATCGGTCTTGCATCCAGACCCTCGTCAAACCGGATAGTAATAGGTTTTTTAATCATAATTTCCCTCCTATTGTTCCCTTAACTTATCTGCCATTTCACTTAATTTTCTCAATCGGTGATTGACACCGGACTTGCCAACCGGCTCTTCCAAAAGAGTTCCCAACTCTTTCAGCGTCGCTTCCGGATATTTCAGACGTGTAAGGGCAACGTCTTTCAGTCCATCCGGCAGCTTATCAAAACCAAGATGATCGCGCACATACGCTATATCTTGCATCTGCTTCACAGCAGCAGATACGGTTTTGTGAATATTTGCAGTCTCACAGTTCACCTTGCGGTTCACCGCATTTCGCATCTCCTTCAATATCCGCACATTCTCAAGATTCATCAGTGCCACATGTGCCTCCATCACATTCAGCATATCCACAATCTGTGCTCCTTCCTTCAAATAGACCACATAATTCTTCTTACGCTGAACGATCTTGGCATCCATGTCAAAACTGTTCATAAGATATCTCAAATACTGTGCGTTCTCCATTGTATCACATACAATTTCAAAATGATAGGATTTTTCCGGATTACTCATAGACCCGGCGGCAAGAAATGCACCCCTCAAAAAGGCACGTTTACAGCACACCGCCTGTATAGAAGCATTCCGGACTGCCCTAAGACTTTTCCCCTTCGCGGCAAGTATATAACAATAGCTGTCCCTTTGCGGATGACTTCTAACAGCCACCCGGACAACAATTTCATTTCCTATATTAAATGTTTTTTGCAATAAAGTAAAGCCTTTTCTCACAACGGATATATTTTCCGTTTGAATCCGCAGAGAAACTCCTCCATTTTCTTCTTCCCGGAGTTCTCCGCACATACCCGCAATTGCCGCCAATTCGGCCAGTTGGCAATGTCTTGCACGCGGGCACTGGCCTGACAATTCTTCTTTTATTTTACCAGAAAATGACATAGACACTCCTACTTTGCTTTCGTTATCGCATCCTTTTCGATATCTCTGTGCTCTATTCGGATTCCGTAATCCTCTTCCATATCCAGTAATTTCTCATAGAGTGCATTGGCAAGCGTCACGGAACGGTGTTTCCCACCGGTGCACCCAATCGCCACTACCAGCTGCGTCTTACCTTCTGACACATAATTCGGAATCAGAAATTCTATCATATCCGTAAGCTTCTCAAGGAACTGTGAAGCCTTATCGTTCGCCATTACATAGTCCCGTACCTCTTTATCATTACCACTCTTAGGGCGAAGTTCTTCTATATAATATGGGTTCGGCAGAAAGCGCACATCGAATACCAGATCCGCATCACTGGGTATTCCATATTTAAATCCAAAGGATAATACCGTGATATAAAGATTCTTATACTCTTTATTCTCCACAAAGATTCTGTTCATCTCCATCTTCAGTTCTCTGACCAGCATCCGGCTTGTATCTATAATGTAATCCGCACGATCCTTAAGTACCTTAAGCCGGGTCCGTTCTTCCTTAATTCCCTGATCAACCCTGCCTGTTCCGGACAGCGGATGACTTCTTCTCGTCTCCTTATACCTTTTAACCAAAACCTCATCCGAGGCCTCCAGAAAAAGCACCTCATAGGAAAGATGCATATCATCCAGTGCTATAAGAGACTGCTCCAGTTCCCGGAAACTATGAATACTCCGGATATCCAGTCCCAACGCAATCTTATTTATCTCCGCATTCGGCATTCTAAGCAGATCTACCAGCTTCGTTACCATCGGCACCGGCAGATTATCCACACAAAAATATCCTACATCCTCCAGCATCTTAAGTGCTGTACTCTTCCCCGCTCCTGACATTCCGGTTACAATCACAAATCTCATTTTAAAATTCTCCCAGTTTCTTCACTTCCGGCTCCAGCACAACGCCAAACTGTTCCCGAACCCGACCGGACACCTGATCCATCAGAGAAACAATATCCGCCGCGGTGGCTTCATGGGCATTGATCACAAATCCACAGTGTTTCTCTGACACCTGCGCTCCGCCCACCTGAAAGCCGCGAAGTCCTGCATCCTGAATTAATTTTCCTGCAAAATATCCTTCAGGTCTCTTGAATGTGCTTCCGGCACTTGGATATTCCAACGGTTGTTTGCTGGTTCGCTTCTCCCTCAGTTCTTCCATATATGTCCGAATAGTTTCCTGTTCTCCCGGTCTCAATTCAATTGCCGCCTCCAGAACAATATACCCTTCTTTTGCAATGACACTGGTTCTGTATCCCAGTTCCAGTTTTTCTTTCGGAAGTACTATAACCTCTCCATCAGAAGTCATGACCCGCACCTCCAGAAGGACATCTTTCATCTCTCCGCCATAGGCACCCGCATTCATTACACATGCGCCGCCAATTGTTCCCGGAATACCTGCTGCAAATTCAAATCCGGTAAGCGATGACTCCAGTGCCGTATTCGCAATCTTTGCCAATGACGCACCCGCCTGAGCATAGATCACATTATCTTCCACGCGAATCCGGCTCATTTCTTTATAAAGCTGAATAATCACGCCTCTGTATCCCTTGTCCGAAACCAGAAGATTGCTTCCATTCCCGACGATATAATAAGGAACTTTCTCCTCATCACAGATTGCTGCTGCCGCCTTCACCTCTTCTTCCGATGAAGGCATTACAAAAAGATCCGCAGGACCTCCCACACGGAAGGTTGTATGCTTTTTCATCGGTTCTTCTGCCAATACCTTTTCCTGACCGAGAACCGCCGCCAATTTCTCGTACAAATTCTGCTTCATATCAGCTAACCTTTCTTTAATATTCAATGTTCATCATACACTAAAACATCTGTGAATTCAACGTACACTTGCAAATTCTTCTGAAATGCGTTATATTAGTCACAGACTATATTCGTAAACCATATGCGAATAATTTTATTAAAGGAGTGATTTTTTCATTGGATTCGAGTGACGCCACGCAATTGATTATTTTATTTATTTTACTGCTGTTATCCGGATATTTTTCATCCGCAGAGACAGCTCTTACAACTGTTAATAAGATACGGATGCGCTCTCTTGCAGAAGAGGGTAACAAACGAGCCAAAACTGTTCTGGATATTACAGAGGACTCGGGCAAGATGCTCAGCGCCATTTTGATTGGTAATAATATCGTCAATCTGTCTGCAGCATCCCTGACCACCTCCCTGGCATACAGCCTGGGCGGCTCTGCAGTAGCATTCGCCAGCGGTCTTCTCACTGTTTTGATTCTTCTGTTCGGTGAGATCACCCCAAAGACAATGGCTACCATACATGCAGAGAAAATGTCCCTGATCTACGCACCCGTTATCCATATATTCATGAAGCTGATGACTCCACTCATCTTCATTATCAACAGCCTGTCAATGGGAGTACTTTTCCTGTTTCGGATCGATCCGAACGACAAAAACCGTACCATGACAGAGACGGAGCTTCGTACTATTGTAGATGTAAGCCATGAAGACGGTGTAATTGAGTCAGAAGAAAAGGAAATGATCTACAACGTGTTCGACCTGGGAGATGCCAAGGCAAAGGATGTTATGGTTCCGCGGGTTCACGTTACATTTGCCGATGTAGACAGCACATACGAAGAACTCATCGAGATATTCCGGGAAGACAAATTTACAAGACTTCCGGTATTCGAGGAAACTACAGATAATGTCATAGGAACCATTAACATGAAGGATCTTCTTCTGTTTGATAATAAGAAGGAGTTTCATGTACGGGACATTCTTAGAGAAGCTTACTTCACCTACGAATACAAGAATATTTCCGAACTTCTTGTAGAAATGCGACAGGCCTCTTTCAATATTGCCATCGTATTAGATGAATACGGTGAAACTGCCGGACTTATCACACTGGAAGATTTATTGGAAGAAATCGTGGGTGAAATTCGGGATGAATACGACGAAAACGAAGAAGACTTTGTAGAACAGATCGGTGAGCGCGAATATATCATCGAAGGTTCTATCAATTTGGAAGACCTGAACGACAGACTTGACCTTGATTTATCTTCCGACGACTATGATTCACTGGGAGGTCTGATCATCGAACACCTGGACAGGCTGCCGGAAGCAGGAGATGAAGTAACTACCGAAGAAGGAATCCGCATGGTAGTTGAAACATTAGATAAAAACAGGGTTGAGAAGGTTCATGTATATCTTCCGGAACCCGACACAAGCGAAGACGACAAAGAGGATGCATAATGCATCCTCTTATTATTTTACGTCTTCATGCATCCTGCAGAATCTATTGATTACATTATCTTCGGTTAACGGGTTATCAGCACCGTCTGGTATCCATCCCTCTTTAGCCTGCGCTCCATCTCTACTGCATTACCCAACGTATCAAAATCCCCCACTCCAACCCGGATGAACTCTCCCGAATCATTCAGATAAGCCGGGAAATCCTGCTCCAGAAGTTCATCCCGCAGGCGGATTGCGTAATTACGGTTCCGAAATGCTCCCACCTGAACCCGATACATCTGACGTGGCTGCGTCCGGCCGGACATACCGGCACCATTTCTCATAGCCATACCATTAGTCATACCGTTACTAATACTATTAGCCATGCCCGGATCCCGGATAACCCCTTCCCGTTCCAATGTATCCAGAATTCCAAAAGCAATAGCCTGCGCAATGGCCTCAAAATTAGCATCAAACAGTTCATTATCGGAGTCCGAATTGATAAACCCGGCTTCTATGAGAACCGCCGGCATCTGTGTACGCTTAAGCACTACCAGATTCGGACGGGCTTTCACTCCCAGATTTACAAACCCAACTGCCTCCAGCTGTTCGTTCACCGCCTGGGCAATCTGATATTTCAGCCCTGAAAGGTCATAGACCAGAGATTCTACCCCTTCCGCTTCATTATCCTCCGGGAATGAATTCCGATGAATAGAAATAAAAAGATCCACTCCTGCATTATTCGCTTCCATCGCCTTCTGATACGGCGTCTCATATACATCCGTCGTCCTGGTATACTCCACATCAATATCATTATTCTGCAGTATCTCTCCCACTGCCAGTGCAAGTCGAAGAGCGTCATCCTTCTCCTGACGTCCGTCATACACTGCCCCTGGATCCTTTCCCCCGTGTCCGGCATCTACCATAATAGAATAAGGCATAAAAATATCCTCTTACACACTCTTCATTATCAGAGTATGCAAGAGGATCTCTATTCGTGTCACGACTTATTGGGAGCAACCGGTGTAAGTTTAACGCATTAATTCACAGCGCAATTGACACTTACAAACAACATTTTTGTTACCTCTCTTCGAAACAGGGACACGTTCTAACCTCATCCAGAATCTCTTTTAGATTTTCTATGATCCTATCAGCTGCATCAATATTCTGTTCTCCCGATGTCGCATTCCTATAACCAAAGCAGAACACGCCTGCATTCTTTGCTGCAGTTACACCTGCACAGGAATCCTCAATCGCCACGGCATTTTCTGCCGAAAATCCCGAAAGTTCAAGCACCTTGAGATACGCATCCGGCGCCGGTTTTTTTGCCTTAATCTCATCTCCGGACACTGTATAATCAAACGCCTCATCCACTCCCACCAGCCGAAGGGCATCATCCACCAGAACTCTGGTAGATGATGATGCCAGCCCGATCTTAACACCATGCGCCTTCGCCCATGCAAGAACCTCTTTTAATCCATCCGACGGCGGGATATGATTTTCTTCAATCTGTTTTGCCACCAGACGGTACTGCTCCTTTTCCAGGGCATATGGTTCGCCTTCTATACCGCAAAGCTCAATGATTTTTCTCCAGAATCCACTGGAGGATTTTCCCACCGGATCCGGAAAAGTATCATCCGGCACAATACCAAATTCCCGAAACATCATCTGCCGGGCATTTTCGTGAAGTGGCTCACTGTCCAGGATCACTCCGTCCATGTCAAAAATAATTATTTTTAAATCTTTTTTATCCATCATTTTTCTATTTTTTCTGTCCGTATTTGTGCAGGAAAAAGTCATGGAAGAAATCAATGTCCTCCTGGGATATCTCTACCGCACCGCCAATGCTCTGACAATTTATATATACCATAGCCGTTTTCTCCAGCACCTGAGATCCTGTGTACGCCTCTTTCAAAGTACGTCCTACCGTTATTGCTCCATGATTTGCAATCAAAGCACCCATTCTTCCCTTCAGCGCATCTACTACCGACTCTGCCATCTCTTTTGTTCCCGGCATGGTATAAGCTGCCACTTTTACATCTCCGCCAAGGATCTGCACCTGATCATCACAGATTGGTGGAATCGGTTTTCTTGCTGCCGCCACCGTCAGTGCATAAGTGGAATGCGTATGCATAATTCCATTTACTTCCGGTCTGTCTTTATAAACAGCCGCATGCACAACTGCCTCAATGGATGGTTTTAAGCTTCCCTCATACTCCAGAGTATTCATATTTACAATTACCATCTGCTCTGCATACAGGCGTTCATAATCCATACCGGACGGAGTAATAACCATATAGTCCTCATCAATACGGGCGGAAATATTGCCCCATGTTCCCGCTACCAGTCCACTGTTATACATGGATTTTGCTGTACTGCACACTTCAATCTGCATTAATTTTGCTTTTTCTCTGTTCATTTCCGTCTCCTTCTTTTTCTTTTCCGATTGTCATTTAGTATTTGTATTGATATAACAAATGCTCTCCATTCAGGAATCTTCTTACATCCGCAACGATCTGTCTGGTATGGTTTACAAGCACATCGTCGGTTGCCCCGGCAATATGTGGCGTGATTACCACATTATCAAGCTCTGTCACATATGGGTGATTGCTTGCCAGCGGCTCACTTGCATATACGTCAAATGCCGCTCCGGCAATTCTTCTTTCTCTCAGTGCATCGATAAGTGCTTCCTCATCCAGAATCGCCCCCCTGGATGCATTAATAAAATACGCCGTCGGTTTCATGTAAGAAATCATTTCTCTGCTGATACAACCCTTTGTCTCATCCGTAATCTTCATATGGCAGGTAATAAAATCAGACTCCTGCATAACCTGTTTCAGAGTCCGGGCTTTCCGCACGCCAAACTCTTCCACATCAATCTCACCCACAAACGGATCGTAAATTAAAAGTTCCATTCCGATCGCACGTGCAATCTTTCCAACCCTTCTTCCGATACTTCCGTATCCCACAATACCAAGCGTCTTACCGTGGAGCTGAGTCCCCTTGAATACCATATACGGCGAATCCATATCCATATCCCAAATCATATCCACCTTCAGACCATCCTTGGTCACTTTCTTAGCATCGGGATTTCCTGTAAATTTGCCTGCTTTCAGTGCTCCGTGGGCCATCGGAATTCTTCTTGCAATAGAAAGCATTAAACCAATCGTCATCTCTGCTGTCGAGTCGGAATTTCTGCCAGGTGTATAAAGAACCGGAATTCCTCTTTCTTTTGCCGCTGCCATGTCCACATTCACCGGTGTTGCTCTGGTACACGCAATTAATTTCAGGTTCGGAGCTCCTTCTATAACCTTTCTGGTGATATCATCATAACTGGTAATAATCATGTCTGCATCCCTGGTCTTCTCAACCAGCTCTTCCTCCGACATTTTCGGAAGTCCCAGCGCCCATCCGTCTTTTACCACTTCACCCATCTCATACAATGGTTTCAGTTCTTCTTCGTTGTACTCCGCAGTAAAGAAAATCTTCATTATTCATCCTCCTCTCCAATTGCACGGATTTTCTTGTTCATCTGATGTCTGTAATCCCATATTTCCTGATTATGGATTCTGACTCTTTTATATAATTCATAAATAAGATCATACTTCTTTGTATTCGT
This sequence comes from Sporofaciens sp. SGI.106, assembly GCF_050314255.1. Classification (NCBI taxonomy): domain Bacteria; kingdom Bacillati; phylum Bacillota; class Clostridia; order Lachnospirales; family Lachnospiraceae; genus Sporofaciens; species Sporofaciens sp. SGI.106. The sequence continues at coordinate 51,838 of NZ_JBNPMZ010000019.1, forward strand.
AAGATTCGGTTCGTATACCTGCCGGAAGGTGCATGCCTTTTCCACCGCTTCATCATAATTCTTATAAAGCCCCTGAGCCACGCCCACCATCAGCGCAACACCTTTCGCTCCCAATTCCTTACCGGCTGGAATCATCACTTTCATTCCCACTACATCGGCAATCATCTGGGCCCATACCGGGCTTTTCGCCCCTCCTCCGGCCAGGAAAATGGTTCCGCTTTTGTCCACATTCATCAGACAGTCCCTTATTGAAAGGCTGATTCCCTCATACACAGCCCGAATCATCTGTTCTCTTGTAGTCACCTGACTGATTCCAAAAAAGCTCGCCCTGGCATAGGGGTGATAAAACGGTGCTCTCTCTCCGGCAACACTGATATACGGATGATAAACAACTCCACCGCATCCCACCGGTACGCTGTCTACAATCCTGTCAATTTCGTTAAAATCTCTGGTAGTTGCAATATTTTCCAGCATCCAGTCAATATTAGGCGTTCCATTCAATGTAGGCTGCAGCTCCACATACAGATCTCCCAGCGGATGTTTTTCGTAACGGGAATTCTCTGCTCCGAAAGCACAGTCTTCTTTTTTCATCACAATTTCACTGGCGCAGGTTGTGCCCAGGATCACACACACATCCTTTTCATGGATAGCTCCAAGCCCCACCGCTGTTGCCGAAGTATCCAGCGCCCCCGCAATCACCGGAAGCCCTCGCCTGAGCCCCACTTCATCTGCAAAGGAATCAAGAATTGTCCCTACCACTTCATCAGACCGGACCGGATTCGGCAAATAGCTTCTGTACTCTGCAATCCCCATGGCCTCCATCAGATTCTCCGCTATCTTCCCACTGTGTACATCAATAAGCGATGTGAGACTGTCTGTAATTTCTGTCTTGATTTCTCCTGTCATCTTATATCTTATCCAGTCTTTGCAGAAAATAAGTTTACTCGCTTTATCCAGCGTTTCCTTCCTGTTTTCCTTCATCCACTTCAGAAGCATCATCTGATTTCCCAGAAGCGGAGGTGTTCCTGTAGTTGTATGATAGAGACGTCCAATCTCCGGATGATCGTTGGTAATCTCTCCCACTTCATTCACTGCTCTTCCATCACACCAGAGAATTGCATTCTGTACCGGGTTCCCTTCATCATCAATTAGCCAGCATCCTTCTCCCTGACCGGTTACCCCAACACCAATAATATCATCCTTCCGGGCGACACCGGATTCAGCTACCGTTTTTACACAGTACTTCACTTTTTCCCAGACAGTGAGCATATCCTGCTCTACCTGATTTCCCGCGCCATTCAGTGTTTTGCTCTCCTGACTGGCAACACCGGCTTCCTGGCCGAATTCATCAAAGAGCACCGCCTTTACATTCGATGTCCCTACATCAATCCCAAGAATGTACTTCATACTACGCCTCCTATACTTCCATCACTTGCCGCGCCGTAGTCTCATCTATAATCAATCTGTCAATACAACCCGAACAGAGCACTGCCCGAATCGCTTCTACCTTTTCCTCTCCACACGCCACAAGCACCGTATTTGCTATATTTTTCAGACATTCCATATCCGCATTCAGCAGACGGTCTGTCAAAGGACACTCATCATAACTTCCATCGAGCCGAACCGGATTCATAGCAATATCTCCCACAAATCCCTGTTCTCTCAGTATCCGTATGTCATCGGGAGTAATGTGTCCTCTGGTACACATGGTCGACTTTTCCGTCAGCTCTCCCACTCCGAGAACTGCTATATTACACTTCTTCATCAGTTCGTACGAAGCCTTAATACTGCGTTCCTTCAGAAGCCACTTCTTCGTCTCCGCATGCTCCACTACGACCGGAGCGTATAACATATAACTGGGACAATCCAGTCTGTCTGCCAACCCGCGGGCAATCTCATCAGATTTTTCCACAGGACGCTCAATATTCTGAGCTCCCATCAACTGTACAACCCGGCACTCACTGCGGCGCTTAAACGTCATCTGATCCACCACTTCCGCCAGAGTCCTTCCCCAGGACACTCCAATGATATCTCCCTGCTGAATAGTCTCATCCAGATACTGCGCTGCCACATTCGCCACTTTATATATAGCCGTATCTTTCTCGCCATAATCAGTTGCCACAATTGCTTCTTTCAGACCAAATCTTTCTTCTATTTTTCCTTCCAGTTCAATATTATCCCTTTCATATCCATGAATATTAATCGTGACAACATCCAAATCTACCAGTGAATTAATAATCTGATTCACTTTCTGTCTCGTAAACGATAGTCTTTTTGCGATTTCATCCTGGGTCATCCCAAGAGTATAATACCAATATGCTATTTTTATATTCAGATTTCTTTTCATTCAACTACCCTCATATTACAAATGTAATACGATATTACATTTGTAATCTTAGTATATCATTTTCACCCTATTTGTCAATACTATTTTCAGACCCCACTTACTAAAAAAGGTCCACCGGACCTTTAGCCGCATGCACAATAACAGAAAAAGCAAGGGACAAGGCATACCTGTCCCCTGCTTCTCTTTTTTATTACAATAATTCAATAATTCCATCAGCCATTGCTGTCAGAATAATACAGCATGATGTTGCTCCTGCATCCAGAACTCCTCTGGAACGCTCGCCCAGACGACTGGAACGGCCAAACTTAGCCACCATATCTTTTGTAGAATCACGTCCTGCTGCTGCAGCTGCCTTCATTTCCTCCAATGCTTCTTTGTAGTCTTTTCCGGACTCTGCCGCTGCTTTCAGCACATCAACTGCAGGTGACAGGGTATCAACCAATGTTTTATCTCCAACCTGCGCCTCAACGATATCCTGAAGCTCTTTCAATCCATTTTCCAGCATTGCCGCAAGTTCTGCCACACCAATCTCCTCTGCATCTTCTCCGGCTTCTGCCATTCCCATCAGAATATTTCCGTAAATCGGTCCCATAGATCCACCGATTTCATTGAACAGGATAGTTCCCAGATCGTCCAGGCCTTCTGTAAAAGTGAAATCTTCATCTTTGAATCTTTCCTCAAACAGGCTGAAACCTTTATTCATGTTCATGCCATGGTCTCCATCTCCGATGAGTCCGTCTACTTCTCCAAGATACGCTTTATTATCCTGAATTCCCTTTACCATTTTTAACAGAACAGACTTGCCGTCTGCATTTTTAAATGTTCCCATATTTTCTTTTCCTCCTGATGATTCTGATCA